>JAGSPR010000180.1 GCA_018262455.1 Deltaproteobacteria bacterium | reverse complement strand
GGACGCAGAGCTTCCCCAAGCAGCTCGAAGTCACCGAGCAGCTCGTCAAGCGCGGGCAGAACCGCTTCAACATCTACTGCTCGCCGTGCCACGGCTTCGATGGTCGCGGCAACGGCGCGATCCCGCAGCGCGTCGCCGCGAGCGGTGGTGCGTGGGCCGCGCGGAACCTGGTCGCCCCTCCGTGGGAGGCCGGCGGCCACGTCATCAAGATGCCGAACGGCCAGCTGTTCAACACCATCTCGAACGGCTACGCCACGATGAAGGGCTACGCCGCTCAGCTTCCGCATGCCGATCGCTGGGCGATCGTGCTCTACATCCGCGCGCTCCAGCGGGCGTCGAATGCCGCGTTCGACGAGGTCCCGACCGAGCAGCGAGAGAACATGCCCGCGGTGCAAGCACCCACGCCGGCTCCCGCCGGTGGAGCAACCCCACCCGCGGGTGGAGCAGCCGGTAGTGCCGGAAGCGCAGCAACGACCGGCAGCGGAGCCACAGGAGTAGCCCCATGAGCGCCGTCATCAAGTCCCTTCACCCCGACGAGAAGGTCAAGGCGGGCAAGCTCGGATCGAGCCTGTCGAAGGCCGGACTCGGCATCGCCGTCCTGTTCCTGGGCGTCTCGGTCGTGCTGACCGTGCTCGGCAGTGCCGACACCAACAGCGGGCACGTCAGCAAGTGGGCCCGGTTCCTTCACGCCTACGTGATCGGCTGGGCCTTCATCTTCAGCATCTGCGTCGGCGCGCTGTTCCTCGTCATGCTCCACCACCTCGCGCGAGGTCGGTGGTCCACGGTGGTGCGACGGATCGCCGAGGCGGTGAGCTGCGCGTTCCCGATCGTGTTCATCGCGGGACTCGGGTTCATCATCCCGCTGCTCGCCGGGTACCAGGACCTCTACTACTGGAACCACCCCGACGCCGCGGACCCTGGCCTCAACCACCACCTGCTCCACAAGCTCGGGTGGCTGTCGCCGGGGTTCTTCGCGGTGCGCTACGTGATCTACGCCGTGATGTTCATCGGCATGGCGCAGTACTTCGCGAAGAAGTCACGCGAGCAGGACGAGTCCGGCGATCCCAAGATCTCCGAGAAGCTGCGCATCGTGTCCGGTCCGGCGATGATCCTGTACGCCGTCGCGACCTGCATGGTGGCCTTCGACATCCTGATGTCGATGTCGCCGAAGTGGTACTCGACGATCTACGGCGTGAACTTCTGGGGGAGCGCCTGCGTCGGCGGCTTCGCCACGCTCGCGCTGCTCGTCCTCGGTATCCAGCGCACCGGTCGGCTGACCCGCTCGGTCAACGCGGACCACTACCACGACATCGGCAAGTGGATGTTCGCGTTCACGTTCTTCTGGGCCTACACCGCGTTCTCGCAGTTCATGCTCCAGTGGTACGGCAACATGCCGGAGGAGACGGTCTGGTACAAGTACCGGCTGTTCGGCGAGTGGCAGTGGGTGAGCATCGCGATGCTCGTCGGGTTCTGGGCGTTCCCGTTCGTGTTCCTGATGTCGCGCTGGACCAAGCGAATCGTGCCGTCCCTCGTGTTCTTCGCCGTGTGGCAGCTCGTCTTCCACTGGCTCGATCTGTACTGGAACGTGATGCCCAGCTACGACTGGCTCGAAGTGTCGAACGGCGCGCAGACCCTCAACGCCGGCCCGCTGATGGGCAACGTCGCCTATCACCACGTCGGGTTCGCCGCGGTGGATGTCACCGTGTGGTTTGGCCTCATCGGGCTTCTGCTCGTCGGGATCGGACGCAACCTCAAGGGCAATCTGATCCCGGTGAAGGATCCGACGCTCGGGTTGTCGCTCGCTCACGAGACCATGTAAGGACGGAGAAATCGCAATGTCCGGCCCCAAACGAAATCCAGACAAGCTCAACACCGTCGGCGTGGTCGTCGTCGGCATCTGCGGCGCCGTGCTCGTGTACGTCACGATCGTCGCGCTGCAGGCGTTCTATATGAACGACACCTCCGAGGTGCAGACCATGGCCGACTACGGCGGCCAGGACACCCAGGCGCGCCACATCCGGTCCGAGCAGACCGGCATGATCACCTCGCCGGCCACCCCGAACCCCGCGCCCAAGGCAGCCGGCGAGGTCCAGACCTACCGGATTCCGGTCGACGTCGCGATCAAGTCGATCGTCAGGGACGCCAAGGTCGCCCCGGACAACCTCGTCCCGATCCATGGCCGCTCGGACAAGCCGACGGTGCTGGTGCCTCCCACGGATGGCGGCCCTGCACCGAGCGCGCCGATCCCGCCGAGCGCGCCGATCCCGCCTGGCCCCGCCAGCGATACGGGCTCGACCGTCCCGGCAACCTCGGACGCGGTGGCCCCGGCCGGGTCGGGTTCCGCCACACCGGTGAAGGCCGGCGCTGCAGCGAAAGGCAATGGCCGGTAGATCCTTCATCGGGCTCGTTGCCGGCATGCTCGTCGTGGCCTCGTTCGAGACCGCGACCGCGCAGCCGGCTCGAGGCGGAGAGGCGGCAGCAAATGCTGGCGCCTCGAGCCAGCCAGCCGTGCCCGCGGCGCCCGCACGCGACGGCACCGACGAGATCCTCGCGCCCCCGCCGACCTACCAGGCGGGCGGCGTCACCGTCGACGAGCACCTCGGTGCGCGGCTGCCGATCGACGCGAAGTTTCGCACCCATGACGGCAAGTCGATCACGCTCGGCGAGGCCCTGCGCGGTGATCTGCCGACGATCCTGACGTTCAACTACGCCGACTGCCCGATGCTGTGCAGCATGATGCTCAACGGGCTCACGGCCGCGATGCCGGGGGCGGCGAAGCCAGGCCCCGCGCCCGTCAATGCCGCAGCCGCGGCCGCCGGCGCCCCCAGATCCGGCGACGTCGTGTTCCGGCTGGGCGCGCAGTACCGCATCCTCACGATCAGCCTCGAGCCCAACGAGAAACTCGACAAGCTGACGAAGATGCGCACGCGCTACATCGATCGGCTCCCCGAGGACCAGCGCGCCGACGCGCAGGCGGGTTGGACGTACCTCACAGGCGACGCCGAGGAGATCCGGCGCGTCGCCGAGGTCGTCGGCTTCAAGTACACGTTCATCCCCGAGCGCGCCGAGTGGGCACACCCGGCCGCGTTCATCTTCCTCAGCAGCGCCGGCATCGTGACGCGTTACGTCTACGGCATCGAGCTCGAGCCGGCTGTCCTGCGCGAATCGATCTTCAAGGCCGGCCTCGCCGAGCCTGCGACCGCTACCGGCTTCATGCTCCGCTGCTATCACTACGACCCCGATGCCAACAACCATTCGCGCGCCGGCATGATGGCCCTGCGCGTGGCGGCTGGCGGCTTCGTGGTGCTGCTGCTGGTGGGACTTGGTGTGCTTCATCTGCTTCGCCGTCACTCGCGATCACCCCGACCACGGCACGGGGAGGTGTCATGAATTCCTTCGCACGTTACGCAGCCCTCATTGTCGTGACCGGCCTGCTGGCACTCGGCGTCGCGATTGCAGTCTGGGGTCTCCCCGATGCAGTCGCGCAACCCGCCGCCGTACCCGCTGGCTCGGCCGCCCCGGCCGCTCCGGTCACCCCCGCTGGTTCCGCCGCCCCGGCCGACGGTTCGGCCGTCGCCCCGGCTGCCGGTTCGGCCGCCCCGACGGGCGCACCCGCACCGGCGGCTCCCGCTGCCGAACCACCCGCGGTTCCGATCAAGCTGACTCCCTGGTACGAGATCCTCGCGAACCAGCCGGTCCGCGATGACGAGGGCAACTTCTGGATGCCCAAGGCCGTCAACCTCGAGGCCGACTCGACCGACCAGATGTTCTACGCGGTCTACGCGCTGTCGGTGTTCTTCTTCCTCGCGATCACGATCGCGGTCGTCTACTTCTGCATCAAGTACCGCCATCGTCCGGGTCACAAGGCCGAGCCCTCGGCCGGACACAACGACGCGCTCGAGATCACGTGGACGGTGATCCCGACGATCATCTGCGTGTTCCTGTTCTATTACGGCTGGCGAACGTACGTGAAGGTCGTGACGCCGCCGAACAAGGCGATCGAGATCAGCGTCGTGGCCGAGAAGTGGAACTGGACGTTCACGCACTCGAACGGCGCCTACGACTCCGACCTCCACGTCCCGGTCAACATGCCGATCCGGCTCGTGATGACGTCGAAGGACGTGCTCCACTCGTTCTACGCACCGGTGATGCGCGTCAAGCAGGACGTCATCCCCCGGCGCTACACGTACGCGTGGTTCCTGCCGACCAAGCCCGGCACCTACCGCCTCACGTGTGCCGAGTTCTGCGGCACGAACCACTCCCAGATGGCGTGCCGGGAGTTCGACAAGGAGACCGGCGTCTGCAAGCGCCGCGCGGTGCTCGTCGTCCACAAGTCCGAGGCGGACTACGCGCGCTACCTCGCCGACATGCAGGCCCTCACCGGCAACGCCGATCCCGAGAAGCTCGGCGCGATGGTCTATGCGAACAAGTGCGTGTCCTGCCACACCGTCGATGGCAGCGCGCGCATCGGTCCGACGTTCGCGAAGGCGTACGGCAAGATGCACAAGATGGACGACGGCTCGGAGGTGATGATGGATGAGAACTACATCCGTGAATCACTGATGACACCGTCGGCGAAGACGGTGGCTGGCTTCCCGAAGGGGACGATGCCGCCCTTCGAAGGTCAGCTGAAAGAAAAAGAGATCAACGGCCTCATCGAGTACATCAAGTCGCTGAAGTAGCGGAGAGCAGCCATGGCGACCAAGAACACACAGACGGAACGCAACGATGGCCCGGTGAACGAGCCCGACTTCATGCACGTGAAGCGGGGCCTCGGCAGCTGGCTCTACACCCTCGATCACAAGCGGATCGGGATGATGTACCTGGGCGGCATCCTGATCTCGCTGATCATCGGTGGCACGTTCGCGCTGCTGATCCGCACCGAGCTGTGGAGCACCGGCAAGACGATCGTCGAGCAGGACACCTATAACCAGTTCTTCACGCTGCACGGCGCGGTGATGGTGTTCCTCGTCATCATCCCCGGCATCCCGGCCGCGCTCGGCAACATCATCATGCCGATCCAGCTCGGCGCGCCCGACGTCGCGTTCCCGCGGCTGAACCTGGCATCGTTCTATCTGTGGCTCGTCGGCGCGCTGCTGCTCATCGGCGCGGTGCCGTTCGGTGGCCTCGACACCGGCTGGACCCTCTACACGCCGTACAGCTTGCAGAGCAAGACGCCGGTCTTGATCGCGACGATGGGCGTCTTCCTGCTCGGGTTCTCGTCGATCTTCACCGGCCTGAACTTCCTCGTCACGATCCACAAGTTCCGGCCCCAGGGCATGGGCTGGTTCCAGATGCCGCTCAACGTGTGGGCGATCTACGCGACGGCGGTCATGCAGGTGCTCGCGACCCCGGTCCTCGGCATCACCGTGCTGCTGCTCGCGGTCGAGCGGTTCGCGCACATCGGCATCTTCGACGCGAACCTCGGTGGCGACCCGGTGCTGTTCCAGCACTTCTTCTGGTTCTACTCCCACCCCGCCGTCTACATCATGATCATCCCGGCGATGGGGGTGATCAGCGAGATGCTCTCGACGTTCACCCGCAAGCCGATCTTCGGCTACCGGTTCATCGCCTACTCGTCGATCTCGCTCGCGCTGCTGTCGTTCCTCGTGTGGGGACACCACATGTTCGTGTCCGGCCAGTCGCGGCTCGCGAACATGGTGTTCTCGGCGCTGACGTTCACCGTCGGCATCCCGGCCGCGATCAAGGTCTTCAACTGGGTCTCGACGCTCTACAAGGGCGACATCCGGCTCAAGACGCCGATGCTCTACACGCTGTCGTTCCTGCTGCTGTTCATGATCGGCGGCTTGACCGGGCTGTTCCTCGGCGTGCTCGCGATCGACGTCCACCTCCACGACACCTACTTCGTGGTCGCCCACTTCCACTACGTGATGATGGGCTCGACGCTCGTGGCGTTCCTCGGCGCGCTCCACCACTGGTGGCCGAAGTTCACGGGCAGGATGTTCAACGAGGCGATCGGCCGGATCTGCGCGATCGGCGTGTTCGTCGGGTTCAACACCACGTTCCTGCCGCAGTTCGTGATGGGCGCGCGCGGCATGCCTCGTCGCTACTGGGACTACGATCCGCAGTTCCAGATCTATCACCAGATCTCGACGATCGGCGCGTTCGTCCTCGGCATCTCGATGTTCGTGACGATCGTGTCGCTCGTGTCGTCGTTCTGGACCGGCAAGCGCGCGCCGCGCAACCCGTGGGGCGGCACCTCGCTCGAGTGGCAGGCCCCGACGCCGCCGCCGCTCTACAACTTCGAGAAGCCGCCCGTGCTGCACGAGATCTACAACTACGACGACCTCGTCGAAGTCGAAGAAGACGTGTGGGAACGCCGCGCCCCGCTCGACGTCGAGCCGGACGAAGTGCCGGGCGACGCGCACGAGCACGCCAAGCCACTGCCCGCGGTGGTCGCCCCGGCCGAGGCCGAGCTTCCCGCGAAGGCCGAGGCCGCTCCACCGATCGAGCCGCCGGAGGATGACAAGTGACGCCACCTAGCGAGCAGCCTCACGCAGCCCACGGAGACGACGGCCACGGCCACACCGGCTCGCCGTTCATCCAGCACCACTACGACGACGCCCAGCACCAGTTCGACGCCGGCAAGCTCGGAATCTGGATCTTCCTGGCCCAGGAGGTGCTGTTCTTCTCGGCGCTGTTCGTCGCGTACATCCTGTATCGGTTCCACCACCCCGAGATCTACTCGTACGCGCACAAGTACCTCGACGTGAACATGGGGGCGATCAACACCGCCGTCCTCATCTTCTCGAGTCTCACCGCGGCGTGGGCCGTGCGTGCCGCGCAGCTCGGTCAGCGCAAGCTGCTGATCGCGTGTCTGGCAGGGACGCTGCTGTGCGCGCTGACCTTCCTCGGCGTCAAGTACGTCGAGTACAGCCACAAGATCCACGAGCACATCCTGTTCGGCGCGCGGTTCGATCCCTGCGTCAGCTCGGGCGGGATCCCGCTGCTCACCAAGAACAACGAGTGCCCGGGGCACAAGAGCAGCATCCTGTGGGATGCCGAGTCGGCCAAGCCGGTCCAGGGCTGCTTCGCCGATGTCGGGGTCGATACCGATCTGCGCAAGCCGGGCGTCCAGGCCGACTGCGAGGTCAGCGAGACCACGATCGAGATCAAGAAGGACGCCGCCGGGAACATCGAGAAGGACAAGAAGACCGGCAAGTGGGTGATCGAGCCCAAGGCGAGCAAGCCGATCCCGAAGGCCTGTCCTCCGCTGAGCCTGCATGACGAGCACCGTCACGACGCCTCGAACTATCCATGCTGGCGCGCGGCTGCGCAGCCCGCGGTCTGCAGGCCGGGCTGGTTCTACACGCTGCGCTGCACGGCTGGCTCGTGCGCTCCGGGTGGCAAGGCGAGCTTCGTCACGAGCGATTCGTTCAAGGACCGCGCCGAGTGCATCGACGGTCGCAGCACGAAGGACAAGGAGCTCAAGAACGTCGTCAAGGGTGAGGAAGACAAGAAGGTCTCACCGCTCACCACGTACGAGATCTCCGACTGCACGCGGAGCGATCAGGTCGGCATCATCGTCGAGTACGGCGATCACGAAGAGCGCCCCGAGGAGGTCATCGTCACGGCGACCTGCAAGGCGCCCCCCAAGGCGGTCGCGACGCCCAACCTGTCCGATCTCGATACCGAGCTCGTGCTGGGCAAGAAGGCGATCGACCCGCAGACGCCGGTCACCACGCACGACGCGCACGAGCTCGAGGCGATGGGGCCGCCGCCCGACAACACGGGCATGTTCTTCACGATCTACTTCGCGATGACAGGCCTGCACGGCATCCACGTGCTGTTCGGCGTGTTCGTGTTCATCTGGCTGCTGATCCGCGCGATCAAGGGCCAGTTCACCCCGGACTACTTCGGACCGGTCGACTTCGCTGCGCTGTACTGGCACATCGTCGACTTGATCTGGATCTTCCTGTTCCCGCTCCTCTATCTCATTCACTGAGGACCGCATGGCGTCATCCGAACATCACGACGAACATGGCATCTCTCACGTCGCATCCGTCAAGGTGCTCGTGGGGACCGGCGGGGCGCTGCTCATGCTCACGCTGGTCACGGTGCTGGCGACGAGGGTCGATTTTGGCGCGAACATCAACCTCGCGGTCGCGATGGCGATCGCGGTGGTGAAGGCCACGCTGGTCATCCTGTTCTTCATGCACCTCAAGTACGACAAGCTGTTTCACTCGGTCATCTTCGTCAGCGCGCTCCTCGCCGCGGCGTTGTTCGTCGGCTTCACGCTGATGGATTCGGGCCAGTACCAGGAGACCAATATCTGGCACCCGGACAGCCCACCGCTCGCGCCGTTCGGGCCGCGTCCAACGTCGGGTTAGTACCTCACTCCGCGAGCTGGTCTTCGATCGCCTCGGCGATCGCGTGAGCGATCGTCGCCTGGACCGCTGGATTGGCAAGCTCGCGCCCCTCGATCGGGTGATCGAGGAAGCCAACCTCGACGAGCACGGCCGGCATCGTCGCGCCGAGCAGCACGTGATGCGCGTCCTGGCGGACGCCGCGATCATGCACCGGCCGGGAGTCGCGACGCGTGTGCAACGCTCGTTGCATCCGGGCCGCGAGGTCGGCGGCCTCCCACTGCGAGCTGCCACGCTCGACGTCGTCGAGCACGAGCGCGATCTCGGGATCGACACCGGGCCGAGGCGTCGTCGCATCGCTGCGCAGCGCGCGACCGTCGATATCGATGCCGCGCGCGGTGAGCACGAAGGTCTCGAAGCCGCGCTGGCTCCGCGTCGGCGAGGCGTTGGCGTGGATGCTGATGAACAGGTCCGCGGGCACGCGGTTCGCGAGTCCGACGCGTTCGCGCAACGTCAGCGTACGATCGTCGGTGCGCGTCAGCTGGACGTCGATGCCGTGGGCGGCAAGCCGCTTGCCGACCTGCGTGGCGATCGCCAGCGTCAGCTGCTTCTCGGCGAGCCCGGGCCCCTTTGCCCCGGGGTTCGAGCCGCCGTGCCCCGGGTCGATCACCACGTGGGGTCGCGGGCGCAGCTCGGGGCTGGCGGCCGCCGAGGTCGCCAGCCCTCCCATGATCAGCGCAGTTGCGAGCTTCACCACATGTAAGATATCGCCCGGTTGCGAAGACCGGCAGTTTTCCGCCATCCAGCTCGGCGCGGCCGCCATCGCTCCTTGACCCAACTGGTTCACAACGCTACGGTTTTTTGGTTGTCTGCTCCCCGCCACCCTGCCGGTCAGCCGTCCGGACGCACCGCCGGACGGCTCGCATCGAGGGTGACGGCCATCCACGTGCTGCTGGTGGTCGCCCTCGCCGAGGTCGTGATCAACCGGATCGCGGTGGGGATGCTGCCGCCACGGAAGGGGGAGTCGCCGGGGTGGCATGCGAGCCTCGACCACATCGGGCTGTTTCTCTTCTACTTCACCGGCGTGCTCGCGGCGCTCGTGCTCGCGACCCGTTGCCTCTCGGCGTTCGATCGCACGCGACGGCTGCGCGAGATCGTTGCTCACGGCACGCTGCTGCTCGCCACGGTGATCACCGCCGTGCCGCTGGTGATCTCGGTTCCCGAGTCGGCCAAGCTCGTGCTCGCCATCGCGTTCACGGTGGCCGCGCTGGCGATGGTCGCCACCGTGTTCGGGGCCAGCCGCGATGCGGGCGTCCAGGTCGGCCTGCCGATCCTCGTGGTCCCGTTGCTGCTCCATGGCGTCATGGTGATCGCCGCCAGGCTCGGGCCCGAGGAGGAGCTCGATGGCCTGGCCCCGGTGGTGATGCGACTGGGCGTGCTCGGGCTCTGCCTGGCCGCGCTCGCCACGCCGTATTGCTTCGCCCCTCGGCCGTTCGCGCGCGCGGTCGCTCGGCCGTTGCCGATCGTGCTCGCGATGGCCGTCGCCGCGGCGGGCGCCGTGGTGTCGCGGATGTACTACCCGACCGTCGCCAAGGTCTCCCAGCTCGGGCTCGGCATCGAGATCAGCCCAGGGCACGCCGACCAGCGGCTCGCGCTGTACCTGCTCGCGCTCGCCACGCTCACCTGGACGATCTCGTCGTGCGCGATCGCGGGTGCCGAGTCACGGCGCGCGATCGCGACCGGGATCGGGCTCATCGTGCTCGGCGGCTACGGCTTTGCGTGGCCTCACCACTACTTGCTGCCGTTGCTCGGCATCGCCCTCATCGTCGACGCCGCGCGCACCGTCCGCGAGCAAGAGCTCGAGGCCATGCCGTTCACGAGCGACGCGCCGCCGGTGGCCGACGCGACCTGGTCGGCGTACGTCGGCGCGATCACGCGAGGGCTGCGCGACAGCTGCGGCGAGGCCCACAGCCTCACCACGCGTGGCGAGGGCGGGCTCGTGTCGACGGTGATCGTCGCCGAGGTCAAGGGGCTGCCGGTCCGGACCCGGATCGAGCGCATCGGTGGCAGGGTCCTCGCTCTCGATGTCGTGATCGGGCGTGACGTCGACGAGATCCGCGGAGCGACCGTCACGATGTGGGCGGTGCCGCTGCGTGGCTCGGGCGCGAACCCGTCGGGACCTCCCGCGGCGCCGGGCTTCCGCACCGGCGATCCCGAGTTCGATGCTCGGTTCAAGTTGCGTGGGAATGCCACCGCGTTCGGCAAGCTGTTCGATGACGGCGCGCGCGCCAAGGCGATCACCACGCTCGATGGCTGGCTCGCGTACTGGGAGCGCGAGGCCGTGCGCTATCGAGTCTATCCGGGCCGCGGCGCGCCCCTCGATCATCCGCTGCCGCTCTCGGATCTCGCGCTCGGACGCGTCCCGCCGAACGCCGAGCGCTTCGTGGCGGTGATCGAGCTGCTCGTCGAGCTCGGCACCCGCGTCGTCGATCCGCTGCCAGCGGCGCCACCGCCGACCGAGCTCGAGGCCTCATGAGAGCGGGCCTGGGATTCGCGCTCGTGGTCGCGACCGGATGTGTCTCGCAGCCGATGGGTGGCGTGCACATTCCGGCCTGGGTGTCCGACACCAGCTCGTATGGCACCGCCGCGGCCACCGAGGGACCCATCGCCGATCGTTCGCAAGCGGTGGCCTCGAAGATCATCGCCGCTGCGCGCGCCGATCGCGGCGCCTACGCCAAGCTCGCGCAGCTCACCGACGGCATCGGCCACCGGCTCTCGGGCTCGCACGAGCTCGAGCTCGCGATCGCGTGGGCGCAGCGGACTCTCGAGGCCGACGGTCACACCGTGCGCACCGAGCCGGTGATGGTGCCGCACTGGGTCCGTGGTGCCGAGGACGCTGCCATCGTCTCGTCGGCGCCGAACGGGACGCCGTCGCCGGTCGGCAGCCCGCTCCACATCATCGGGCTCGGCGGCACCGTGCCGACGCCGAAGGGCGGGCTCGTCGCGCAGGTGGTCGTCGTTCGCAGCTGGGACGAGCTCGAGCACACCGACGTGAAGGGCAAGCTGGTGCTGTTCGACGTGGCGATGCCGCCATGGACCGAGGCCAACGGCTCGGGCTACGGCGACGTCGCACCGTTTCGCTCGCGCGGGCCGTCGCGCGCCGCCAAGGCAGGGGCCGTGGGCGTCCTCATGCGCTCGATCACCGCACACAGCCTGCGGCTGCCGCACACCGGCGCCGTCAACTACGATCCCGCGCAGCCGAAGATCCCGGCGGCCGCCGTCACCGTCGAGGACTCGCTGCGGCTGGTCCGGCTTGCCGCGCAGGGACCGGTCATGGTTCGCCTCCACCTCGAGTCGCAGCAGCTCCCGGACGCAGCGTCGGCGAACGTGATCGGCGAGCTCCGCGGCCGCGACAAGCCCGACGAGATCGTGGTGCTCGGAGCCCACCTTGACTCGTGGGATGTCGGGCAGGGTGCCCACGATGATGGCGCCGGCGTCGTCACCATGATGCAAGCCCTCACGACGCTGCGCCGGCTCGGGCTCACCCCGCGCCGCACGATCCGCGTCGTCCTGTTCACCAACGAAGAGAACGGGCTGCGCGGCGGCAAGGGCTATGCGCTCGCGCATGCCAGCGAGCTCGCCAGGACCGTCCTCGCGGTCGAGTCCGATAGCGGCGGCTTCGCGCCACGTGGGTTCTCCGTCGAGACCAAGCCGGAGCTCACCGCGGCGGCGGTCGCGCGGTTCGGCAAGATCGCCACGCTGCTCGGGCCGATCAACGCGACCCGCGTCATCGCCGGTCATGGCGGCTCGGACATCAGCCCGATGGTCGAAGCCGGGGTCCCCACGCTCGGGCTCGACGTCGCTGCCCAGCTCGCCGATGATGTCGCGGCGGTGGCCGTCCTCGCCTACATCGTCGCCGACGAGTGACCCGCGCTTCAGGGCGCGGTCACCTGGTTTCGCGTTCGGGTCACCGCGAGGCCATCATGCCGATGCGCCGGGCCGGCTGGCGCGCGTACCAGGTCATCGTGACGCCGAGGCCGGCCGCGCGCCCCGTGGTGACGTTGTTGTTGTCGCTCGTGGCGGTGCCTTGCGCGATCCGGGCGGTGAGATCGAGCGACCAGCCCGGACCGCGCACGAGCTCCGCGCCGGCCGCGACCTCGCCGACCGGGACGTCATCCCCTCGCGCGCCGAAGATGCTGACGCGGACCTCGGCGTGGCCGGAGCCGAGCCCGGCCTGCACCCAGAGGCGCGGGGCGACCCACAGCCGGGCACTGAGCGTGCTCGCGACGTACGTGATCGAGATGTCGTTCTGGCTCGAGGTCATCGCCCAGACATCGAGCAGGAGGCCGAAGCGGGGGCCGAGCAGGTAGCCGACCTGACCGTTCGCGCCCCCGGCCTCGCGGAAGTCACCGCAGTTATCGCCCTCACACGAGATGTTGCCGCCGAACACTCCACCTCCGGCGAACAGGCCGTGGCGTTCGAGGCCCGGTTCGGCCAGCGCCGGCTGCGCGGCCGCGAGCGTGGGGAGGGCGAGCGAGCCCGTGAGGGTGAAGACAGTGGCGATCCGGCGAAGCGACATGTGGGTTCTCTCCTTTGGACGGTACGGTCCTGATCGAGAGCAGCCGCCGGGCCAAGCTCATGCGCCGCCAAGTCGTGTGGTTCCGCTCGTGTCCCGGGTTCGCGACGCCACGTGAACGGCGCGAGACGTGGTCGCATGCGACGAACTGTGGGGTTTGGCGACAGCATCGAGTGGGGCCAACTCGCCGGAAGGGTTCGGCTACGTGATCGACGGTTCTTGAACCGGCGCGTGCTACGTCCGAGCCACGGTGACCCTGGCCGCAACACTCGCGTCGCTGCTCGAGCGCCCCCTGGTGGTGAGCGAGCCGTTGCGCCCGCTCGACGCGATCGTCGTGCTCGGCGCGCCGCTGCTCCGCGGAGCGCTGTCCCCGTTCGTCGAGGAGCGCGTCGAGGCCGCGGCCGCGCTGTGGCGTGCGGGCGGCGCGCCGCTGGTGGTCGCGACCGGCGGCATCACCCGGGGCGCGACGCGCGCCGAGGCCGACGTGATGGCCGAGGGCCTGCGGGCGCGCGGGGTCACCGACGTCCTCGTAGAGAACGCCTCGCGGACGACCCGCGACAACGCCCGGCTGACCGCGGCCTTGCTCGGCCGCCGCGGCGCACGCTCGGTCTGGCTGGTCACTCAGCCATTTCATGGCCGGCGCGCGGCCCGGTTGTTTCGCGCGGCCGGCCTCGACGCCCACGTCTGGCACATCGATGACAGCCTCGAATATCGCGACCGCCGGCGCGCCGTGCGCTGGCTGGTGCGCGAGTACGCGGCCTGGGGCGCGCTGCTGGTGCGTCGCTGCTAACGCCCTTGAAAGAGGATCGTATCCGGTGCACGAGCCCCGTCTGGTGACCGCCGCGCGCTCAGCGCAGGGTGTTCCGCATGGCAGGAGCGGAGACGTGGACCCCAAGAGTGATCTAGGAGCCTGTAGGAGCCTGTAGCGCATATCGCGGGGCGCGGTGCTGGCACGACGACGCGCGGCTGGCCCCGCACGCGGGCGCACCCCGCGGCTCGCGCCGGGACGCGACGTTCGGGAGACCGCCGG
>JAGSPR010000471.1 GCA_018262455.1 Deltaproteobacteria bacterium | reverse complement strand
CGCTGGCTCGGGGTCGGTGCGCAGCGCGCGACGGCGCTCGGTCGCGAGGAGCTCGCCGAGCGATTGCGGCAGAAGCAAGGTCGCGTCCGCGAGCGCTTGAGCTGACCCCTCGCGATGACCTGAACGGATCGTCAGACCCGGGTGGTACGACCACTCGATGGCGAAGCTCAGAGCAGTCAAGGCCCGGACCTCCTACGGGTGCCAGAGCTGTGGGCACGTCGAGATGAAGTGGCTCGGCCGCTGCCCGGCCTGTCAGGAGTGGAACTCGCTGATCGAGCAGACCGAGCAGGCCACGCCACCTCGCCCGAGCTCGACGGGTGTGAGCGATGGCAACGAGCCGACGCCGATCACCGAGGTCCGAGAGATCGGCAGTGCGGACCGCTTGAAGACGGGCATCGGCGAGCTCGATCGCGTGCTCGGGGGCGGCATGGTGGATGGCTGTCTCGTGCTGCTGGGCGGCGAGCCAGGCGTCGGCAAGTCGACGCTGCTGGTGCAGGCACTCGCGGGCCTCTCCCGGAGTGATCCAGGTCGCCCCGGTGCGAAGCCCCGCAAGGTGCTCTACGCAACCGGCGAGGAATCGGTCGCTCAGACTGCGATGCGGGCGCGACGCGTCGGTGCGGCCGCTGCACAGCTCTCGGTCGTGGCCGAGACCGACGTCGAGCGCATCCTGTCGCTGGTCCGCGCCGAGCCGCCGTCGATCCTCGCGATCGACTCGATCCAGACCGTCTACACGCCGATGCTGGACTCGATCCCGGGTTCGCTCGCGCAGGTCCGCGAGTGTGCGAGCCGGCTCATGCAGTACGCCAAGACCTCCGGCGTACCCACGATCCTCGTCGGCCACGTGACGAAGGACGGAGGGCTCGCCGGTCCAAAGACTCTCGAGCACCTGGTCGATGTCGTGCTCCAGCTCGAGGGCGATGGTGGGCCGTACCGGATCCTGCGGGCGCACAAGAATCGGTTCGGCTCGACCCAGGAGATCGGGGTGTTCGAGATGCGGGGCGGAGGGATGGCGGAGGTCACGAACCCGTCGGCACACCTGCTCGCCGAGCGTCCCATCGGCGCGCCGGGTTCGGTCGTCGTGGCGTCGTCCGATGGCGCGCGGCCGCTACTCGTCGAGATCCAGGCGCTCGTGGCACCTGCATGCGGCGGGTTCGGGCGGCGAACCGCGGCCGGCGTCGATGGCAATCGCGTATCGCTCCTGCTCGCGGTGCTCGCGCAGCGCGCGAACTGCGACGTGCTCGATCGCGACGTGTTCGTCAATGTCGCCGGCGGCGTCCGCGTCAACGAGCCCGCGATCGATCTCGGCGTCGCTTGCGCGATCGCGTCCTCGGCGCGTGGTCGCGCGATCGATGCCCAGACGGTGGTGTTCGGCGAGGTCGGGCTCGCCGGCGAGATCCGAGCGGTCCCTTTGTGCGACCAACGACTCGCCGAAGCAGCACGGCTCGGCTTCAAACGCGCGCTGATCCCGACCCAGAACAAGGCACGGCTCGAACACGCGCACGGCATGCAGCTCGTCGCCGTGGACCGTCTGCAGGCTGCGATCGGCGAGTTGTGATCAGAAGCTGAGAACGAGCCGCGACTGGATCGTGTGCGAGGTCGTGGCGTTCCCGGTGTTGTCCCCGAGCACGTCGTCGGCGCCGAAGCCGTAATCAGCCCCCCCGTCGACGAGCGGATCGGCGGTGGGGTGGGACATCGCGCCGAACGGGAACAGCACGCCGTACGAGAAGCCGATGAACAGGCCACCCGAGGAGTAGCCGATGTCGCTGTCGAACTCGGTGCCGTACATCCGGCCGTTGCCGGGGGTGGCGACCGGCTTCATCGCGAACGACGAGATGTTCGCAATCTTGAACTGGATCGATTTCGTGAGGTCGTACGACAGGAACGGCTTGACGTAGGCCGCGTTCGTCACCGCACCGATGAGGTGACGGAACAGGATCATGTCGATCTTGTACTCGCGGTTGAAGGTGAACTGCGTGAGCTTGGTGTCGTTGGGGTCGTTGCCGAGCGGGTTCGAGAACGCGATGTTCGTGTTGCCCGGGGGCGTGTTGTCCCACTGATCGCCCGACGCAAAGCCAGACTCGAGTCCGAGCCGCAGCTTGCCCTCGAGGCCCTTCCAGTTGAGGCGACCAACCCCGCCGTACTTGCGGATGTCCACCTGCTTGGTGAAGTCGTACTCGTCGAGCCGGTCGATCTTGCCGAGCTGCGCGACGAGCTCGCCCTCGAGCGTGACGTTGCCGAACGCGAGCTTGCCCCACAGGCTGGGCGAGTAGGCCTTGAGGCCACGCGCGCGGAAGTTCGCGCCGTCGAACGTACCGCCTTGCGTGAAGCCGGACAGGTCGTCGTCGAACTTCTGGGTCTTGTACTCGAAGTAGACGCCGTAGTTGACCGCGAGCTCACCACGGTCGGCCTTCTCGCGGAACTCCAGGGGCGTGTCCAGCTTGGAGATGACGAGGGTCCAGGCATTGATGTCGTCGTCGTCGGACAGATCCCAGGGATGGCCTTCGCGGCCCTTGCCCACCGAGGTCTGGTTCGAGGCGAGGCGCGTCGACGCCCAGTCGCTCGCGACCATCGCCCGGAGCTGGGTGCCGGGGATCGCGGTCGAGAAGCTGACGCGGTCAACGGTGTCGCCGTAGTCGGCGTCGTAGTCCGTGGTGCCGCTCAGCGGATCGTGCCCGCCACTGTTGGCCCAGATGCCCATGCCCCAGTGGTTGGGCTGACGGCCGAACTTCAGGATGCCGAGAGGGAGCGCCACCTCGGCCCAGGCGCGCTTGATCACGATCGAGCTGCGATCGCTGTTGGCGCCGGCGACCGGCGGGTCCTGCGTGTTGCCAAACGCACCCAGCGGAGGGCGCACGGCGGGATCGGCGCTGCTCGAGTCGTAGGTGCCGTTGTAGATGTCGTTGCTCGGCGTCGACCCCAGGACGAGGTTGTCGAGGACGTCGGCCTGGACGTGGATCGAGGTGCCCTCGTCGAGGTTGATCGTCGGCTCGAGCCGGAGCCGCATGTTGCTGCTCGACAGCGCGCTCTCGCACGATGCACCGGCAGTCGTGGAGTTGCAGCCGAGGGCGCGCGGGAACGGGGCGCCGCCGACCGTCGGGTTGTCGATGAACCCCTGGTGGAAGTTCTTGAACCAGTCGGTGCGTAGCCGGAAGTAGCCGTCGAGCTCGAACAGCTTCCAGCGCTTGCGGCGGCCCTTCGGCGGCGGCAGTGCTGGCACCGTCGGCAACATGCTCGGGTTCTTCGGAGCCGCTTCGGCCACGCCCTCTTTCTTGTCTTCCCCCGAGGGTTGCTGGCCCATACCAGGACCCATGCCACCGCCGGGAGAGATTTGGGCTTCCGCCAGACCGGTGGAGGCCAGGAGGATCACAGCGATGCCGGACAAGGTTCGTGATGAATAAGGCATAGAAAGCATGAGGGATTTGGGCATCGCCGAAGTCGGCGGACTATAGACAGGCGAAAACTGCCGGGTCAAACCCGCCAGGCAACGAATCACCAATTCGCATGGTCGAGATCCGGCGGGCTATGGTGCATCCGATGGTTAGTGACCGTGGTGGTGTCCTCCGCGTTGCCTCGTTCGTGGCGCTGATTGCCTGTGGTCCAACGGTTAGACCACCTCTTCCGCCTGCTGAACCAGGTCCGGTCGTCCGGAACGAGCTTCGGCCCAAGCCCACGAAGGGTGGCCGCCAGGTCGTGATTGGCGAGATGTGCCCCCAGGGGGCGGCTGGCCGACCCGCGGTGGCACCGCTGATCATCCGGACCGTGGCCTGGAATGACACGGCGGCCGACGTGCAGAACGTGGTCGAGCGGGGCGGCGTCCCGCAGTTCACCGTGTTCGCGGTCGACGGCAAGCCCGCCGGCGTGTTCGAGACGGTGGGCCTCGCGGACATCGGCCTCCAGCAATCGGTTGCTGCAGGAACCTACGTCGGGGCGGCACCGTGCACGGCGGACGCGGGGAGCGGCAATCGCATCGAGGATCCGAAGTGCGTGCCCGCGACCGGCGGTTGCGGGATCGCGGTGGGACAGCTCGGCCGTCCTGATGATCCGCCGTCCAGCGTCGCGTTTCAGACCGGCGGCGCGTGTCTGTCCGGCGATGCGCTCGCGGTCGATATCGATGGCGATGGCGTCCTCGAGTCGTTTCCGCTCGTCGGGGCCCTCGATGGCATTCGCAGCCCCGCGAACGAGTGGACCGCGGCGCCCACGGCGGGGGCGGCGTGCAAGCCGAGCTTCCAGCTGTACAACCTGCGGCTCGGACCGCCGCTCGATCCCGGCAAGGCCGTGGATCCGAAGCAGGTCGTCAACATGACCCTGCTCGCGGTGGTCGATGTCGACGGAGACGGCCGGAAGGAGCTCGTGCTCTCGCTCGAGTTTCCGACCGTGCGTACGATCGTCGTCTACACGTCGACCGGCTCGCCCCAGCGGCTCGAGCTCGCGGGCGAGGGCACGTCGTTTCAGAAGTAAGGGGTGTTCGGCGCACCGGGGCATCGGTAAGCTCGTACGTCATGCGATCGCCCCTGTTGATCCTGTGCGCGGTCGCCGCGTGCGGCGGTAGCGATGATGGCGCGGTGCTCACGGTCCGTGCTCCCGCGGGGCCGGCGTCAGCGGGGCGCATCGAGCTCGTGCTGGCGAGTGCGGATGCGAGCGCGATCGTCGACGTCGCCGGCCAACGCGAGCGGCCTTCGAGGCTCGCCGAGGAGGCGGTGCGCTACTACCACCAGCGGGCGACCGCCGGGATCGTCGACAATGTCGCGCGCGTCGACGGCTTCATCGTCCGGATCGAGCCGAATACGGACGTCAGCCCCGACGCGACTTTCATCCCGTTCCTCGTCGCGTACGACCGCGATCTGGGCGTCGATCGGCTCGTCGGGATCGGCGCGGTGCTCGACGAGGCTGGCCAGCCGACCAAGATCCGGATCGAGGGCGGTCGCAGCGATCAGTACTTCGTCG
>JAGSPR010000470.1 GCA_018262455.1 Deltaproteobacteria bacterium | reverse complement strand
CTCGCCCGGCTCGGCGACGGCGCCCCCGAGGTCCGCCTCGAGGCGCTCCGCGCACTCGATCGGATCGCGCCGGGCTCGGTCGATGCGGCGAAGCTGTCCACGCTCGCGCGGGACACCGACGAGCGTATCTCGCGGCTCGCCGTCAAGCTCGCCGACACCGCGGTCCGCTGATCGCTAGGTCACCGGGCCTTCGTGCATCCAGCGCGCGAAGGCCTCGGCCAGCTGCTCGGGATCATCGAACGCCCGGTCGATCGCCTTGCGCCCGGCCTCGTGCTCGAGCGCGTACGTGACCCGCGTGCCGTCGCCCTCGGCCTCGAAGCGCGCGAAGCCACGCACGGCGCCGTGCTCGCCGGGCCGCGGCTCCCAGCGCACGACGTGCGCGTCGACGTCATACGCATAGACGAGCGAGTAGATCAGCTCCGCACCGAACTCGAACTGGATCTCGCGCGGTAGTCCATCCTCGCGCGCTTCGATCAACAGCGCCTCGCGCAGGCCGGGCACCCATGCGGTCAGCGCGCCCGGATCGGTGAAGACCCGCCAACACGCATCGAGCGGTCGCGAGACCACGACGCTGACGATCTGCATGCGGCGCAGCCTATCATCGAGTGGTTGGCGCGTGAGTCGGTCGTGAGTCGCATGCGGACCGACCGTGAGATCACCTCGCGGTCGCGGCAAACAGCGGACCTCACGCGCGCCCCACGGACGCGCGCAACAAGCTCGGACTACGATGGCGTCGATGCGGGGAACATCGTGGTGGATCACCGTGGCCTCGGCCATGGCACTTGTCGGCGCGTGCGGCGCTGGCGACATCCGGGTCGATCCGGGAGACCTCGAGCTGCGAGACCTTCTCGGTCTCTCGCCCGACGTGGCGAACGAGTGGGACGGTGAACAGCGCGCGGCTGCCCGCCTCGTCCTCGTCGGTGGTTTCCACGAGAACGCCGAACCGGCGAGCGTCACGCTCGATGCGATGCCGTCACTCGACGATCGTGTCGTACGGGGTCTCGCGGTGGTCGATGCGAACCGCATCGCCGACGGCGCGAGTGCGCTCGGCGTCGTGCGCATCGTGCTCCGCGCGACGGAGCTGACCGCGAACCCGCGGCCCGCGGCCCGCGCGATCGGCGCGGCAGAGGGTGGCGCCCACCCGAGCTCCGATCCGGCGACGGAGCTGTGGCTCGCCGAGCAGTGGGATACGCGCGCGTGGAGTCACCTCCCGGGGCGGGGCCTCGAGCTGCTGTCCGCGATGGCGCTCGACGCGGGCCACGACCACGGACCGGTGATCGTCGTGCCCGCGCCGCGGCTCGCTGCGATCTCCGGCTACGTCGCGGCCGATGGTGCGGCGCCCGCACGCCTGATCGTCAACCCGATCGTGCTCGCAGCGCTCGAGCCCGTGCCGATGGAGGCCGCGACCGCCGCACTGCTCGAGCGCGCCGCGCTCGACGGCACGCCGCACGCGCGGATCGCTCCGAAGGATCCGACGACCGGCGTCGCTCCGGTGGAGACCGCGGCGGTCGCGAGCGGGAATCCCTACAGCTTCTACGGGTCGATCGCGGAGTGCGCGTACGTCCAGCGCACGCGCTGCGAGAGCTGCCTCCCTGCGGGCACCTGCACGGCGGTGACGAGCGCTACCGGCAACGACGAGTGCACCGCGCTCGGAGCGACCAACGGCCGCGGCTACTTCCTCCTGTGCGCCAACCTCGCGATCGCGATCTCGTCCGTCGAGCGCTGCACGGCCGAGAGCGCGCCCGGCTGCGCGCGCGATCTCGATGCCGCGAGCGAGCTCAACGAGCTCGAGAACAACGCCAACTTCATCGACGACCCCACGTGCGGCAGCGCCCTCGATGCGTGCCTCTCCGAGATCTACGGTGCACCGGGCGGGGCGTTCCCGGGCCCCGGTCCCGACGCCGGTGTCGTTGATCCGCCACGGCCACCGCGCTCGACGTCGATCGACTGCGGCGACTCGTGCAGCAACAACAACAGCAACTGCGAGGCTTCGCCGAACTGCAACTGCGATGGCCCGAGCTGCAACAACGCGCTGTCGTGCGATAGCGCGTGCTCGAGCTCGAATGATCAAGGCGGCTGCGGCGGCAACTGCGACTCGTGCTCGTCCGATGACTCGACCACCGGCGGCGGTGGATCGTGCTCGTCGCAGGACGGCAGCGGCACCGGTGGCGGCACCTGCAGCGGCGACTCCGGCGGTGGCAGCAGCGGCGGCAGCTGCGGCGGCGGCGGCTGTGGCGGTGGCGGTGGCTGCAGCGGCGGTGGCTGCGGTGGGAGCAGTGGAGGTGGTGGGTGCAACAACGGGGGCAGCAGCGGCAGCTGCAACGTCACCCGGCGCGACTCGTCGGGTGGGATCGCGCTCGCGATCTCGCTCATGTGGGCGTTCATGCCCGTGCCGGTCGCCGCGGTGATCCGAACGAGATCGCGCCGCAAGCGCAAGCTGGATCACGTCTCGACCGAGGAGGTCGCGTCGTGAGGCCGGACGTCGTCGACTGGCTCGATCAGTTCATGCCGCGCGAGGTCGCGCTGTCGCTTGCCCCGAGCTGGTTCTCGTGCGTCGGCCTCGCCGGACTCGTCATGCTCGTGTGCATGCAGATCGTCGCGCGGCGCCGCGGCATCGATCGCGGCGTGATCGCGAGCGTCGTGTTGTGGTCGTATCTCGCCGCGGTCGTCGCGGGCTTCGTCGTGCCGATGGCGATCGACGCCGTCACCCAGCTCGTCACGACCGGGCATGTCCGCGTGCGGTGGTCGGGCATGACCTCGTTCTGGGGCTACCTCGCCGCGTTCGGGGCGGTCGCTGCCGTGTGTCGCGCGAACCAGCTCTCGGTCGTGCGCTTCGGCGATCTCGCCGCGGCGCCGCTCGGCCTCGCGCTCGTGTTCGCGCGGCTCGGCTGCTACCTCGGTGGCTGTGACTACGGCAAGGTCACCTCGGTCCCGTGGGCCGTGCGCTTCCCCGCGGGGAGCCCGGCGTGGAAGGACCAGGTCCGCGCGGGCCTGCTCCCCGCGGAGCGGCTGGAGTCGCTGCCGGTGCACCCGACGCAGCTCTACGAGGCGGCGCTCGGCCTCGTGATCATCGGCGTCACGCTGTGGGTCGCGCGGCGCAAGTGGGCGCGCGAGGGCAGTGGGCGCGTGTTCCTCGCGTTCGCGGCGACCTACGCGATCGGGCGGCTCGGGATCGAGGCGCTGCGCGGCGATCTCGGCCGCGGCATCTACCTCGGCCTGTCGAGCGGCCAGATCTTCTCGCTCTGCGTGCTCGCCGCGATCGGCGGCGGCCTGGTGTTCGCGCGGCGCCGCGCGATGGTCGCGGTCGCGGCGGTCGCGAGCGTGCTCGTGATCCTCGCCGGCGATCTGCACCCCGCGCACGCGCAGCCGGCGGCGCCGATGCAGCCGCAGCCGCTGGTCGCACCGCAGCCGATGGTCGCGCCGCAGCCGATGGTCGCGACCACCGCGTCGGCGGTCGACGAGCCCGCGACGAGCCACCTCAGGATCGGTGCCTTGCTCGGGTTCGCCGCTCCGATGAACCGCCGCGCCGATCAGGTCCCCGCGCTCGCCGGCGGGTCGCTGTCGTTCGGCTTCTCCGGCACCAACGTCGGGATCTGGCTCGACCTCGACAGCTACGGCAACGCCGACGCCTCGCACGGCACGGTGCTGGTCGCGGGGAGCGTCGCCGCACAGGTGAGCCCGAAGCTGTCGATCGGGGGTCGGATCGGCGTCGGTGCGACGCTCGTCAACTTCGACGAGCCTGCGTTCCAGGACGTCGGCGGGACGACGACGCGGTTCGAGGGCGTCGTCGAGTACGGCATCGGCACGTCGTGGATGCTGTGGCTGCGGCCGCTCTCGATCGACATCCTCACGGCCGCGGATCTCGGCGGTCCGATCACGACGTACCAGATGCGGCTCGGCGCCGCGTACCAGTTCGGTTTCGGGGGCAAGAAGGCGCGGCGACCGCAGCTGTACCCGTACTCTCCGCCCCCGGGGTATCCGGGGCAGCCGTCTCCGCCGCCGCAGGTCCCGCCGGGACCGCAGCCGTACTACACGCCGGGCGGCGCGCCGTACTACCCGCAGGGGGAACAACAGCTGAAGCTGAGGGTCAAGGCGAAGGCCGCAAAGCCCGCCGATCTGGACCAGGTGCAGCCGTGAGCAACGCGTGGCGCACCACCGCGGTGGTTCTTGGTCTCGCCTGCACCTGGCAGGCGTGGCGCGCGTGCACCCGACCCGCACCGGCGACCGACACCATCGCCGACTGCCAGCCGATGCCGTCGTCGCGCTCGCACGCGCGCAGCGCGGCCGGGTTCGACGAGGACCGCGAACCTGGTGAGGAGCGAGAGGACGCTCCGCTGCCCGCGGTGCCGAGCGCCCCGGGCGCGAGGCTGTTCGGCGTCCCGATCCCGGCGTGGGCGCGCTCGCTGACGCCGCAGCCCGGCGAGGACCTGCGCGACTACCGCGATCGGATGATCCCGCTCGCGCAGCTCGCGGTCGCACCGCAGCGCGCACGGATCTCCCGGAGCAAGGAGGACTTCACGAAGCTCGCAAACCTCGACGCGCAACAGGTCGCCGCGCTCGATGCCACGGCGAGAGAGACCGCGACCGCGATCCAGGATCGCTTGTTCAATGCCGTGCTCTCGGGCGAGCTCTCGCCGTCGACGTTCAAGCCGATGGCCGGCGTCTCGGTCGCGCGAGATGTCCTCGATCTCGTCGATCGTGCGAGCAAGAAGTTCACTGGCTCCCTGCGCGAGGATCAGCGCGGGAAGCTGGCGACCCATCCGTTCGACTTCGCCGACTACCTCGTGTTCTCGACGCGATGGGAGGATGCGATCAGCGGACTGTGACGCTTCCGTGTACGCTGCGCCCATGGCAGCGCAGCGCAGCATGTGGAGCAAGCTCGGGAAGTACGTCAGCGCGATCGTGATCGCCTGCTTCTTCCTGCCGTTCTTCGGCGTGTCGTGCGA
>JAGSPR010000179.1 GCA_018262455.1 Deltaproteobacteria bacterium | reverse complement strand
GAAGCCGGCGTCGGTCCTGGAGACCTTCGTGGACTTGAAGGTGAGGCTCGGGAACTTCTCGACGTCGAAGAAGTCTGGCGACTTGAGGTGGGCGTCGCGCTTCTCGTTGCTGGTGTCGATCGAGGTGGCGTCGATGGTGACGTCAACCTTCGAAGTCTCCGGGTGCTCGGGGTCGAGCTCGACGGTGCCCGACAGGGCGCCGAAGCGCCCCTTGACGTTCGTGATCATGAGGTGCCGGACCGAGAACTCGGCCGTGGAGTGAGAGGGATCGATGTTCCAGCGCATGGTGAGGAGCTCCTTTGTGAGCCTCACCGTGCGGCGGGATCGCGATCGCCACAAGACAGCAACAATGCAACTGATTGGTGCAATGATAGCAACAACATGAACCTGAATGATCTGGCGCTGTTCACGCGCGTCGTCGAGCGCGGCAGCTTCACCGCCGCCGCCAAGGCGATCGGGCTTCCCAAGTCTTCGGTCACGCGCGGCATCGCGCGGCTTGAACGGGAGCTCAACGTGCGCCTGATCCAGCGCACGACCCGGCAGCGCGGCGTCACGGATGCCGGGCGCGAGCTGTTCGAGAGGGTGCGCGGCGCGGTCGGCGCCCTCGAGGATGCGACCGACACGGTGCGCGAGCACGGTCACGCGCCGGCGGGCGTGGTCCGCGTGACCGCGAATCCTGACAGCTGGATGATGGGCCTCCCCGAGGCGCTCGCGGATCTCCGCTCGAAGCTGCCGCGGATCCACGTCGAGCTGATCGTGACGACGCGCATCGTCGATCTGGTCGCCGAGGGCATCGACCTCGGGCTGCGCGCCGGCAAGCTCGCCGACTCGTCGATGATCGCGCGGCGGGTCGGGGACACGAACGCGGGCCTGTTTGCGTCGAAGGCCTACCTCAAGAAACGCGGCCTGCCCACGAAGCTGGCCCAGCTCGAGGATCACGACTGCATCCTGTTTCGCGGCCGCGACGGACGTGGCACGTGGTCGCTCGATGGCCCGCGCGGCAAACGGGTCGTGGAGGTCAGGGGAGTCGCCAGCGTCGACGACTTCTGGTTTGTCGCGAAGATGATCGCCGAGGGCATGGGCATCGGTCTCTTGCCGCTGTTCATCGCCCACCGCCACGGCGGGTTCGAGCGGGTCCTGCCGAGCCACACGGCGAGCGGTGGACCGCTGCACCTCGTGATGCCGTCGGGCTCATACGTGCCGGCGAGGGTCACCGCGGTGAGAGACTTCCTCGTTGATCATCTGTCGCGGGCGCTGACAGCCTGAGACCCGCGATGCCCGGCACGGCCAATGCAACGCGATCGTGCGCTGGCTCGAGCCAGCGGAGGTCGCCATGTGTCATGCGAAGTGCTGGGCGCGAGGTCTTCTCGGTGTGGTGGCGCTGGCCGGCTGCACGGCCGGCGACAAGCTCGACTCGACCCAGGACGGGGTGGTCACGACCCTGACCCTGTCGCTGGAGGACGTCGGCGACACCACGCTCGACTTCACCGTCGAGCAGCCCGCCGCCGGCAACGATTTCACCGTGCGCTACCCGGTCGCCGCGCGCTACACCCCGGCGCTCCGGACGATCAAGGTCGCCAACCCCGCCGGCCTCACGCTGTGGTTCGTGGTCGCGGCCGACGAGACCAGCATTGGCTCGTCGAGCGGCCGCCGCGCGCCGCTGGGTGCGCGCCTGCTGCGCGCGCAGTACGACGATGGCCGTCACGGCCCGCGCGAGCTGCTGTACCGCAACACCGCGGTGACGCTCAGCCGCAACTGGGGCCCGTGTCGGCTGGGTGCGCCGCTCAGCCCCAACGGCGACTGCGCCGCGGCGGACGTGCTGGGCTGGCCGGGCGTCGGCGGCGTCGAGCGCGCGTTCCCGGTCCACGAGCACGGCTACTACGCTGCGGTCGACTGGAGCTACCGGTTCGGCCGCGTCGGTGCCGACGGCGACTTCGCCTTCACCGCGATCTACCAGCCACCGGCGGGGCTGACCGATCGCCGCGCGCTCGCGGTCGAGATCACGACCACCGTGCCGGCCCGCGGCGCGTACTGGAAGACCTCGGTCCGGCTGCAGAACCTGGCCGCGACGGCGCAGAGCTACGAGTACTGGGACAACCTCATGCTGCCGGCCGGCAGCGAGTCGGTGCCTGATGACGTCGAGGTCCTCATGCCCGAGGCGACCCGGATCGAGGTCCACTCCACCGGCGATCCGCGCCTGGGCGGGCCGCGCACTCTGTGGCCGTGGATCGCCGGCGACTTCAAGGCCCACATCCACGGCCCCGCCGACGGCGCTCACGTGACCGGCTGGCTCGGCTTGTTCGATGCCAGCGGCACGCTCGGCAACGCCGATCCACTGGACCGGGTCAGCCGCTTCGCGATGTTCAACCACACCCGCGTGCTCGGCCTCGGCGTCGCGGCCGCCACCGGCGAGCGCGCGATCTACCCCAAGGCGTTCGCCGGTCCCGGCATCGGCAGCACCAACTGGACCCAGGCCGCCGGGCGCTACGTCGAGCTGTGGACCTCGCCGACCAGCCGCGCATTCTGGCCCGACAGCTACGCCACGCTGGCCGCCGGGGCCACGCGCGCCGACGAGACGCTCAGCTTCCCGATGGTCGCGCCCTCCGACCTGGCCGACTTCCCGGTCCACGCGCCGGCGACCTACACGCCCGGGGCCGGCGACCCCGGCGACTTCGCGGCCTCGCTGATCGCCGCCGCCGAGGCCAGTCAGCTCATCCGCTTCAACCCGGGCGCTGCGCTCCAGAAGCAGATCTTCGCCCACGGCTTCGTGCCCAACTCCAACGAGGTCACCTTCGTCGCTCCCGGTCGGCGCTACCAGGTCCAGCGTGGCGAGCACCTGGTCTCCGGTCAGGTCCGGGCCTACTACGCCGCGCCCGACGCCGGCGGGGTGTGGCGCGTCGCGTACCTGGTGCGTGGCAGCGTGAGCTGCAGCGACGCGACCTGCTGGGAGCGCGACCTCATGGCGCTGGCCGAGGCCGCCCAGCTGATCCGCTTCAACCCGGGCGCCGCCCTGCAGAAGCGCATCTTCGCCGACGGCTTCTCGCCCAACTCGAACGAGCTCGACTTCGACTTCCCGCCGACCGGCGCGACCCGGCACTACGTCGCCCAGCGCGGCGAGCACCTCGTCACCGGCGAAGTCCGGGCGTATTTCGTCGAGAAGCCGCTGTGGGATCGGGTCAGCTACGTCAAGCGACCGTGATCGGCGCACAGGGCCGTGCGCTATCATCACGGCTCTCCGCGAATCAACCGTGTCGGACCTCACCACCGCCGTCTGCTCGATCACCGCCACCCAGCGAAGGCGGTTCTTCTGGGCCGCGTGGTGGACCTCGATGCCATGCGAGCGGCCGTTTCGTCGTCCCGACGCTTCGAACGGCGGCGCGCGATCGGTCGAGGAGGCGCTCGCGGAGGCCGGGCGGGTCGCGGGCCGCGAGCTCTCCGTGATCGAGCCCTACTGGGCACGCGCGTGGAGCAGGGTGCTGCGCGGTGAGGACCCGCCGCGCCGACCCACGCCGCGCAGCGGATCGGCGCGACCGGGCCTCGCGCAGAGCTCTGCGTGGTCGATCTTGCTCGTCGCGCCGGGCGCCTCACCCGCGGAGGTCAGGCGCGCGTACCACGCCCGCGCTCGCGCGACGCATCCCGATCACGGTGGCGACGCCGAGCAGTTTCGCGCGGTGCAGCGCGCCTACGAGCGTCTCGAGACCCGGCGGCTGGTGGGGCCTCGCCGCAAGACCCGGTGAGCAGCCGGTCGCGCCACGCGATGGCCATGGCGTCCGCTACTTCGGCATCGCCGCGCGGATCAGCATCCGCTTGAGCCCGGTCGCGCGTGCGCGTGCCCAGTCGCCGATCCTCGACGTCTCCGGCGGCTCGAACCTCACCGCGTCGCCGACCCGCACCTCGCCCGGGTGCGTGACGGTCGCGTACGCACCGAGGCAGCGCTCGGCCTCGCGCACGATCGTCTTCAGCACCTTCGGGTCGGCGCCCAGGTCCGCCTGCGCGCGCGTCGGCATCGAGCAACGCGGGGTCGGGCAGTCGACGAACGCCGTACACCCTCCGAGCACGAGCGCGCCACCCGTCCACCCCGCCTCGACGAGGCCGCCCTCGGTCGTCTCGATGAACACGTTCGGGCGAAACCGCCGCACGTCGAAGTCGGAGGTCCCCTTGGTGCGCAGCACCGCCAGGCTCGCGGTCGTCACGACATGCAACGCCATCGCGTCGAAGTACGTGCCCGGAGGGGTCGCGAACTTGCCGAGCTCGAGGAGCTTGGCCATCGGCATCATCGAGAAGTCGGGGAGCGGCTCGCTGGCATCGATCGCGAACTCCGCGCGCATGTCATCCGCCGTCGACTTGACGCTCTTGTAGTGGGCCCGATCGCTCGCCGGCCGGAGCGCACACAGCGTGACGCGGTGGCCGAGCAGCGCCGAGAGCCGCGCGTGGACGTCGGGATCGTCGGAGCCGACCGTCGCACCATCCGGCAGCGTGATCGTCACGCCGGGGATCTGACCTGGGGCGACGTCGGGCGCCGGCTCGCGCACGAACCGCGCCGCGCACGCGAGCAGCGCGGGAAACCGCTTCGCGTTGGTGAGCACGCCGCGCTCCTCGTCGCGCAACGCCCACAGCCGATCCCCGTGGAGCCCGCGGTCGCCGATCGCGGTCACGTCGACGCGCTCGCCGCCCATCGACTTGACCGGATACCGCCAGAGCTCGAGCACTCGCATCCAGGCAGTCTACCTGCAATCCTGGAAGGTCAGCTCGATCTCGGTTCGACGATCAGGTACCCCTCACGCGCGGCGCTTCGGGTCGTCGGCGTCAGCGGGTTGACTGACGTCGAATCGAGGGAGCGTCGTCCGCGATAGGTCGACTCGCGATGTCGTCTGCGAGCTCCGCTACAAGATCGGCTCGGGCACCGGGTCGCTCGGACCACCAGGGGGCACCGGGTTGCCGCAGCCGCCGCAGACCTGATAGTCGATCACGCTCGGCGTGGGGATCGCACCCGAGCTGCAAAATCCTCCGGTCGGAACCGGCAGCTGGACGCGGGTCGAGCTCGTCGGGGTCACGATCGTGACGACCCCGGTCGTCGGAGTGTCGCGATCGAACACCACCTCGACGAACTCACCGAGGTGCTCGACGTGAACCGAGCCCGTGAACGGTAGCCACTCACAGAGCATGTGCTGGAGATCGGAGACCCTGAACAGCGAGATCCGCTGGCCGTCGACGTCGACCGAGACCACGCCGTCGAACGCAGCGCGCTTCTCGGGCAGATCGAGCATGAAGCATCCAGCGACCTTCGAGTTGACATCGTGGCCGCCGAGGTGCGACTCGTGCTCGATCTGGCTCGCGAGCCAGAGCTCACCGGCGCCGTGCTTGAGCGCGACATGACCGGTGACGGCAACCTCGTCGCCGGCACCGGGCTGGGATTCGACGAGCAGATCGAAGTCCACGGTGAATCCGCCGAACCCGCAGCTGCCGCCGAGCGCGACACTCATCGATCCTCGGGTGTGACGGCCTGACGGCAGCGTGCAATCGCTCTCGAGCTGGATGTGCGTCTGATCGATCGAGAAGCTGGCCGTGCAGTTCGCGGGCGGTGCGAACGGCGGCGGACCGCCGGCGACCGGCAGCCCGCCAAACCCGGCGCCGACGAACTCGTTGACGTCGGCGAGCAGCTGCGCGGTATCGGCGGCACTGGCAGCGGCCGTCCGGCCTGCTTCCTCCGCCGTCTGGGGCGGGGTTGGCACCGGGCGGTCCGGGTCAGACGCACAGCCGGCGATCGTGAGTGAGAACAGCGCGAGCAGGTATTTGGTGGGCATTCATCCACTCTGCGGCACACCCCCCGCGATCCTCGATAACAGCCCGACAACACGCCGAGGCCGATGACCTCCAAGGCACCTCCGGCCCCGATTCCTTCGCCGCGCACGCCGGCTACGACATCCGCCGGATCCACGCGGAGTTGCGCCGCCTCAGAACGTACCGGCGAGCGCGAACCCGACGCGATCGCCACCGGCGATCGGGGTGAGCGTGGTCGTCGGACGCGTCGCGAACATGACGATCGCGGTGGCGGTGAACGCCCCGGCGGCCACGAACGAGAGGCTCGCGACCAGCGTGGAGCCCCGCCACCGCCGACGCTCCGTCTCGGCCTCGTCGAAGAAGTGCGTCGCATCGTCGGCGAGGATGTCGTCGAGCCGGCCCTTCGCGCGGCGCGCATCGACCAGGAACACGACCCCGGCGCCTGCGAGGACCGTGGCGGGAATCGCCCACGTCATCGAGCGTCGCACGATCGGCGTGCGCGGCGTGTGCGGCGTGGAGCGACCGTTCACGCCGGTGGCGCCCGGCGAGCTCCCGCTGAGCTCGCTCGCGGCGAACGCGCGCAACGAGTTGCCGTGTTCGTCGAGGATCACGACCTCCTGAACGTCACCGGTGGCCTCGAGCACGACTGGCTGGCCGGTGAACGCGCGCTTCGGCATCGGCGCGCCATCGACGATCGCCGTCACCGCGGCCACCATGCCGAGCGGATCGGAGACCACGGTCACCTCGATCGCGGCGCCACGCCGGGCGGCGCGCACCTCGAGTCGGCCGTGCGCCGCCATGTACGCCTGGGCGGCGACGAATGGATCGCGCAGCCGCGGCGAAGCTCCGGCCGGGAGGCTCGCGGCCGGATCGAGCGCGAGCAGGCGCCGGTAGTATTGCTCCGCGAGGTCGACCTGGCCGAGCACGACCGCGGTGACCGCCGACAGCTCGTAGATCTCCCGCAGCTCCTCGGGCCGGCTGCCGCCGCGCGCGAGGACCTCGACCAGCAGCCGCCGTGCATCGTCGTAGCGGACGTCGGCGATCGCGCGCCGTGCGTCGGCGAGGCTCGGGGTCGGCTCGGCGGCGCGGTCCGCGTGCGCGAGGCTGCACAGCGCGAGGATCACGACAATGCAGGCACGCCTCACCAGCGGAGGGTACCCGAGCTGACCAGCTTGCCGGGCTCGATCGTGATCGTAACTCGCTTGGATCGGCCATCGCCGCGCACCGCCCGGACGCGGTGGCGACCAGGGGCGAGCGGAACCTTGAACAGCGGCGTGACGCCGTACGACCTGGCGTCGATGAAGATCGTCGCGTACGGGTTGGAATCGACGCTGTACAGGCCGAGCTCGGCCTTGTCGGCCTTGTCGGGCTCGGAGCTGCTCGGCCGCTTGCGCGAGGGCCGCGGCGTGCCCGGCGGCTCCACGCCGGCATCCGTCGGTTCGGGCTCGAGCTCGATCAGGTCCTCGTCGCTGGCGAGCTCGCCTTCGATCGACGGCCCGGCATCGGCCGCCGCCGCGTCGGCGCTCGCGTTGGCCGCGTGGCCGGGCGTGGCCGCGTCGGTGGCATCGCCGGGGCCTCGCGCCCACCACGCCGCGGCCACGCCGAGCCCCGCGATGACGGAGATCCCCGCCAGCGCTGCCGTGCGCCGCGCCCGCGCGTCTGGTCGTCGGCCGAGTCGCACCGATTCATCGCGCAACGCGAACGACTGCTTGGTATCGCTCGGTTCGATGGTCGGCTGCACGTGGGTGATCGCGAGCGCCGAGCTCCGCTCCAGCGGCGACTCGCGCGCCGGCGGTCCCATCGCGCGGCTCACGAGCTGGGTTCGGTCGGCGAGTTGCGGCCCGGCCAGCGACCGCATCATGTCCGCGAGCGCCGCGGGCGCGAGCGGCCCACCGACCTGGTCGGTGACCCGACGCAGCTCGGTCGCGAGCTCGCCGATCGACGCATAGCGCCGCGTCGGGTCGCGCTCGAGTGCGCGCGCGACCATCGCGTCGATCGCGCGCGGTAGCGCCGGTTGCCTGGTCGTGACCAGCGGGATGTCGTCTTCCGTGATCGCGCGCCAGATCAGATAGTCGGTGTCCCGCTTGAACAGCCGCTCGCCGACGAGCGCCTCCCACAGCACGACGCCCATCGAGAACACGTCGGCGCGCGGATCCACTCGCTCGCCGCGGATCTGCTCGGGCGCCATGTACGGGAGCTTGCCCTTGAGCATGCCGCTGCGCGTCCGCGAGCCCTCGGTCAACACCTTCGAGACGCCGAAATCGAGCAGCTTGCAGACGCCGCCCGTGGTGATCATCAGATTCTGCGGCGACACGTCGCGGTGCACGACCGGCGTCGGCGTGCCGTGCACGTCACGCAGCTCGTGCGCGTAGCGAAGCCCGTCGCAGATCTGGCCGATCACGGCAGCCGCGCACCGCAGCTCGAACCCGCGGCCGCGCGGCACCCGCGGGGCCAGGTCATCCCAGACGAGGCCGTCGAGGTACTCCATCGCGAGGAACAAGCAGCCATCGACCTCGCCCAGCTCGTAGACCTGGCAGACGTTGGGGTGCGTGAGCTGCGCCGCGATCCTGCCCTCGTTGAGGAACATCTCCACGAAGTCGGGATCGCCGGAGAGGTGAGGCAGGATCCGCTTGATCACCAGGAGCTTGGCGAACCCGCCGACGCCCGTGATCCGCGCGAGGAACACCTCGGCCATCCCGCCGCGCGCCAGCAGAGTCAGCAGCTCGTAGCGCCCGAACTTCTGGTGGACATGAGCTGCTTGCATCTCGCGGCCGAGCCGGCACGGCAAGCTTACCTCAGGACTCGAGGATCACGACCGCGCCGGGCGCGAGCGCGAGCCGGGTGGCGCCCCCCCCGGGCGCGCGCACGATCAGCCGGGCGCCAGCGAGGCCCGCCTCGACGAGGTCGCGCCGGCAACGGCCGATCAGCACGTTGATCTCCGGCCGGGTCACGCCGGGGTTGCGAGGCCACACGATCGCGCGGACCACGTCGTCGGGGATGTAGTCGCCGGCGGCATACCCGTCTGGCGGCCGGAGCAGCGCGATCATCAGATCGAGCCGGCGGTCGGCGAGGAACACGGGGCGATCGCCTTCGGCGGTCGAGAACACGACCCGGCCCCCCCGCGGCAGCATCTCGATCAGCACGTGTGAGGGCAGGTCCGTGAGGCTCGCGATCGCGGTGGTCGCGTCGCGCGGCGTCTGGCGAACGTGGAACACCTCGCGCTGGAACCCGACCTGGTCGCCCATCTCGACTCGCTCCATCGATCCCGGCTCGAGCTCGGTGCCGTTGCGCGTCACCTTCGCCACGGTCGGCTCGAGGTACAGCTCGCTCTGCGCCACGTGGAAGCGCAGGGCCTGCTCGGGCCACCGCTTCACGATCAGATCGTCGCTGTCACCGCCGCCCAGCACGAAGGGGCTGTGGACCAGGCCGAAGCTGCCGCCCCGCGCGCGCTCGAGACGCCAGCTCGCCGACCGGGAAGGATCCGGCCGCTGCGCCTCGATCTGCACGTCCAGCACCAGGCCCGGCACGCCGAGCCGGTCGCCATCTCCCAGCACCGTCGGACGATCGCACTTCTTGCCGTTGATCTCGACCGGTCCGCGCCCCAGCGGCACGACCTCGGCGCCCTCGGTGGTCAGCCGCACGAGCGCGTGGCGTCGGCTCACGCCAGGATCATCGCAGACGAGATCGCAATCCTGCTTGCGACCGATCAACAGCCCGGAGGGACCGACGCGGCGCGACGGACCGTCAGGCACCGTCACGACGCAGCGGACGCGGTGAGCCTCCACCATCGAGACTGTATTCGATCTCCGTGGAGGTGTACGGTGGATCCGTGATCCGGCTCGTGGTGATGCTGTCGATCCTCGCCGGGTGCTACGCGGACCCAGACTACGGGTCGTCGCGGTTCAAGTGCGACGAGACGCACGGCTGCCCCGACGGGCAGACCTGCATCGCCGGGATGTGCAGCCCCGATCCCGGTGCCGGCGACGGCGGCGTGAGCAGCGTGGCCTGCGGAGCCGAAACTTGTGGCGACGGGCAGAAGTGCTGTGTCGGGTTCGCCGTGGCGCCGCGCTGTATCGACCTGGCAATGTCCTGCGCCGGCGCCGCCGCGACCTGCGATGGCGTCGAAGACTGCGGGGGTGACCCGTGCTGCGATAGCGGTTCCACGATCGCGTGCGGCACCACATGCACGAGTCGGATCTGCCGCGAGCCCTCCGACTGCGCGGTGGCCCAGCCGATGTGCTGCACGAGCTTGACCGGCGCCCCCTGGGGGCGATGCGGCCAGTTCTGCCCGTAGCCGCGGCCACATCAAGCGACCGTGATCGGGTCACCGGGAGCTCGGCCACGGTCGCCAGGTTCGCCTTGGCGAGCGCTGCTCGAGACTGTGCTTGGTCAGCGCTCGAACGTCAGCACGATCTTGCCCTTGGCGCGACCGGCCTTGCTGTACGCTTGCGCCTCGACGATCGAGGCGGTGGGGAACACCTTGTCGACGACGGTCTTCAGCCTGCCGGTCTCGAGTGCCGATCGGATGTACTCGATGCGATCAGGTGTCGCCTTGGCGATCATCGGGACGACGCGGGTCTTGGTGAGCGGATTGAGCAACGATCGCAGGAACGCCTTGCCCTTCGGCATCGTCGTGAGGTGGACCCACTTGCCACGCATCACGGGCTTGCAGGCGCCGTGCGGCTGATTGCCGATGCAATCGAACACCACGTCGAACTGTGTCTGGCTCTTGGTGAAGTCCGTGGTCTTGTAGTCGATCGCCACGTCGGCCCCGAGGCTCTTGACGAGGTCGAAGCTTGCGGCGCCGCACACGGCCGTGACGTGCGCGCCCAGATCCTTGGCGACCTGCACGGCGAAGATCCCGACGCCACCTGACGCGCCGTTGACGAGCACCTGTTTGCCAGCGGTTAGCTTCGCGCTGTCGCGGAGCGCGTGCACCGCCGTGACCGCGGTCGCGCCGACCGATCCGGCCTCGACCATCGTCAGGTTGTCGGGCTTGAGCGCGACGAGCCGCTCGGGGAGCGCCACGAGCTCGGCCTGGGCGCCCCAATCGTGGGGCATCATCGCAAACACCCGATCGCCCACCTTGAGTCGCGTCGCTGCCTTGCCGACCTCGACGATCTCGCCGGCGAGATCGCAGCCGAGGATCGCGGGGAACTTCGGCCGGATGAACATCTTCACCAGGCCTTCGCGGATCTGCCAATCGATCGGGTTGATGCTCGCTGCGTGCACCTTGACGACGACCTCGTCGTCCTTCGGTACGGGCGGAGCGACGTCGGTGAACTCGAGGACTTCGGGTCCTCCATAGCGCCTGATGATGGCTGCCTTCATGGCGCCAATCCTGAGGGCCTAACGCCGGGCCGTAAAGCGCCGGGATCCGATCTCGGCGCGCGATCAGCTCGCGAGCCAGCTGACCGGGATGTGAAGCTCGTGAACGTCGCGACGGTGGGCGCCGTCGCCGCGGACGATCGACGCGTGGCCGAGATCGCCCAGGTCCCAGGAGACCTGGATCCGATCGTGGTGCCCGATCCCCGTGCCCGCGCACAGGTCGAGCCAGCGCCAGCACCATTCCTCGCACAGGTTCGCGGTCGAGGTCTGCCCATCATGGTGAGGCGCGCTGAACCGGAACCGCACGGTGTCTTTGTGGCGCGAGCACTCGAGGTGCAAGGGCCAGCGGGTGGGCAACTCGCGCCAGTTCCCGTCGTCCGGCGGGGCGATCTGCGCATCACCCGCGAGCCCGAACAGGCGCCGTACGGTCGCGAGCGCGGCCTCGTCGCGCCGCAACGCCACCTCGATCACGAGGTCCCGCGAGTCGAGGCGAACGCTGGGACGAGTGAAGCCCAGCGTCGCGATGACTCCCTGCCCGGCATACTCCCGGTACCCCTCACGCGCGGTACTTCGGGGCGTCGGCGTCAGCGTGTCGGCAAGGTAGCCGCTCACCCACTCGAACATGTTGTTCCAGGTGTCCTCGTCGGGGAACCGCGTGATCGAGAGCATCACGTGCGCGGGGCTCACCACGAGGTCGGTGCGGGGCGGATCGTAGAGGTGGGCGAGGCCCGTGCGGAACCGGCACGCGCCGTGGGCTTCGACGCACGGCGCGGTGCCGCGCAGGACACTCCCCGTGAGCCCCGACGCCTCGGCCGGCGTGGGCAGCGGCGCCGACATTTCGCCGACGCCGTCGACATCGAGCAAGACGAGCAACTCGCCGAACGAGAACACCGGTTTTCCAATCACGCCCGTCACGCCGACACGCTACACCCGGAAGCCTCCGGATGGAGGGCTTCTGGATCCTCGCCTGAGCGGTGAGGCTCGGTCCGAAGATCACCAACCCGGGTCGCGCACGTCACGGTCTCCTCGGAGCTTCACGGCGAATGACGGCGCGCCGCTCCAACGATCTGGCGACGAGCGCTGGTACTACGCCGATCGCGTCGGCTAGCCGGTGATGCTCGGGGTAATGCCGCCTCATCCGGACCTATGTTGCACCGTCATCTAGCTAGAGATGCGGGGGCGCACAGGTCATCATGGTTGCACAACACAGACCGCGAGGCGCCGTCAGCCGAACCGCGCCCGCTCATGGAGGAGTTGCATGCTCGACCGCTACCACCTGCTCGCCG
>JAGSPR010000469.1 GCA_018262455.1 Deltaproteobacteria bacterium | reverse complement strand
CAGGCCGCGCAGCCACTCGCTGACGTGCTCGGCCGGAACCACGAACCGACGGTGCGTCGGGAGCTCGCGGACGAGGACTTTGTAGGGTGCGGGAGCCTTGGCCATCGGAAGCCGGGGAGTATAGGAACGCGATCTCGGGTGTCAAGCTGCCGCGGTTGCGGCACGATGCGCGGGGTGAAGACACTCGTGCTGCTCTTGATCATGGCCACGGTCGCGTGCGGGAGCAACGACGCGGCAGGTCCGATCCCCTTCGGCACCCTGGGCGCGCTGTCGGGCGAGGCCGGCAAGGGCAGCTTCCGGTTCGGCGTGGCGACCGCGGCGACGCAGATCGAGGACCTGAACCCGACGACCGACTGGTACCTGTGGAGCCAGCCGATCGCGGACGGCGGGCTGGGCAAGGGAACGTTCGTCGGCGAAGCGAGCCGCGGGTACTCGAAGAACCTCGAGGACCTCGGGCTCGTGAAGGGGCTCGGCGTGGACAGCTACCGGTTCTCGATCGAGTGGGCGCGGATCGAGCCCCAGCGCGACGTGATCGACGAACCAGCGATCGCGCACTACCGGACACAACTCGAGGCGATGCGCGCGATGGGGATCCGGCCGCTCGTCACCCTGCATCACTTCTCCAACCCGGTGTGGGTCGATGATCCGCGGGAGACGTCGTGCACGGGTGGCCCCACCGACGCCAACCTGTGCGGGCTCGGCTCGCCCGGTGGTCCTCAGGTGGTCGAGGAGATGGCCGAGCATGCCGCGCTGATGGCCGAGCGATTCGGCGATCTGGTCGACGAATGGGGGACGCTCAACGAGCCGATGGTCTACCTGCTCGCCGGCTACGGGCTCGGGACGTTTCCGCCCGGCAAGGTCTCGATCACGGACCTCGCGAACCGGTTCGTCCCGTCGGTGCGCGACTACGTGGCGGCGCATGCGGCGATGTACCAGGCGATCAAGGCGCACGACACGGTCGACGCCGATGGTGACGGCGTCGCGGCGTCGGTGGGGCTCTCGATGTCGGTGGCGGACTGGCAGCCGTCTCGCGCGAACAAGCCATCGACCGACCCCGCGGACCTCGCCGCGCGCGATCGCATGCTCTACGCGATGCACTACCTGTTCGTGGACTCGGTCCAGAACGGCACGTTCGACAGCAACCTCGACGGGATCTCGGACGAGGCACACCCCGAGTGGGCCGCCACGCTCGACTGGCTCGGGTTGCAGTACTACTTCCGCGCCGGCGTGACCGGGGCCACTGCCCTGATCCCGCTGATCGACGCGACGCCGTGCACCGGTGGGTTCGATCTGGGCGCGTGCATGCCTGCACCCGATCCGACCTATTGCGTTCCGCTCATGGGCTACGAGGGCTACACCGACGGGCTCGGCACGGTGCTGATCGACCACGCGGCGCGCTACCCGGGCCTGCCGCTCGTGGTCAGCGAGGCCGGCATCTCCACCGAGGTCGGGCGCCGGCGCGCCGAGAACATCGTGCGCAACCTCGAGTCGCTGCAGCGTGCGCGCGATGCCGGGGTCGACGTGCGCGGCTACTACCACTGGAGCCTGACCGATAACTTCGAATGGGCGGAGGGGTTCGTCCCGCGCTTCGGGCTGTTCACCGTCGACTACACGACGTACCAGCGGACCGCGAACGAGGGCGCCGAGACGCTGACCGCGATCGCGACGGCGCGCGAGGTGACCGCGGCGCAGCGCGCGGCGCTCGGTGGGACGGGACCGATGACGCCCGAGCCGGGCTTCGAGGTCGATCCGTTCTGCGCGAAGATGACCGCGCCCTGAGCCGTCAGCGCGGCATCGCCGCCGCGAGCGCGCGGACGAGCGCTGCGACGCGATCGGGGGCACCCGCGGCCGGGCCGTCGGCCACGCGATCGACGAGCGCGCTGCCCACCACGACGCCATCGGCCACCGCTGCGAAGCGCGCCGCGTCGGCGGGTGCCCGGATGCCGAAGCCGACGGCGACGGGCGATCCGGAGGCGCGGCGGATCTCCGCGATCCGGGCCGGATCGACGGGCGCCGCGGTGCCTACGCCGGTGACGCCGGTCAGCGAGATGTAATAGACGAACGGCGCGTCGAGCGCGCCGAGCCGCGCGATGCGTTCGGGCGTCGAGGTCGGGGCGACGAGGGGGATGACCGAGACGCCCTGGGCGGCGAGCGGGACCGCGAGCTCGGCCAGCTCGTCGATCGGCAGGTCGACGGTGAGCACGGCATCGACGCCGGCCGCGGCGGCGCGCGCGGCGAACGCCTCGGGCCCCATCACGAAGACCGGGTTGTAGTAGCCAAACAGCACGACCGGGGTCGTGACGCCGCGGCGGCGCAGCTCGGAGACGGCGGCGAGCGCGCCACCGATGCTGGCCCCGGCGAGGAGCGCACGCTCCATCGCCCGCTGGATCGACGGGCCATCGGCGGAGGGATCCGAGAACGGGACGCCGAGCTCGATCACGTCGGCGCCCGCCCGCGCCGCGGCGTGCACGATCTCGATCGAGGTCACCGGATCGGGATCACCGAACGTCAGGTAGGTGACAAGGGCGGCGCGGCGGTGGGCGCGCGCATCCTCGAACGCCGCGCGAAGCCCGCGGCTCGCCACGCCGACCGGAGCGGTCATGACTGCCTCCGCTGGGCGACCGTGACCATGTCCTTGTCACCGCGCCCGGACAGCCCCACGATGATGACGCCCTCCTTGCCGACGATGCTCGCGACCTCGTCGAGCGCGGCGATCGCGTGCGCGGTCTCGAGCGCGCACAGGATGCCCTCGGTGCGCGCGAGCCTCTCGAGCGCGACGAGCGCGTCATCGTCGGTGCGCGACAGGTAGACAGCGCGCCCCGACTGCTTCCACCACGCGTGCTCCGGGCCAACGCCCGGGTAGTCGAGGCCGGCGCTGATCGAGTGGGCGTGCGCGATCTGACCGTCGGGATGCGACAGCACGTAGCTCTTGCTGCCGTGGAGCACGCCGATGCGACCCGCGGACAGCGTCGCGGCATGGCGGCCGGACGAGATGCCCTCCCCCGCTGCCTCGACGCCGACCAGCCGCACGCTCGCGTCGCCGACGAAGGGTGCGAACAGCCCGCCTGCGTTCGAGCCGCCGCCGACACACGCGACGCAGGCATCCGGCAGTCGGCCGGTGGCGAGGTGAATCTGGGCACGCGCCTCGCGGCCGATCACCGACTGGAGATCACGCACCATCCACGGATAGGGGTGCGGACCGGCGACCGAGCCGATGAGATAGTAGGTGTCGCCGACGTTGGTCACCCAGTCGCGCAGGGCCTCGTTCATCGCGTCCTTGAGCGTGCGGGTGCCGCTCTCGACCGGATGGACCTGTGCGCCGAGCAGCCGCATGCGCTCGACGTTGAGCGCCTGGCGGACCACGTCCTCGGCGCCCATGTAGATCTCGCACGGCACGCCGAACAGCGCCGCCACCGTGGCCGTCGCGACGCCGTGCTGGCCAGCCCCGGTCTCGGCGATCAGCCGGCGCTTGCCCATCCGCCGCGCCAGCACCGCCTGGCCGATGCAGTTGTTGATCTTGTGGGCACCGGTGTGATTCAGGTCCTCGCGCTTGAGGTAGACGGTCGCGCCGACCTGCTCGGACAGCCTGCGCGCGTGGTAGAGCCGCGAGGGCCGGCCGACGTAGTCCGCGAGCAGCGCGTCGACCTCCGACCAGTAACCGGCGTCGGCGCGCGCAACCCGCCACGCGGCCTCGAGCTCGTTGATGGCAGGCATCAACGTCTCGGCGACATACTGACCTCCAAACTCGCCGAACCGCCCGCGCTCGGGGATGGGCAACGCCGCGATCTCGTCGACGGTGGACATCGACTCTCGCGTACCACGTCGCGGGCACAATTTCGACCAACCGATCCGTTGCACGGGATCGCAGGAGGTCAGGTCGATGCGGCGCGGACGGCTGCGATGAACGCCGTGACCTTCGAAGCGTCCTTGATCCCCGGAGCCGCCTCGACCCCTGTCGCGACATCGACCGCCCACGGCTGGACCGCCGAGATCGCGCCGGCGACGTTGTCGGTTCGCAGGCCACCGGCGAGCACCAGGAGCCGCGCGGGGCTGCGCTGGCGCGCCTCCTTCGCGAGCGCCCAGTCGAAGATCTCGCCGGTGCCGCCCTTCGCGGGTGACGGCGTGTCGAGCAGGATCGCGTCCGCGGGCCAGGTCTCGAGCCGCTCGATGTCGCACGGCGCGCCGACCGCGATCGCCTTCCACACCGGGCGCCTGGTCGCGGCGGCGACGGCGATCAGATCCTCGGCGAGCTCGCCGCCATGAAGCTGGATCACGTCGAGATCGACCATCGCCATCACCGACGTGATCTCGTCGACCCCGGCATCGACGAACACGCCGACGAGGAGCGCCGCGCCCGCGCCGCGTGCGGCCGCCGCGACGATCGGTGCCCGCTCCGGCGCGAGATAGCGCCTGGACTTCGGCCAGAAGTTGAGTCCGATGAAGTCCGCACCGGCATCGGACACGCGGGCCGCATCGTCGGCCAGGGTGATGCCACAGATCTTGATCTGCGTCATGCTCGCAGCTCGCGAAGGGCGGCGCCCGGGGATGGCGCGCGCATCAGTTGCTCGCCGACGAGCACCGCATGGGCGCCGACCGCGCCGAGCAGCTTGACGTCCTCGGCGGTGCGGATCCCGCTCTCGGCCACGAGCACGGTTCCATGAGGCAGCAGCGGCGCGACCAGGGAGGTCAGCGACATGTCGATCTGGAACGTCCGGAGATCGCGATGGTTGACGCCGACCAGCGTCGCGCCCACGGCGATCGCGATCTCGGCCTCCGCGACGTCGTGCACCTCGACGAGCGCGTCGAGCTGGTAGACCGCCGCCGCTGCCAGGAGCTCGGCCAGCCTCGCCGGCGCCAGTGCGGCGACGATCAGCAGGATGCCATCGGCACCTGCGGCGCGAGACTCGGCGACCTGGTAGGGGTCGATGATGAAGTCCTTGCGCAGCAGCGGCAGCGCCACA
>JAGSPR010000178.1 GCA_018262455.1 Deltaproteobacteria bacterium | reverse complement strand
CCGCGGCGAGCCTGGTTGGTAACGCGTCACCGACGATGATCAGCACCACTCCGACGATGACGAGCGCGATCGTGTGTCCGACGCCCCAGATCGCACCGACCAGCGCACCGCGACGGGCGTCACGCGTGTCGCCGACGAGCGTCGCCATCGCGGTGAGGTGATCGGGCTCGAAGGCATGCCGCAGCCCGACGAGCAGACCGAGCAAGATCCCGACAAGCGAAGACACGCCGGGACGCTAGCACGTGCGCCGCGGAGCTAGAGACGATTGGCCACCACGAGCACGAAGATGAGGCCGAGCAGGATCGCGATCGCCCACACGACCCGGCGCACGATCACGTCGCGCGAGTGCACTCCCGACATGTCGAACGACTGGACATCGCCCATCGCGCTGCCGCGGGTCGGGCCGGTGTAGCCCGGAGGAGGCGGCGTCCACGGCGCGAGCTCGCCGAGCGGTTGCGAGCCGTATTGCGGCGGCTGGCCCGTGTACGGGTACGCGGGCGGACTCGCTTGGGGCACGCCTTGCCCGTAGGGGTACACCGGCGGGCTGCCGGGTTGCCCCGCCTGGCCGTACGGGCTGCCCTGCCCATACGGAGCCAGCGTCGGGGGCAATGGAAACTGGACGATGGTCTGGTTGAATGGCTGGTTGGATGACCGGTTGAACGGTTGTCCGGCTGACGGGATGCCCGACGGGACGGCCATGGGGGCGAACGGCACGACCGGCGGCGTGCCGGGTCGCCCGTGCGGATCGTGGAGGGCCGGGGCGATCGGGGGCGGCGAGGGGTCACGCCGCGCGTCGGGCGGCGAGCTCGAGTAGGACTGCGACCCCGAGCGACGGATGATCGCCGGGTGGGGGCGCGCCTCGCCCGGGCCCTGCCCCGTGGCCACTGGCCCCGATCCCTCGCGGCGCACGACGTGCGGCGGCGATCCATCGCGACGAAAGGCGGGCGAATGCGGCTGCTGCGAGCTGTCATGGCGGAGGCGCGGCGGCTCGCCGCGGGACTCCGCTTTCGGGCGCGTGTCGAACACCGTCACTTCGTCGCACGGCTGGGGCGGCGGGGTGGCGGCGATCCGGCGCGCCGGGCCCGGGTCCGCGGCGAGCACCGCCGTGAGGGCAGCGGAAAGCTCGTGAACGTCGGGAAACCGGTCCTGCGGCTCGCGCTGGAGGCAGCGCATGACGATCGCGTCGAGTGCCGCGGGCACCGTGACCACCGTCGCCAGCGCCGGCGGGTCGCTGGTCAGCAGCGCCGCCAGCATGCTCGTCGGGGTCTGTGCCTCTGCGAACGGGCGACGACCGGCGATCATCTCGTACATCACGACGCCGAGCGTGTAGATGTCGGTGGCGTGGGTGCACTCACCGCCGATCATCTGCTCGGGCGCCATGTAGTCGAACGTGCCGATCATCTGGCCCGCTTGCGTCAGCTCGGCAGTGTCGAGCCCCGAGTCGCGCACGATCTTCGCGATCCCGAAATCGAGCACCTTCACGAAGTCCGGGTTGCCGTCGCGCGCCTCGAGGTGGATGTTCGCCGGCTTGAGATCGCGGTGAACGATCCCGCGCGCATGCGCCTCGGCGAGCGAGCTGCACACCATGCGCGCGATCGCCACGACACGCTGCCAGGACAGCGCGCCGCGCGCGCGAAACTGCTCGTACAGGCTCTCGCCATGCAGCAGCTCCATGACGATGTAGAGCTCGCCAGTCGGCGCCTCACCGAGCTCGTAGGCGGTGATCGTGTGAGGATCACGCAGCATCTCGAGCATCGCGCCCTCGCGGCGAAACCGTGCGGTGATGCTCGCATCCGAGGTCGCAAGCTCGGCATGCAGGACCTTGAGCGCGACCTGGTGGCCGGACTTCACGTGGGTCGCGCGATAGATCGCACCGAACCCACCGGCCGCGAGCCGGAACTCGATGCGGAACCGATTGTCGAGCACCGCACCCATGAGTGGATCGGCCCGCTCGACGCGCGTCGCGTCGAGATCGTCACGCGCCATGCGCTCGTTCCGCCGGTGGGGACCGTCCGTGCTCACGTCGTACCGGTTCCCATCTCATCACGTTCGCCACACCGATCCTCCAACGATCGCACGCCGTTCAGGGCGAGATCGAGCCCCCATTGCACGATGATAGGCCGCTCGGAATAGGCACCGTGAACTTCGCGGCATCGATCTCGAGGTTGATGGCTCGTTCCTCGTCCAGCCAGTCTACTAGCAGGTCAGCTTCCTGGCGGGGATTCTTGAACCGGGTCTTGCCGGGCACCCGCTGGGGGGTACCCGCAACGTCCTTGACGTCGTGGAAATCGCTGTTCTCGACCGACCATACGACCTTGCCGGCCGGATCGCGGAGCTCGGCCGCGACGACGTCGAAGTGGTTGTCGCGCGCGTCGATCACGATCACCTGCTTGCCTGCCGGCCCTTCGAGCGTCACGCGCTCCTGGCCGTGCTTGGCATCCCACGTCACCGTACCGTCGGCGCCCTCGATGACCGGCGGCACGCCCTGCGCGAACGAGTGGAAGTCGTCGGGCTCGAGCTCGACCCGTAGCAGCGACGCGATCGAGGTCTTGTCGCACGGCCCCGCGAGCTGGCAGTTGTTCTGCTGGTCGACGAACGTGAAGTCGGTGCCGTTGCAGGCCATGTCGACGAGCACGGTGTCGTCGGGCTTGATCGCGTTGAACCGGACCTGCCGCTTCGACGTGCCCATGACACGGACCTTGCCCTTCACCCGCTGCTTGCCGAGCCAGTAGTCCATCGTGGTCTGCACGCGAAACGAGGTCCGCGACGCGCGCAGCTTCGCGAGCCGCGCGACCACGTCCTTGGCGGTCGGCAGCGTCGCCGGCTGCGAGTACGAACCGTTATGCGGGCATCCGCAGGCGAGTGACGCCGCGGCGATGATCCAGGCAAACCTCATGTGGCGGTGATAACAGAGCACTGCCGCAGATTCCTTCCCCGGCGTGGGGGTTATCACCGCAGCTGGCATCACCGCAGCTGGCTGTCGAGGAACGCGAGCTGATCGGCGACGCGCTCGACCTGCTGCTTGACCATGTCGGCGCCACCGTGCCCGGCGTTGCGCTCGATGCGTAGCAAGATCGGCGCATCCCCGAGCTGGTGGTGCTGCAGCACCGCTGCTTGCTTGCGCGCGTGCATCGGATCGACGCGGTCATCGTGGTCGGCGGAGTCCAGCAGCACCGCGGGGTACTTCGTCGGCCCGGCATCGACGGCGCGTCGATACGGCGAGTACGCGTGCAGCACGGAGAACTGCGTCGGATCCTCGGCCGAGCCATACTCCGGCACCCAGGTCTTGCCCGAGCCAAACAGCTGATAGCGCAGCATGTCGAGTAGCGGCACCGCGCAGACGACCGCCTTGAACAGATCGGGGCGCTGCGTCATCGCGGCACCGACGAGGAGCCCGCCGTTGGAGCCGCCCGAGATCGCGAGGTGCTCGCGCGACGTCCAGCCTTCTTGCACGAGGTACTCCGCGGCAGCGATGAAGTCGTCGAACGTGTTCTGCTTCACGAGCAGCATGCCGCTGCGATGCCAGTCCTCGCCGTACTCGCCGCCGCCGCGCAGGTTGGGGATCGCGTACACGCCACCACGCTCGACCCAGACCGCGCGAGACGCCGCGAACCCGGGGGTCAGGTCGACGTTGAAGCCGCCGTAGCCGTTGAGCACCGTCGGGTTCTTGCCGTCCCGCTTGGCATCCCTGCCGTGGATGATGAACATCGAGATCCGGGTGCCATCCTTCGACGCATAGAACACCTGGTCGGTGACCATCGCCTCGGTGTCGATCGGCAGGGTGACCCGCGTCCACTCCGAGACCTTGCCGGTCTGGATCGAGATCCGGTAGATGATCTGCGGCGAGGTGAACGACGTGTACGCCAGGTAGCCAGTGTCCTCGTCCGGGTTTCCGGAGATCCCGCCCGACGTGCCGAGCGGCGGCAACTCGACCTCGCGCACCCGCTTGCCGTCGAGGTCGTGGACGACGACCTCGCTCGCAGCGTTGCGCAGGTACGTCAGGATCAGGTGCTCGCCGACGATCGCCAGGCCCTGCAGCGTCGCGTCCGATTGCGGGATCAGCTCGCGCCAGGCCGCGCGCGCGGGCTGCGTCGGTGAGACCTTGAAGATCCGGTAGCGCGCCGCGCCGTCGTTGGTCCTGACGTAGAACTGGTCGCGCCAGATCTCGAGATCGAAGCTGGCATCGACCCCCTCGACGAGGGTGATCCAGGGGGCCGCGGGCTCGCGCGCATCCTTGAAGTAGAGGTCGGACGAATTCCAGCCGTGCGAGATCCCGGCGAACAGCCAGTGGCCATCCTGCGAGATCCCGCCGTGGAGGAACGTCTCGGCGTTGCGCGTCGCCTCGTGGATCACCGGATCGTTCGCCGGATCACTGCCGAGCGCGTGGTAACGGAGCTCGGCGAACCCGGGCCGCTCCGCGACGGTCACCGTGCCGCCGACCGGAGGGACCCATGTGTAGTAGAAGCCCTTGCCGTCGGGCGTCCACGACAGGCTCGACGTGTATTTCGTCCCCGCGATCACCTCCGGCAGCTGGGTGCCGGTCGCCGGGTCGATCACGTGCGTCACGGTCTCGTCGGAGTTGTGCTCCTTGATCGAGTACGCGACGTAGGTGCCGTCGAGGTTCGGCCACCAACCGCCGAGCCCGGTCGAGCCGTCGGCGCTCCAAGCGTTGGGATCGAACAGCACGTGCTCCGCGCCGGTCTCGCCCTGTTTCCAGTAGACGATCGTCTTCTCCTTGTCGGCGTGCTTGCGCGCGAAGAAGAACCGACCTTTGCGATGCGTCGGCGCACCGACCGCGTCGTAGTAGAACAGCGACTTCAACCGATCTGCGAGCTCGCTGCGGCCCGGCAGCTTCGCGAGCTCGGCGCGCGCGTAGTGGTCCTGCTCGGTCATCCACTGCTGGACGTCGGGATGATGCTCGTCCTCGAGCCAGCGATACGGATCGACGACCTTGGTGGCGTGGAGGGTCTCCACGAGATCGTGCTTCTCAGTCGACGGCCAGGGACGGTTCGGCATGGCTACTCGGCCGCACCGTACTGCGGGATCTCGACCCGCCAGCGGCCCTCGACGCGTACCAGATCCATGCGCGACCGGCCCGAGGGCGAGATCACGAGGACGACCGCGCGATCGCCCTGCTCTTCGACGACGGTGATCTCGGTCGCGGCCGTGGTGCCATCGGAGTTGCCGATGCTGACGAGGTCCTTCGCGGTGAACCGGATCGAGGCTCCGACATAGTCGGTGGCACGCCGTGCCTCGACGTCGAGCCGTGCACGCGTCGCCGGGGTCAGCAGCGCGAGCACCGTGTCGGCATCGCCCGCCTTCGCGGCCTGCAGCATGTCGCGCACCGCCGCCTCGGGGCCCGGCGACGACACCCGGCAGCTCCGACCGGCGACCGCGGCGGCCACCGCCATCGCGGCGAGCGCGCTCGCGACGGTGGCAACCGTCGACCGGCGAGAGCTCAGTGCCAGCGCCATGACTCCAGCGTTTCGGCGAGACCACGACGGCGGCGGTCCTCGTCTTGCAGCCCCCCCGGATCGTGGATGACAGCAACCTCGTTCTCGAGCCTGCGCTGTCCGGGAGACCGGACGCTCGAAGCGGCTGTTTTCATCGCTGTTCTGTGTACTTGTGACAGCCCAACCCGTCAACTAGACTGTGAAGCACTGGGTGGCTTCGCGGTCGCAATAGCCCTCACGAGGAGAACAGCATGCGGAAATCGCTGAAATGGATTGGCGCAGCCGGACTCGTCCTCGCAACGCAGGCGTGTTTGGTCACCGATTCTTCACGCCCTGTGAATGGCGGTTACTACCCGAGCAGGGGCATCGGTGTTTCCACCAATGTCTCCGTCGGTCAGCCGTCTCCCTACGCGGTTGCCACGATGCCACCGGAGCCACTCTACGAGCAGATGACCGGGTCGCCCGGCGACGGCAGCGTCTGGATCGACGGCTCGTGGCACTGGAACGGCTACGAGTGGGTGTGGGTCAGCGGTCGCTGGGAGCGCGAGCAGGTCGGCTATGTCTACGTGCAGCCGTACTACGACTACGCCGGCGGCGGGTACGTGTACCAGCCCGGTTACTGGTCGAGCCGCGATCGGATCCCGCAGGGCTGGAACGTGCGCGATCATCGCGATGGCCGCCCCTCGGTCGTCACCCCTCCGGTCGGTGGCGGTGGCTATCGCCCGCCGGGCGGAACGCGTAATCCCGTCGGGACGTACACGCCCCCGGTCGGCGGTTCGAACACGCAGTATCCGGGTGGAACGCGCCCGCCCTCCGGAGGCAGCACCGGCACGTACACGCCCCCGGTTGGCGGCTCGAACACGCAGTATCCGACCAGCAGTGGATCGTATCCGACCGGGACGCCCCCGAGCGGCGGCACGTACACGCCTCCGACCGGCGGCTCGACCTATCAGCCTCCCGCCGGTCACCCAGGTACCTATCAGCCTCCCGGGGGCGGCTCGACCTATCAACCGCCCACGCCTCAGCCGCCCGCGGGTGGCTCGACGTATCAGCCGCCCGCCGGCGGCTCGACGTATCAGCCGCCCGCCGGTCACCCCGGGACGTATCAGCCGCCTTCGGGTGGGTCTAGCTATCAACCTCCTGGCGGTGGTCGCCCGACGTATCAGCCGCCCACCGGCGGCTCGACCTATCAACCTCCAGGCGGACGCCCGACCGGCACGTACACGCCGCCGGTCGGAGGCAGCAACCAGCAGCACCCTGGCGCGACCTATCAACCGCCAGGTGGACGTCCGTCGACGTACCAACCGCCGGCTCCGCCCGCCGGTGGCTCGACGTATCAGCCGCCGGGTGGACGTCCGTCGACGTATCAGCCGCCGGGTGGACGTCCGTCGACGTATCAACCGCCGGCCCCGCCCGCGGGTGGCTCGACCTACCAGCCACCGGCACCACCCTCGGGTGGCGCGTACCGCCCGAGCCCGCCGCCGACGCGCCAGGCGCCTGCGCCGACCACCCGGACCTCGCCGCCGCCGGGAAACCCTCCGCCGCGTGGCAACACGACCGCCACGCCGCCGACGCGTCGCTCGCGCTGAGCTCGAGCTTCGCTCTCGCTCTGCCGGTCCTCGCGGCTTTGCCGCGCGGGCTACTCGACGCGGAGTGCGCGCTCGAACTCTTCGGGGTTCGACGACGCGTAGATCGCGGTCTCCATCGAGATCAGGCCGCTGTTCACGAGATCGATCAAGTGCTGATCGAACAGCTGCATCGAGTAGAGATCGCGGCCTTTGCGGATGAGCTCGGGGATCTCGTTCATGCGACCCGAGCGAATGCACTCGCGGATCGTCCGGGTCACGCGCAGGATCTCGACGGCGGGGATCCGACGTCGTCCATCCTTGCTCGCGAGCAGACGGAGCGAGACGATCGCCTGCAAGCAGTCACCGAGCCGATCGCGGACCACGTCCTGCGCATCGGTCTCGAACAGGCCGACGTAGCGCTGGATCGTCGCCACCGTGTCGGGCGTGTGGATCGCGCTCACCACGAGGTGACCGGTCTCGGCGGCCTTGAGCGCCGTCGACGCGGTCTCGCGATCACGGATCTCGCCGACGAGGATCACGTCGGGATCCTGCCGCATCGCCGCGGTCATCGCGTCGCGAAAGCTCTCGGTGTCCGCACCGACCTCGCGCTGGATGATCATGCACTTCTGCGGCTCGTGGATGAACTCGATCGGGTCTTCGATCGTGACGATGTGCGCGTGCCGGGTCTCGTTGATGTACCGGATCATTCCGGCCATCGTGGTGGTCTTGCCGTTACCGGTGGCGCCAGTGATCAGCACCATGCCGCGGCGCGCATCAGCGATCTCGGCGAGGATGGGCGGCAGGTTGAGCTGCTCGAGCGACAGCACCTGGATCGGGATCAGGCGCATCACGATGCCGACCGCGCCGCGCTGGCGGAAGATCGACGAGCGGAACCGACCGCGCTGGGCGAGCGAGTACGAGACGTCGATCTCGGTGAACCGGCGCGTGAAGTCGACGGTGATGTTGCGATCTTCGAGGATCATCCGCGCGATGGCCTCGGTGTCCTGGGCCGACAGAGGCGGCACCTTGATCGCGCCGAGCAGCTCGCCGTGGAGCCTGTAGTGAGGAGGATACCCGACCTCGAAGTGGATGTCGGAGACCCCGCGCTCGATCCCGAACGCGAGGAGCTTGTGGAACGCGTTTCGGTCCATCGGGCGTCAGTTTAAACCCGGCCGCCCTCCTCCGCGCTCGCCGTCGGGGGTGTTTTCTGGGTTCCTGAGGGCATCCAGCAGCGGCTGCCCGGGATTGGTACCCTCTTCGTCGACGAGCGGCTTCCACGCTTGGTCTTGCGTGCCGTCGGCGGACACCAGCGGTTGCGACGCGCGCGGCCGCGGGCGCTCGGCCTCGCGGAGCGTGAAGTCGCTGGTGATCTCGTCCTCCGGGCGACCGAAGGCATTGCGCGGGATCCCGTTCTTGGAGCCGCTGGCGATCCCCGGGGCGCGGCTCACCTGCGTGCTCGGGGTCCGCGGGATCGCGAGCTCGCGATCCTCGTCCTCATCGTCTTCATCCTGCGGTACGAGCCGAGAGGTCTGGACGTTCGGAGTGATCGCGCGGAGCTCGGCGCGAACATCATCTCCCAGCGACACGAACGGCGGCGCCGGGCGCGCCATGTAGTAACCCTGGCCGTAGCGCAGGCCCAGGTCGCGCAGGGCCGCCACATCCTCGACGTGCTCGATACCCTCGGCGATCATCACGGCGTCGATCGTCTCGGCGATGTGGCGCAGCGAGCGCAGCATCTCGCGCTTGACCGTCGATCGCGCGATGCCACGGACGAGCACCTCGCTGATCTTGATGAAGTGCGGCCGCAGAGACATCACGGTCTCGAGGTTCGAGTGCCGAGTGCCGACGTCATCGATCGCGATCCCGAAGCCCATCGCCGTGTAGGCGCCGAGCGCGCGCTTGAACGACGTGAAGTTGTCGATCGCGAGCCGTTCGGTGATCTCGAACACGATGTTCGCCGGCGTGAGGCCCGCGGCGGTGAGCAAGTTGCCGACCTCGACCTCGATGAAGTTCGTGTCGTAGAACGACATCGGCAGCAGGTTCACGAACAGCCGGTGCACTGGCTCGAGGGTCATCGCGTTGCGCAGCGCGCCGCGGAAGCATGCGCGATCGAGCTCGACCGTGAGGTCGACCTCGTCAGCGATCGCGAACAGCGTGGCCGGCGACTCGAGCGCGGTTCCCCGAGGTCCGCGGGTCAGCGCCTCGTAGGCGAAGATGTCACCGGTGCCGAGGTCCACGATCGGCTGATACACGGTCGACAGCCCCTCGCCAAGGATCACGTCCTGCAGCGTCGAGCGATCGCGGTGAGCCTTACGCTCGCAGGCATTGCGCGTCGCCGCACAGGCATCGGCGATCAGCCGGGCGGTGAGGCGCTCGGGCCGAAGCAGCGAGTTGCCAAGCACGCGGGCCGAGCCCACGGTGATCCGCGGCTGCTCGCGGAGCACCGCGGTCACCATCGGCGCCAGCGCCTCCTCGATCGCAGTCTCGACGCTCGCGGAGAGCGCCTCGAGATCGACGCGCTGGTTCGGCGCCCGCGGCGACAGGATGATGTAGTAGCCATCGCCATCACCGGTCCGACAGATCAGGTCTGCCGGATCGAGCACGGCACCGCGTAGCCGATCGAGCACGGCCGCCGCGTGATCGTAGATCTCGCTGTGATGGGCGACCCCGAGATCGAGCTCGACGCGATGCAGGCGCGACAGATCCACGAGCAGACACGACAGCGCGCGATCGCGCATGAGGATCGTATGGACCTCCGCCATGCGCTCCTGGTAGGGGCGAAACCGGTCGAGATCTGGCTCGCGAATGCGCCCGAACGTGCGCGTGGGCCGCTTGTCACTCGCGTCGTCCCCGGACGAGAACAAGTGCACGCGACCGGGGCCACCGCGCTTGGCACCGCGGACGGCCGCTTCCGCCGCGGTCAGCAGGCCCTCGGGATCGGCGGCGTCCTCGGGCAGCGACGCGATGCCGATCGACATCGACATCTTGCGACCACCCGGCATCTCGGCGTTGGCGATCGCATCGCGCAACCTGCCGGCCTTCACCAGCGCCCCCGCCTTCGGGGTCTCCGGCAGGAGCAGCACGAACTCCTCGCCCGAATAGCGCGCCACGATATCGGACAACCTGGCGCGATCCGGCGAATCGTCTTCCTGCAACACGACCGCGATGTGGCGCAGGATCTCGTCGCCCATCTGGTAGCCGAGATCGTGGTTGATGCTGGCGAACCCGTCGATGTCCGCGATCAACAGCGACATCGGCTGGCCGTAACGCAAGGCGCGCGCGACCTCTTCGCGCAGCCGCTCCTGGAATGCGCGATGCGAATAGAGTCCGGTGAGCGCATCGCGCAGCGTCAGCGCATCGAGCTGATGATTCATCTGCGCCAGCTGCTCGGTTGCCGCCGAGATCTCGCGACCACGGACCTCGAGCTGGGCCTCGAGCACCTGCTCGTGATCGCGCAGCTGGGTGTTCGCGAGCCGCAGCTCTGCCATGAGACGCGCGTTGTCGCGCTCGAGCTTGTGCGTGTGGACGAGCTGATCGACCACCTGCAACAGGTCCTGCAGCTTCCACGGCTTCGTGATCACGTAGTGCAGCTGACCGGCATTGATCGCCCCGATCAGATCCTCGGACTCCGGGAACCCAGTCACGACCGCGCGACGACAATGCGGCCGGATCTCGGCCACGCGTGCGAGCAACTCGGCGCCGGCCAGCCCCGGCATGCGCAGATCCGCGAGCACGCACGCGACGTCGGTGTTCGCGTTGACGAGCTCGAGCGCCTCGAGGCCGCTGTTCGCGAGCAGCACGGTGCAGCGTGCGCTGAGCACGCGCCCCAGGGCCTGAAGGTTCGAGTGATCGTCGTCGACACAAACGACGATCGGCTTGCTCCCCTCCTCGATTCCCGGCTGTTCGGGTCGGACGACTACCAATGTCTCCCCAGTATCGACCGATGGCTCCGCACTGTGAAGGGCCTGGCGCCAATCCACACCGTGCCATGTCCTCCTACATCCCCCACAGCGTGAACAAGGAGGTGTCGAACACCCGCTCGATCAACCACTTGATCCCGACCGAGCAGAGCACCACGGCGGCGCCCGGCAGGACGTGACGGCGGTAACGTCCGGCACCGAACAGCCGCGAGGCGGCCCAGCAGGCAGGCAGGGCGACGGCCACGATCGTGAGCTGGCCGAGCTCGACCCCGACATTGAAGCTGAGCAGCGGGACGAGCACGTTGGTCGGCGGCAGCCGCTCTTCGAGGGTGCTCGCGAAGCCAAGCCCGTGGACGAGGCCGAACCCGAACGTCAGCGCGAACCGCCATCGCACGTCGGGCCGGATCACGTTCTCGACCGCAGTGTAGATGATCGACAGCGCGATCAGGCTCTCGACCACGCGGGACGGCAGGGCGATCCAGCCGAGCGACGCCGCGATCAACGACAGGCTGTGCGCGATCGTGAACGCGGTGATGATCGTGGCGGTCGCGCGCAGCGCCGCGAAGGGTGAGCGAGTATCCCAGCCGTCCGATGTCCGGACGAGCACCACGACGAGCAGCAGCGCCAGGACGAAGCACACGTGGTCGGGACCGCCCCAGATGTGATCGACGCCGTACCAGATCCACGCGACGATCGAGGCGCCGTCCCCGGCGCGCACGACGAGCACCGGCGCGCTCGATCGCACGATCGAGGGATCGTTGTGCTCGCCGGGCGCGTGCACGCTGACCACCGCCTCGTGACGCTGGTCGGGCTCGAACAAGCCGGTGAAGTCGAGCTCGAGCCGATCGATCGCGCGGTTCGCGATCGGGTCGCTCCCGCCACAGCTCACCTCCCACTCGACGACCACGAACTTGCCGTCGGGATGCGCGCGAGGCACCCCGGCGACGCACGGCGGCCCGTCCGGGATCCGGATCTCGAGCCAGCCCGCGATGTACGCCGCCGCGGCCGCCGAGCTCGCCTGCCGGGCGGTCGGCTGCGCGGTGTCCGCCAGCCCGAGGGGGCCGGTGACATCTCCCGGCGCGATCGTGAGCTGCACCGCGGCGCGGTCTCGTTCGATCGTGACGTCGACGTTCTTCACCGAGCTCTGGTGCGCGAACACCGTCCCGCACAGCACGCCGATCAGCACGATCGCGAGGAGGTGGGAGGGCTTCACTGCAGCGTCGTGGCGATCACGCCCGGGGTGCCATTGGACAGCCCGGAATCCCACGTGAGGCTGGTCTGTTCGGTCGTCTCGTCATCCCCCGTGATCCCGTTGCCCGTCCCGGCGTGTTGCTCGTCGGTGCCTTCGAGCCGGATCCGCTTGTAGGTCTTCTTGCCGGTCGCAACGTCCGCCATGGCCGGCATCGACAAGCCGTCGAGCGCGTAGCTCGAGGTCGTCAGGTCCAGATCGGGCCCATCGACCGGA
>JAGSPR010000468.1 GCA_018262455.1 Deltaproteobacteria bacterium | reverse complement strand
CGAGGCCAAGCGGGACTACTCCTGCCAAACAGGGGATCGCTCTGATCATGAGATCTCCAACTGACTACTTGAGAGTGTCGACGATCGCGCTGCCGAGCTGCTTCTTCATCCGCTCGGCACGTTCGTGCTCCGACTTGTAGAGCCGCTCGGCCTCGGCCTTGGCCTTCACCGCTTCGTCCTTCGCTGCGAGAGCATCGCCATTCGCCTTCTCGGCCCGCTCCGCGCTGTCCTCGGCGAGCCGGCGCGCTTCCTTCGCCTTCTGCTCGCTGTCCTGCGATTCGGCGAGCGCCTTGGTGAGCTCGACATTGGTCGCGGCAAGATCCTCCTGCGACTTGTCCAGCTTGACGTCGACGACCTGCTTGGCTTGCACCGCCTGGGTCCTGGCCGCCTCTGCCAGCTGCCGTTCGTGTTCCTTCTTCTGGACCTCGTCGAGCCGGCGCTCGGCTTCGGACTGCGAGGCCTCGGCAGCCAGCTGGTTCTGCTTCGCCTCGGACTGCGACCGCTGGATGATCACGAGCGCGACCATCGTGGCGACCACGATCGCACTGAGCGCGATGAACCCGGCGATCACCTTGACCCGCTTGCGCCGCGCTGCGACCTGCTCGAGCGCCACGATCGCGTCGAGGAATCCGCGCTCGACCTCCGAGAGCTGTCCCTTGTAGCGCTTGCGAAATCGCTTCGCCTCGTCGGCGGTGTCGTCACGCCACAGCATGCCCGGGTCGCGCCCCTTGCCGTGCCACTGGCGCGCCGACGTGCGGAGCTGATCGATCAGCGCGGCGTCGTCCTGGGTCTCGTCCAGCCAGCGCCGGAGCATCGGCCAGCCCTGGACGAGCGACTCGTGGATGATCTCGACCGTCGAGCCCTTGCCGCCCTCGAGTGTCTGGACCACGAGCAGGCGGGCGTCGACCAGCTGCTCGACGAGCCGCTCGACCTCTCCGACCTCACGCGACAGCTCGCGGAGCTCCGCCAGCGGCACGATCGCGCGCGTCCGCTCCGCGGTCACGAGCCGGAGCAGCACCGCCCGGATGAGCGAGGTCTTGTGCGGCCCGAGATCGTTCACCACGCGATCGGCGTGGCTGGCGAGCGCCCCTGCCACGCCACCCATCGACGCATAGCTCTGGTGGGTGAGCAGCCGGCGCGCCTTGTCGCGCGTCTCCCACAGCTTGGCTGCCGTGAACTGGAGCAGCGGCAGCGCGCCGGGCGTGGTCTCCAGGTGGTCGAGCATGTCGTCGACGGTCGCGGTCAGCTCGAAGCGGTGGCCCGCCAGCTCCGCCGGCTGCGTGATCGCCTCGCGCAGGCCGTCTCGGCTCGGGGGCCCGAGGAAGAACAAGCCCTGCGTCAGCTCGTCGACGAACGCCGGGTCCTCGGCGAGGCGATCGAGGAAGTCCGAGCGGATCGACAGCACCACGCGCAGGGGGCTGGTCGCGTCGTCGGCAACCGCGGACAGACATGCGGTGAACACCGCACGCTCCTCGGCGTCGGTGACCTGGGTGTAGAGCTCCTCGAACTGATCGACGAACACGAGCAACCGGCGGTTGTCGCGGCGTGCCCGACCACGCAACACGTGCCCGAAGTGGCCGGGCTCGCGACGCAGCGTCTCGACGAGCTTCTTCTGCTCGTCCATCTCGTCGGCCAGGTTGACTGCCGTGGCGACCATCGGTTGGATCACGGCGGCGAGCGAATCGAGGGGCTTGCGACCCGGGCGGATCACGAGCGTCTCCCAGGTCTCGCCCGAGCGCTTGAGCGCGGGCACGAGGCCGGCGCGCACGAACGAGGACTTGCCCACCCCCGAGCTACCGACGACCGCCATCAGCGGACGATCGCGGATCCGGGTCATCATCGCGGCGATCTCGCGGTTGCGGCCGAAGAACTTGCCGGCGTCGGTCTCCTGGAACGACGACAGGCCGGCGTACGGGCTCTCGTCGAGCTGCAGCTCCGGGACGCGGCGACCGGGCAGGAACGGCTCGATCGCGGCGAGCAGCTCGCCGGCCGACTGCCAGCGTTGCTCCTTCGTCTTGAGCAGGCAGCGATCGACGATCTGGATCAGCTCGCGGGGGACGTCGATCGGCGCGGCCTCCTGCATCGACGGCATCGGCAGCTCGAGCATCGCGGTGACGACGAGCTGGTTACCGTCGAGCGGGTGCAACGGATGGCGACCGCAGATCAGGCGATGGAGCAGGACGCCGCACGCCCAGATGTCGGTGAGGTGGTCGATCTCGATCCCGATGCCCCACTGCTCGGGAGACATGTACTTGAGCGTCCCCATGATCGTGCCGACGCGGGTCAGGCTCGTGTTCGTGCCGGTCGCGAGCTCGAGCGGGCTCGGCATGCGGATCGCACCGCTGGACGCCTCGCCGATCGACGAGGGGCCACCTTGCTGCTGTTGCTGCAGCACCTTCGCGATGCCGAAGTCGAGCACCTTGATCGTGCCCGAGTCCATGATGAAGATGTTGTCGGGCTTGAGATCGCGATGGACGATCCCGTGCTCGTGGGCGCACTGCAGCGCTCGCAGGATCGAGCACATGATCTCGACCGCACGTGCGTAGGGCACGCGCTGCGAGTCCTCGGTGACCGCGGTCAACGGCTTGCCGTTGAGGTACTCGAGGACGATGTACGGCGTGTTGTTGTGCTCGCCGACCTCGTAGATCACGACGATGTTGTCATGCTGACAGCGCGCCGTGGTGCGGGCCTCGACGAGGAATCGCTGCGTCAGCTCGGGCTGGTTCGACTGCAGGAACTTGATCGCGACGCGCCGGCCGAGCCGGAGATCGCGGGCGAGGTACACGGTCCCCATCCCGCCCTCGCCGATCATCTTGATCATCTCGTACTGGTTGATGCGTACACCCGGGTGCGGAGCAGCGCTCGTCGCGTGGATGGCGGTCGACCCACCTTCGAACGAGTCCCACGCCGAGGACTTGCCGGTCGGGCTGACCGAGGACCGCTTCGCGCGCGGCTGGGCTTGCAGGGTCCTGGCACCAGGCGGCGCGACGACAGCGGGGCCTGGTGCGGGCGTGCCGCTCGCGATCGTTCCAGGGCTCTGCCCCCCTACCGGCGCGCCGGCAGGGTTCCCCCCGATCGAGTGTGCGGGCTTGGTCGGCATCATCGTCGCGCCACTCGGCGAGGTGCGTTGCAGCGGCGAGAGGCCGGGTGGAGGGCCTCCGGACCCGCCCACGATCGTGGCGCGCGAAGCCTGGGGCTGCACCGGCACGGCCTGCGCGGCGCCTTCGGGGAGCGTCCCTGGGTTGCTGGTGTTGTGTCCGAGCCGAGTCTTGCCTTGATCACTCATGATTCGCTCTCGAGCTCCGAACGAAACAGCGCCGTCACCACAGCGTGTCGTTTGCGCAAACCACCTCCCATTGTAGACGAGGCACCGCACAAGATCCTCGGCTCAGACGCTCGTTTGCGACCTACATGTGCGCGCGCGGGCTCCTCTCGCTACCTGTGCAAACGAGGTGCGATCGGCGGGGCTCGCCCGTCGGTACCGCGGTCCGCGTCTCCTTCGAGATCGCCAAACAGATACGCGGCCCTGACTTCTACGGCCGCAGCCTGTTCCAGTAAGCTCTCGGGATGGGTGACACGCTGACGCTCGCGCAAGCGCGAGCACTGTGGTGGCAGAAGCAGGCGCTCGGCAGGGCCTCGACTGGTCCGCTGGGGACGGTGCTGGCAAAGTCAGGCTGGCTGCGGACGCTGGGTGGGGCCGACGTCTACCTTGCCGCCCGGGCGCGCAGGCCGGGCATGAAGCGGGAGGAGCTCGACGCGGTGATGGAGAGCGGCGAGCTACGCGTGGTCCCCGCCGCGCGAGGCTGTATCTACGTCGTGCCAGCGGCCATGGTTGGCGATCTGATGGCGCTCAATGCCGGGGCGTGGCGCAAGAGCGCCGAGAAGGACCTCGCGAAGGTGGGCAGCTCGATGGCGGTCATCGAAGGCCTCGCGAAGGGCGTGCTCGCCGCGTTGACCGTACCGATGACCACCGACGCGGTTCGCAAGGCGTTGCCGGCGGAAGCGATCCCGAGCTTCGGGGACGTCGGCAAGAAGGCCGGGATCTCGTCGCCGCTGCCGTTCGTGTTGCGGCTACTCGAGCTCCAGGGCAAGGTCGAGCGCACCCTCGAGCGCGGCAGACTCGATAGCGATCGCTACTTGTGGCGCAAGGCGGAATGGCCGGTGGCGCCCGCCGCTGCCGAGCCGCTTGATTCGATGATCGGCGCGTTCCTCGACTTCGCAGGTCCGGTGACGCTCGGCCACATGAACAAGTGGTCCGGGGTCGCGCAGCGCGACCTCAAGCCGGTGATCCAGCGGCTCGGCGCCGTCCCGGTCACGATCGATGGCATCGGCGATGCCTGGGTGCGCACCGGTGATATCGGCGCGGCCATGCGGGCACCGCCGCCGACCGGCGTCGCCCTGCTGGCGTTCGAGGACAACTACCTCGTCAGCCACGGGACGTTGGGCGCGGTCACCGACGCCCGACACCACGCGATCGAGGCGAACATCTGGGGCGGCGACAAGCCCGAAGCGCTCGGCACTGCCGATCACGTGCTCTCGCGGACCATCGTGATCGATGGCCTGATCTCCGGCTTCTGGGAGGTCGACCCGAGCACCAAGGGCGCCGTGTGGATGACGTTCGAGCCTGCGTCCAAGCTGCTCGCGGGCAAGCTCGACGAGCTCACCCACGACGCCGCGAAGTTCTTGCTGGGCGAGATCGGCCACGCCCGCGTGTTCTCGCTCGACACGATGGAGCTCGTCCAGGATCGCGCGAACCGGGTCGCCGACCTGCGCGATGGCAAGAAGCCACGCGCGGCCATGGCCAAGCCCGCGGCCGTCAAGCCGGTCGCGGTGAAGCCCCCGGCGCCTCCGAAGCCCGTGAAGGCCCCTGCTCCCGCGAAGCTGGTGGCCGCCAAGCCGGCGGCGAAGAAGCCGGCGGCGAAGCAGCCAGCGGCGAAGCAGCCAGCGGCGAAGAAGCCGGCG
>JAGSPR010000467.1 GCA_018262455.1 Deltaproteobacteria bacterium | reverse complement strand
GCGGTGGCGGCGGTCGAGCAAGCGGTCGCAAGAGGCGCCGCGGGGATCCTCGGCCCGGTCGGCGAGCGCGAGGCGGTGGCGGCGGCGCGGGCGGCCGTGCTGCGCGGGATCCCGATCGCGCTGCTCGCCCCGGCCGATGGCGCGGATTCCGCAGCGGGCGTGTTCCGCATGGTCGAATCGCCGGCCGACGAAGGCCGTGCGGTCGCGCAGCTCGCGGTCGACGAGGGCTTTCCCACGGTGGCGGTGTTCGCGCCACGCGACGACGTCGGTCAGGAATCTGCCGAGGCGTTCGTGGCCGAGGCCAAGCGGCTGGGGATCGCCGTGACCGGGCAGGGCTCCTACGATCCGACCGGGGGCAACCTCGAGCCCGACGTCAAGCAGTTCCTGAACCTCGTGCCGGCGCACAATCCGCGGCTCGCCGAGCACCTGGCACGGCATGGCAAGAAGGGCTGGGCGACGTTCTCGCCTGACGTCGGCTACTCGATGCTGTACCTCCCCGATCGTCACGACCGCGCCGCGCTGGTCGCGGCGTTCCTGCCGTACTTCGGGGTCGAGCTCCGCACGTCCGAGTTTCCGGATCCGGCCCGGATCCAGCGCAAGCACGGCGGCCACATGCCGCAGGTGGTCCAGCTCGTCGGCGGTGCGGGTTGGCACCATCCGACGCTGGCGGTCCGGGGTGGCGATGCGGTGCAGGGTGCGCTGATCGTCGATGCGTTCGCGGGCGAGCTCGGCGGCGACACCGGCGCGGTGTTCGTGACCGCGTTCCAGAGCCGCACCGGCCGCGCACCGAGCGCCGTGGCCGCCGAGGCGCACGACGCTGCCGCGGTGATCGCGCGCGCGCGCGCGGACGCCAGTGGTGCTCCCGATGTGCGGGGGGCGGTTCGGGCCGCGCTTGCCCGCGCCAAGCTCGACGACGGGGCGTGTGGTCCGGCGGCGATGGGCAGCGATGGCGAGCTCGCGCGCGAGCCCGTCATTCTCGAGGTCCAGGGCGACCAGCTGATGCTGATGCCCTGAGGTGGAGTAAGCTCCTTGTCCGTGCCGCTGTCCCGTCGCGACGCCCTCGTGCACATCGGCCTGTTCGTCGCCTGCTGCGGCACGACCTGGCTCTCGGCCGAGCTGCAGGAGCGCGGCACCGGCATCTACTTCGCGGGCACGCTGATGTGCATCCTCGCGTTCCACGAGGCCGGGCACTACGTCACCGGCCGGCATCACAAGATCGACGTCTCGTTGCCCTACTTCATCCCGCTGCCCCCGCTGATCTCGCTCGGCACGCTCGGCGCGGTGATCCGCATGGACCGCCCGATCTCGAATCGCAACCAGCTGTTCGACGTTGGTGCCTCGGGGCCGCTGTGCGGGCTGATCGTCGCGGTGCCGCTGCTCGGCTACGGCCTCCACCTGTCTACCGTCGGGACACCGGACCCGGACTCGATGATCGAGGGGAACTCGATCCTCTACGCGGTCATGAAGCTGGTGGTGTTCGGGCGCTGGCTCCCCGGGGGAGGCAGCGACGTCCAGCTCCACCCGATGGCGTTCGCCGGCTGGGTCGGGCTGCTCATCACGATGATCAACCTGTTACCGATAGGCCAGCTCGATGGCGGTCACGTCGCGCGCGCGGTGCTCGGGCAGCGCCACGAGAAGTTCTCCGCGCGGCTTCACGTCGTCCTGCCGCTCGTCGGCCTCGTGTTCGGTGCGGTGATGTTCGGGATCGCGCTCGACGCGGGCAAGGACGTGCTCGGCGCGCTCGGCTACGCGAAGTACGGCGTGATCCCGTGGCTCATGTGGGCGCTCCTGCTCGCGCTCATGCGCCGCCAGGCGGGCGAGTACCACCCGCCGGTCGGTGACATCCCACTCGATCGGAGCCGCCGACGCAGCGCGATCGTGATGCTCGTGATCTTCTGCCTGATCGCCACCCCGGTGCCGTTCCGCCCCGTCCTATGACAGGCTGCAAGCCAGTGGCGGTAGCCGAGCTCACGAGCTGTCCCAAGTGCGACACGCCACGGCGTGGGGAGTCGACCGCGTGCCCCAGATGCGGCCTCAGCGGTGCTCGGATGGCGGCGTTCGCGCAAGCGCAGGACGCGAGCGCGCCCGACGTGCTCATCGCCGCGTGGGACCGCGCGGTTGCCGGCTGGGACGAGCCCGCGCGGCACGACGAGGTGATCCGGCTGGTCGCGCAGCACGATGCGTACGCGTGGGCCGCGGCGCGCTATCGCACCCGTACCGGCGACCCGATCGGCGATCGCCAGCTCGAGCGCGTTCGCAAGGCGGCCGAGGTGACGCTCTACGCGACACAAACGAGGCGGCCCGACCGGAAGCCAGGGCTGCTCACCGCGATGATCATCCTGCTGATCATCGTCGCGGTGGTGGCGCTGCTGATGTACACGAAGCAGATCTCCAGCGAGGCGGAGGACGCGCGCGGTCCCGCACCACCGGCCGGGCGCTTGCAGCTCAAGCCGGTCCAACCGTTGCCGCGCCAGCCGGCAGAAGTGCGCTAAGATTCGTCGTGGCGCAGGTAGATTTCACGGAGCGGCAGCTGACGCTGAAGCTCGTCTACTACGGCCCTCCGCTGTCGGGGAAGACCAGCAACCTGCGTGCCCTGCACGGCGCGGTCGACAAGCTGAACCGTGGTCGGCTGATGACGCTCGACACCCGTGATGATCGGACGCTGTTCTTCGATCTGCTGCCGATCTTCTTCCGGGCCTCGAACTTCTCGTTTCGCATCAAGGTCTACACGGTGCCGGGACAGCCGGTCCACGAGGCGACGCGCAAGGTGGTGCTGGCAGGCGCGGACGGCGTGGTGTTCGTGGCCGACTCGGACCCCGACCAGGCGGCCGCGAACCGCCTGTCGTGGCAGAACCTCCTGGGGAACCTGGACTCGCTCGGACTGTCACGGCTCCCCGTGGTCGTGCAGTACAACAAGCGCGACCTGCCTCGTGCCGTGACGCTCGACCAGGCCGACCGGTTCGGCGATCCCGACCGCAAGCTCGTGGAGGCCAGCGCCATGCAGGGCATCGGCGTGGTGACGACGTTCTTCGAGCTCGTTGGCCGCACGTGGGACTCTCTGGACCGGGATCTGAAGCTCGCCGAGCGGCTCGGTATCGACAGCGTAAGCTTTCGCAGCGCCCTCACGGAGCATGTCGGCGTCACGGAACCTGATAGAATTCCTGGGTGAATGGAGGCCGCGCGCTCGACGATTCGATCGAGCTGACTCGCCTGGTGCCGTCCAGCGAGCTCGACGAGCTGATCGCTGCGATCACCCGCGCGCTCGGTGGCTCGATCGCGATCTTCGACCGCGGCGGCACCCGGTTGGCGGGGTCGGAAGCCGCAGGACCTCCCCAGCGCGCGGTCGCGCACGATGGCGAGCAGATCGCCCGGCTGGCCGCCACCGGACCGAGGGCGGAGGCGGCGCTCGAGCTCGTCGGCGAGGCGCTCAGCCTGCTCGTCCACCATGCCCACGCGCGCGAGCTCGCGGCGATGACGCACGAGGAGGCGATGCGCATCACGTTCGCCGAGCTGACCGAGCACAACCAGCGGCTCCAGCGGGCGGTGTCGCGACTCGAGGAGCTCGATCGGCTCAAGTCGAACTTCCTGGCGACGATGTCCCACGAGCTGCGCACGCCGCTGACGAGCGTCATCGGCTACGCCGAGATGATGGCAGAGGGACTCGCAGGCCCGATCTCGGGGGAGCAGCGTGACTACCTGACCACGATCCTTGGCAAGGCCGATCACCTGCTCGGGCTCATCACCGCCGTCCTCGACGTCGCCACGCTGGAATCCGGCCAGCTCGCGATCGAGCGCTGCTCGCTGTCACTCGCGGACGTGGTCGCGAGCGAGGTCGCCACCTTCATCCCGCAGGCAGGGCGGCGTGGCATCGCGATCAAGCTCGATGCCAGCGGTGAGACCGAGGTGTTCGGCGATCGCCGCAAGGTCCGCCAGATCGTGTCGAACCTGCTGTCGAACGCCGTCAAGTTCACCCCCGATCGCGGAAACATCGCGATCGCCGTCCGTCCGGGCCCGCTCGCGCCGGGGCCCACCGAGGATGACAGCCCGCTCGCGATCCAGCTCGTCGTCACCGACTCCGGTATCGGGATCTCGCGGGATCAGGTCGCGAAGATCTTCGAGCCGTTCTTCCAGGTCGATTCGTCGTCGACCAGGGAGTTCGGCGGCACCGGCCTCGGGCTGACGCTCGCGAAGGCCTACGTCGAGGCGCACGGCGGCCGGATCTGGGTCGATACCACCCCGGGGCAGGGCTCGACGTTCGTGGCGACCTTCCCGGTACGGGCGGTCGATGCGAGCGAGCCAGATCGAGGTCTGGCATGAGCTCCGAGCTGACCATCGCGATCCCGCTGGCGATGGCATGCGTGCTGCTCTCGGCGTTCTGCTCCGGCTCCGAGGTGGCGCTGTTCTCGCTGCGCCGGGTCGATCGCGAGCAGCTCGCGAGCTCGAACCACGCCGCGGATCGCGGGATCCTGCGCATGCTCGAGCGGCCGCGGCGGCTGATCTCGACCGTGCTGATCGGTAACCAGGCGTTCAACTCGCTGCTCGTCGTGATCACGCTCGCAGTCGTGATCCGGTTCCTCCCGCTCGATCCCGACTCCGTCGAGCGGACGTGGGCGATCGCGGGCATCGCGCTCGGCGTGTCGTTGCCGCTGGTCGTGCTGATCTCGGAGGTGACCTCGAAGACGCTCGCCGCGAAGGTGCCCCTCGCGTGGGCCCGGATGTGCGCGCTGCCGCTGTCGCTGTTCGCGCTCGCCGTGACGCCGGTGCGCCTCGTCGTCCACTATTCGAGTTCAACGACAAGAACGTCGGCCAGGTCATGACGCCGCGCGAGCGCATCTTCGCGCTGTCGTACGACTTGCCGATGCAGCGCCTCGTCAAGGAGCTCGCGGCACGAGGCTTCTCGCGCGTCCCGATCTACCAGAAGTCGCTCGACAACGTGCGCGGCATCCTCAACGCCAAGGATCTGGTGCGCGTTGCCGCGGGCCAGTTCGCGTCGAGGCCCCTCGGCGACCTGCTGCATGAGCCGCTGTTCGTGCCGCGCACCACGCCGGTCAAGCGGCTGTTCCTGACCTTCAAGCAGAAGAAGGTCCACATGGCGATCGTCGTCAGCGAGTACGGCAAGGTGCTCGGGCTCGTCACGATGGACGATCTGCTCGCCCAGATCTTTGGCGTGCTGCGCGACGAACGCGCCGAGCTCCAGGACTCGATTCTGCCGGGCCGGCTGCGTACGCGGACTCCGGTGGCCGGCACACCGATCTCTCCAGGTGAGAGTACGGGTCCAGTTCCTCGGCTGGGCCCCGACACCGGGCCGGTGCCGCGTCAGGATTACGATTCAGGGCCGATCGTGCGTCCGCTCCATCCGGTCGATGAGGTGACGCCCGTGGCGATCGATGTCAGCGAGCTGGCGCGCGATGGAGACAAGCCCTCGTGATGACCACCTCGACCCTGGGGATCGTGCTTGGCGGCTGTGTCCTGGCCGAGGCGTTCTTCGTGGGCTCGGAGGTCGCGCTGTCAGCGTGCGACCGGAACCGACTCCGCCAGCGGGCCGCCGGCGGCAAGCAGCGCGCAGCCCGCGCCGAGCGCATGCTCGCGGTCCCTCAGGTCACGCTCGCCACCACGCTGGTCGGCGCGAACCTTGCGATGATGATCGCGGTGCTCGCGGTCGGGCTCGAGCTCGCCGAGCGCGGCGAGTCGCTACTGTGGGCTCCGCTGTTCGCCATCCCGCCGCTGCTCGTCGTCGGTCATCTGGTCCCCAAGGCGATCGTCCAGGCGCACGCCGACCGGCTCGTCGATGCGGTGGCCAACCCGCTGCGGCTGGCGTCGTTCGTGTTGCGCCCGATCGTCGCGGTGGTCGGCGGCTACGCGGCGCTGGTGACCCGCATCACCCGGACCGATCGCAAGAAGGCGTTCGTCACCCGCGACGAGCTCGCGTTGCTGATCGAGAGCGAGCCCGAGACCGACAAGCCCGAGATCGGTCCCGACGAGCGCGAGATGATCGCGAACGTGTTCGAGCTCTCCGAGTACAAGGTCGGCGAGCTCATGGTGCCGTTGTCGGAGCTCACCGCGCTGCCCGAGGACGCCCCGATCGCCGAAGCTGCACTCGAGATCGCCGACAAGCAGCACTCGCGCATGCCGATCTATCGGTCGCGCGTCGATGACGTGGTCGGCATCGTCCATGTGTTCGACATCCTGCAAGCGTCGACCAAGCCGGACGCGAAGTCCGCCACCGTCGCCGCGCTCGCGCATGCGCCGACCTACGTGCCCGAGACGATGAAGGCCAGTGATCTGCTCGTGCAGCTGCAGTCCGAGCAGGCGCACCTTGCGATCGTGGTCAACGAGTACGGCAGCGCGGTCGGGATCTGCACGATCGAGGACCTGCTCGAGATCATCGTCGGCGAGATCGACGACGAGTATGACACCGAGCCATCGCCGATCCGCGCGGAGCGCCCCGGCGTGTGGCGCGTCGAGGCCCGGACCAGCGTCGCTCGGCTCAACTCCGAGCTCGAGCTCGGACTTCCCGAGAGCGAGGACTACGAGACCATCGCGGGCCTGCTGATCGAGAAGTTTCGGCGGATTCCCGATCGTGGCGAGACCCTCGCGCTGGCTGGCATCGTGATCGAAGTGGTCGCGGCGACCGATCGGGCGATCGAGGCGGTGCGCATCACGAAGCGCAAGAAGTAGGTCTGCCCGTGCGGTGCAACTCCCGGCAAATCGGGTTAGACCTCCGATCGTGGATCGCCAGCAACTGCTCGACGTGCTCGACCAGGTGCGCGCCGGCACGCTGCCTGCCGAGGAGGCTGCTCGGCGGATAGGCGAGCTGCCGTACGCCGAGGTCGCGCATGCCGTGGGCTCGACGATGATCGACCACCATCGCGAGCTGCGCACCGGCATGCCGGAGATCGTCTACGGGGCGAGCAAGACCGCGGATCAGATCGCGGGCGCGCTCCGCGAGCTCGCCCGGATCGCGGGCGGCGCGATCGCGACGCGGGTCGAGCCGTCGAAGGCCGCGGTGATCCGGGCGGCGATCCCCGAGCTCGTCGTTCACGAGCTCGCGCGCATCGTGATGCTCGGCGCGCCGCCGCCGCGCCCGAGCGCGGCCTCGATCGCAGTGGTGTGTGCGGGAACCAGCGATCTCGCGGTCGCCGAGGAGGCCGCGCTGGTCGCCGAGTTCCTTGGCGCCACGGTGATCCGGATCCACGACGTCGGCGTCGCCGGCCTGCATCGGCTGCTCGCGCGGCTCGATGACATCCGCGGCGCGCAGGTCGTGATCGCGGTCGCCGGGATGGAGGCGGCGCTGCCGTCGGTGCTCGGCGGGCTGATCGATCGTCCGCTGATCGCCGTGCCGACGAGCATCGGGTACGGCGTGTCGGTGGACGGGCTCGTCGCGCTCGCCGCGATGCTGACCTCGTGCGCGCCGGGGATCACGGTGGTCAACATCGACAATGGCGTCGGCGCGGCAGTCGCGGCCGTCCGGATCGCGCGGCTGGCAGCATGAGCTTGCGCGGTCTGCACCTCCACATCGACTGCGCGAGCGGTGCCGCCGGCGACATGATGCTGGGCGCGCTGATCGATCTCGGCGTCCCGGTCGAGGCTGTCAACGCGGCGCTCGACGCGATCGGCGCCGGGCACGAGCGGCTGATCATCTCGCGCGTGGTCAAGTCCGGCATCGCCGCGACCGATATCCAGGTCGACACCGGTGGCGAGCTCGCCGGGGGCGGTCGTCATGTTCATGCAGACCACGACCACGACCACG
>JAGSPR010000177.1 GCA_018262455.1 Deltaproteobacteria bacterium | reverse complement strand
GACGCGGGTCAGCAGGCGATACCGGGCGATGTTGTCGCGCGGCTCGGGATCAGAGGACGTCTCGAGCAGGATCAGCGTTCGCACCAGATCCGGCCGGCGCGAGGCCATGCGCATGCCGACGAAGCCGCCCATCGAGAGCCCGCAGAAGTGCACCGGTCCCGTGCCCAGCGCCTCGAGCAGCAGCACCGCGTCTTGCCAGACGAGCTCGATGCCGATCGACTCCCGGTCGTCCGCCGCGCTGCGGCCCTGACCGCGGTGGTCCCAGGCGATACAGCGATAACGGCCACGGAGCGCGTCGATCTGCGGCGCGAACAGCTCGGTCCCCCACAGGAGCCCGTGACTGAACACGATGGTCTCGCCGGTCGAGCCCGGGCCCGTGTCTTCGTAATACAGCGTCGTGTCGTTGAGCTCGATGGTCGTCACGCGGTGCCGAGCTCGCCCAGCGCGGCCGGTTCGTCGAGCGGCGCCTCGGACTCGACCGCATCGGTCAGCGGGAGCCGGATCGTGAACGTCGCGCCGCGGCCGGGCCCCGCGCTCGCCGCCGAGACCACCCCACCGTGGAGCTCGACCATGCTACGGACGACCGCGAGCCCGAACCCGAGCCCACACTCGGAGCGGTCGGTCGTGCTCTGACTGAACAGACTGAACAGCCTCGGCAACAAGGCCGGCGCGATCCCGGTGCCGGTGTCACGCACCACCAGTCGCGCACAGCCACCCTCGATCCCACCGAGCACCTCGATCCGCCCACCACGCGGAGTGTACTTGGCGGCATTGGAGATCAGGCTCGTCACCACCTGCGAGAGCCGCTCGATGTCGGCATCGATCGTCAGCCCGACCTCGGGGACCGAGACCTCGACCCGGTGACCTCGCTCGGCGAGCAACCCCGCCGCCGCGTCGAGGCCCCGCCCCACGATCGACGCCAGCTCGACCGGCGCTCGCCGCAGCTGGAGCGCACCCCGCGTGATCCGCGAGACATCGAGCAGCGCGTCCACGATCCGCACCAGCTGGCTCACCTGGCGGTCGATGATCGCGCGTTCGCGTTCGAACGGATCGCCGCCGCGCAGCTTGATCAGGTTCAAGGTGGTGAGGATCGGCGCGAGCGGGTTGCGCAGCTCGTGTCCGAGCAACGCGAGGAACTCGTCCTTCGCGCGACTCGCGAGCTCCGCCTGCCGGCACGCCTCGACCTCGGCCGCGAGCACCACGCGATACTCGACGGCGATCGTCGCGAAGCTCGCGATCTCCTCGACCAGCTGCACCGCGCGGGACGTGGGCGCGGCCGACGTCGACCAGTACGCCCCGATCGCCGCGAGCGGCTCGTCGCGCTTGACGGGCGCCATCACGAGGCTCTTCACGACCGTCCCGCGATGGAGCTCGCACCGCTCGTCACCGTCGACGTTCGCGACCGCGGCGGCCTCGCGATGCAGCATCACCCAGCCGGCGATCCCGCCTTCGATCGGGACGCGCTTGCCTCGCCCCACCACATCGTCTGCGACGTGGATGACGTGCATCCCATCGCGCAGCACGAACGTCGCGCCGTCGGCGCCTGTCAGCTGCCGCACGACGCCGCACACCACCACGGCGACCTCTTCCAGGGTCTGCACCGAGGCCAGGCGCCTGGAGGTGTCGAGCAGCGCCTCCATCTCTCCGGGTTCGAGCGCCAACACCAATCACAGTGGTAAGTGCGAAGCTCCGCGCGATCAAGCGTTGTTGACCGCGACCGTCCCTCCCGTACGCTGGATCACATCAGGAGCGTCGGCAGCGTTCGGTAATCACGGAACCCGATCGCCCGGCGATGCGCCAGATCGTCGCGGAGCTCTGGCTCGAACTCTGGGAGCTTGACGAAGATGCGCGCCGGCGCCACGCCTGCGTTGGTGTAGGCCTCGATGTCCGTCCGCTTGTTGCCGATCGCGGCAACGATCGGGACGCCGAGACTGCGCAACGCCGCGATCTTGAACGCCACCGTCCGCTTGCCCGGCGCCGTGAAGCCCGCGCGCGCCAGCCGGATCGGCCCGACGGGAAACCCGTGCTCGCGCAACCACCGACGGGTGACCTCGGTGTACTGGTCACCACGTGCGCTGACATAGACCACCGTGTGACCGCTGTTCGCGAGCGCCGCGGGCGCGCCGCGGCGGTGCCCGATGTCATCGCCGAACACCACGGCGTTGACGATCGCGTTCTCGGACTCGGTGATCGTGCCGTCGATGTCGGTCACGATCACGCCCTCTCCTACCTTCGCGACGTACGCCAGGAACCGAACGCCGGTCCCGTCTCCGACCACGCGCGCGAACAGATCATGCATCCCCGCGGGCAACCGCTGCGTCCCTTGCAGCGTGAGCTCGAACCGCCCGCCGTCGTCGGTGCGCGCCCCGCCGAGCACTCGCCACTCCGACTCCACGCACGCGAACAGCTCGACATGCTCGCCCTCGAGATCCTTGTCGGCGGCGGTGTACGCGAGCTTGCCACCGAGTGTCTGGTTTTCGTCACCTTCCACCGCGATCAGGTCCACGCCGCGATGACGCGGCTCGCCGAGCTTCGACAGCAGCCTGCTGCTGGTGTGGCGAAACTTGCCGCCCGCTACCTCCGGTTCCCGCGCGCAGGGCCCGTCGGCCTTCGCCACCAGCGAGCGTGGCTCCGCGGGTACGGCCGTGTGAAGCCCGCAGCCACCGAGCAGGACGAGGACCACCAACCAGGACCGCATGCATGGCGGAACCTGCACACCCCAGGCCAGCCCGCCTCGCCGCCTACTTGGCAACCGGCATGCCGTAGAGATCGTGCATCGCGGCGTCGCCGAGGCCGAGCTTGTCGAGGTCGGCCCGCACCTTGGACATGTCACCGACGATCGTGAACACCATCTTGCTCGACGGGATCGCGGCGTTCGCGATCGACTTGACGTCCTTCGCCGAGACCCGGCGGATGCCGGCGGCGTAGCTAGCGTAGTAGGTGTCGGGCAGGTGGTGGAGCGCGAGCTCGGCGAACGCACGGGCGGTGGCGGCGTTGGTGTCGAACATCGCGGGCAGCGCGCGGATGATGTTCTGCTTGGACTTCTCGAGCTCGGCGGCGGGAACGTCCGTGGTGGCGAGGTCGTCGAGGATCTTGACGATCTCGGCGACGCCGCGGCCGGTATCCGGCGTCTGGATCGCGGTGGCCACGACGAACGTCCCCGGCTGCAGGCGCCAGTCCATCGTCGCGTTCGCGCCATAAGTGATGCCCATCTCCTCGCGCAGCTTCTGGGTGAGCCGGCTGGTGAAGCCATCGCCGAGCGTGGTGCGCAGGACCTCGAACGCGAAGTAGCGCCGGTCCTTGCGATCGAGTCCGACGAGCCCGACCCGGACGTCAGACTGCGCCGCGGCCGGGCGATCGACGAGCTGCAGCCGCTTGCCGAGCTTCTGGGGCGTCGCGACGACCTTGGCGATCGGCTTGGTGCCCGCCGGCTTCCATGCCCCGAGGCCGGCGTCGAGCTTGTGCTTCAGCGCGCCCGGATCGACGTCACCGACGACGACGAGGGTCATCACGGCCGGGTTCCAGTGCGCCTTGTAGAAGGCCTGGACCTCGTCGAGGGTCAGGGTCTTGAACTCGTCGCGGATGCCCGAGATCGGGTGGCCGTAGGCGGTGGTGGCGCCGAACAGCGCGGCATCGAGGACCAGCGATGCGACCTCACGCGGCCGATCGCGGCGGAGGTCGAGGGAGGTCACGCGGTCGCCCCTCACGCGCTCGAACTCCTTGCGATCGAACGCCGGCGTGGTGACGATCTTGGTCACGAGGTCGATCGCGGGATCGAGCGTCTTGCTGAGCGTGCTGACCGACACGATCGCGGCGTCGACGTCGGTCGCGATGCCAATGCTCGCGCCGAGCCGATCCTGCTCCTCGGCCAGGCCGAGCGCGGAGATCCCGCCGGCGCCCTCGTCGAGCAGATCGGCGGTGAACGCCGCGAGCCCGCCCTTGCCCGCCGGATCGGCCGCGGCGCCAGCGCCGGGCGCGACGAGCATCATCGACGCGATCGGGAGCTTGTGGTTCTCGACGACGACCAGGGCCATGCCGTTGTTCAGCTGGAGCCGCTTGCCGACCGGCGGCTTGAACGTCGCCTCCTTGGTCGGAGCGGGCGGCTTCGCCCAGTCGGTGATGGCGGACTTGTCGAACACCGAGTCCGCGGTGGCGGGCGTGGCCGCGACCAGCGAGCCAGCGAGGAAGGATCCGAGGATCGCGCGGCGCATCACTTCTCCACGACTTTCTTGCCAGGGCTGATCGTCAGCACGACCCGGCTGGTGGGCTTCAGGTAGCTCGCCGCGACATCTCGCACGGCCGCCGTGGTGACGGCGCGAAACCGGGCCAGGTCCTTGCTGAAGTACGCCGGATCCTTGGCCATGACGTCGTAGCTCGCGAGCAGGATGGCCCGCTGCAGCGTCGGCTCGAGGCCGTTCAGGAAGCTCGCCTCGTGGGAGTTCAGCGCGCGCTCGAGCTCGACCGCCTCGGGAGGCGTCGACGAGAGCTTCGCCACCTCCTCGGTGATCTCCTTGATCAGGCGCTGCGGATCGACGCCTGGCTTCGCGGTGGCCACGATCTGGAACGTGCCGGCGAGCTGCTCGCCACCAAAGCTTGCCTGGACGTCCTGCGCGATCTTCTCCTCGTACACGAGCCGCTTGTAGAGCCGGCTCGACTTGCCGTCCCCGAGGATCGCCGCGGCGAGCTCGCTGGCCGGCTCCTCGGCGGAGAACGAGGCAGGCGCGCGCCACGCCAGGTAGACGCGGGGCACCTGGACATCATCGGTGGTCTTGACCACGATCTCCTTGGTGATCGGCGCGGGCAGCTTGTACTGCGGGCGGGCCGGCTCGGCGGCACGCGGGATCCACGCGAAGTACTTCTCGGTCAACCGCTTGGCGTCGGCGAGCTTGATGTCGCCCGCGATCACCAGCGTCGCGTTGTTGGGCACGTAGTAGTTCTTGAAGAACGCCGCGACATCCGGAACCGTCGCGGCCTTGAGGTCGGCCGGGTAGCCGATCGTCGACCAGTGGTAGCCGTGGTCCTTCGGCCACAGGTGGTCCTGGATCACCAGCTCCGCCATGCCGTACGGCCGGTTCTCGTAGCTCTGGCGACGTTCGTTGAGCACGACGTCGCGCTGGTTATCGAGCTTCGCCTTGTCGAACGTGTCGAGCAGGCCGGCGAGCCGGTCGGCGTCGATCCACAGCACGGTCTCGAGGAAGTTCGCCGCTGCCACGTTCTGGTAGACCGTCATGTCGCTCGACGTGAACGCGTTCGACCACCCGCCGGCGCCCTCGAGCAGCTTGTCCATGAGGCCATCGGGCAGGTGCGCCGAGCCCTTGAACATCAGGTGCTCGAACAGGTGCGCGAACCCGGTGCGATTGGCCACTTCGTCCTTCGAGCCGACCTTGAACCACAGCACCTCGTACACCGTGGGTGACTTGTGATCCTCGATCACGTAGACGTGCAGGCCATTGGTCAGCTCGAACTTCTCGTAAACGATCTTTGGCTCGGCGCGCGCCTCGGCGTGCGCGGTCGCGACCTGCCCGAGTAACGCGATCGCCAGAACCAGCGTCAGTCGTGTCATGCGGGGACCCTAGCGCACCGGCGACGACGGCGGCTGCCAGGGTCGAACAAACCTCGCGGTGATGTCGCCGATGCGGTTCTGCGGTACGACAGGGCGTGCAGCAACGTGTCCTCACCGGCGTCAAGCCGACCGGCAGTCCCCACGTCGGTAACCTCCTCGGCGCGATCCGGCCGGCGCTCCGGCTCGCCGACCAGGGCCTCGAGGCGATGTACTTCATCGCCGATTACCACGCGCTCACCACCGTCCAGGACCGCAAGTCGCTCGGCCCGCTGACCCACGAGATCGCGGCGACCTGGCTCGCCCTGGGGCTCGACCCGGATCGCGTGCTGTTCTATCGCCAGTCCGACATCCCGGAGATCTTCGAGCTCGCGTGGGTGCTGGCATGCTTCACGTCGAAGGGCTGGATGAACAAGGCCCACGCGTACAAGGCCGCGGTCGCCGCCAACGCCGCCAGCTCCGCCGATGATCCCGATGCCGGCATCAACATGGGCCTCTACAACTACCCGATCCTGATGGCCGCCGACATCCTCGCGTTCGACATCGATCTCGTGCCGGTCGGCAAGGATCAGGTCCAGCACGTCGAGATCGCGCGCGACATCGCCCAGCGCATCAACCACGTCTACGGCGCGGACGTGCTGCGGCTGCCGATGGCGAAGATCGACGACAACACGGCGGTCGTGCTCGGGACCGACGGGCGCAAGATGAGCAAGAGCTACGACAACACGATCCCGCTGTTCGCGCCGAGCAAGCAGCTCAAGAAGGCCGTGTCACGGATCGTCACCGACTCGGCGCCGCCCGAGGCCCCGAAGGATCCCGACACGTCGACGATCTTCCAGATCTACCGTGCGATCGCCACGCCCGAGGAATCGCGCACGCTCGCCGAGCGATTCCGTGCCGGCATCGGCTGGGGTGACGCCAAGCAAGCCGTGTTCGAGCGGCTCGAAGTCGAGCTCGCGCCGGCACGCGCGCGCTACGATGCCCTGATCGCGGATCCCGCGCGGATCGATGCCCTGCTCGCCCAGGGCGCGGTGAAGGCGCGGGTCACCGCCCGCCGCGTGCTCGAGCGGGTGCGCAGCGCGATCGGGCTCCAGCCGTAGCGACGCCCGCTGGGAGGGGGGTAGCGAAGACCGCAGCCGCGGTGGCTACTCGAGCTGCCAGGCTGGCTGGACGGTGGGCATCGAGGCCCCCCAAGGTCGGTCTGTCGTGGTCCGCGAGTTGCAAACCCGCGAGGCATGAGCCGCCATCGCCTGGTCCTGTTGCTGTCCTCGCTGCTCGCGGGGTGCACCGACCCGACCGCGCCACCGCTGGGCCCGGATGGCAAGCAGGACAGTGTCGACGACACGCGAACGGTCCAGCAGCTCCGGGATGGCACGATCGACGCCAAGGCGGGCCTGCTCAAGATCTCGCGGTCCGGAGGCTGGCCGGTCGAGCTCGATGGTGGCTTCGTGTTCGCGCGGCTCGATGACGGCGGCGGCCCCTACCAGCTGGCGGGAGACTTCAACAACTGGAACCCCGCGGCGATGGTCGGCAACCATGGGGTGTTTCTCACCACGGTCCCGATCGGCGACGCCAGGAACCTCAAGTACAAGTTCGTCGACGGCAACGGGGCGTTCCACCCCGACCCCATGGCCCGGCGCTACGCCTATGACGGTGAGGGCGAGATCTCGCTGGTGCGAACCGAGGCGGCCCACCTCGAGCAGTACCCGGAGATGACCGACGGCGTCCTCAAACCGCGCACGGTGCGGGTGTGGGTGCCGACCGAATCGCCGACCCACCAGCTCTACGTGAACGACGGCCAGAACCTGTTCGATCCAGGCGCGCTGTCCGGAGGCTGGCGGCTGGATCTCGCCGCAGGCCCGGCGACGATGCTGGTCGGGATCGACAACACCGCCGATCGCTTCGAGGAGTACACCCACATCGAGGATGACATCGCGGAGCTCGGCGGTCGCATCGGTGGCAAGCTGGGCGATCGCTACGTCGACTTCGTGGACACCCAGGTGCGTGCGTTGATCGAGAAGAGGTACGGCAAGGCGAGCGTGGTGGGGGTGATGGGCTCGTCGCTCGGCGGGCTGATCGCGTATCACCAGGCGCTGCGCCACCCGGGCCGCTACCAGTTTGCCGCGAGCCTGTCGGGTACGTTCGACTGGGGCTCGTTCGGGCTGCACAACCCGACGATGATCGAGCGCTACGCGGAGGCGGGCAAGCGGCCGATCGCGCTCTACCTCGACTCGGGCGGCGGTCCTCCCTCCGGTGGCTGTGTCGACACCGATCACGATGGGATCATGGATGACTCGGTCGCCGGCTCCGAGGCGCTCGACAACTTCTGCGAGACGCGACAGCTGGCGGACACCCTGGCGGGGCTGGGCTACCAGTTCGACCGCGATCTGGTCCACTTCTGGGAGCCCAACGCGCAGCACAACGAGGCCGCCTGGCGAGCGCGGGCCGACAAGCCGATGGGGATGTTCGAGGCCCTCTGACGCGCGAGCCCAGGTGGCGCGTCAGCGCGAGCGCTCGAGCCGGCGCACGCCCTGCTCGCTCGCCACCAGCACGACATCGGCCCGACCGACGAACAGCCCGGTCTCGACGACGCCGGGGATGCTCCGCATCGCGAGATCGAGCGCGCCCGGATCGGTGATCGGCTCGCACTTGACGTCGTAGATGAGGTTGGCCGCGTCGGTGCGGACGGGGACGCCGTCGCGCACCCGCAGCACCGGGGTGCCGAGCCTCGCGAGGTGGCCCTTGGTGGCGAGGTGCGCGAACGACAGGACCTCGATGGGCACGTGCCACTTCTCGCCGAGCCGCTTCGACAGCTTGGAGCCGTCGACGATGATCACGTTCTTGCGCGAGCTGAAGTTGACGATCTTCTCGCGGGTCTGCGCGCCGCCGCCGCCCTTGACGAGGTTGAGCGCCTCGTCGACCTCATCGGCGCCATCGACCGTGACGGCGATATCCCACGGGCCGTCGTCGCCGAGCAGCGGGATCCCGAGCGCGGCGGCCTGGCTGCGGCTCGCCTCGGAGGTGGGCACGCCGATGTAGCGCCGCCCGCTCTTCACGGCCGCGCCGACCTCGTCGATGAAGAACCGGGTGGTGGAGCCGGTGCCGAGCCCGACGATGCCTTCCGCAGGAAGCTCTGCCAGGGCCGCTCGTGCGGCCGCGCGCTTCGCATCTTCGATGGAGCTCATCTCGAGGGTGTATCAGCAATCCGATCGGCTGCGGCGCTCACGGCCAGTTGAGCCGAGATACCCTCCGCGGGTGAAGCAGATCCCATCCGACTTGCTGTCGGTGATCGTGGAGACCCACGGCTACGCGCTGCTCGACTGGACTCGCTCGATCCCGATCCCGGGCGATCCCGACTTCCCGGTGTTCCAGCTGCCGGAACACAAGCTCGCGTACTCGAAGGAGCGCGGGTACCCGATCACGCTCGCGGCGCGCAACGTCGCCGGCCAGCTGCCGCTGCTGTTCGTCCAGCTCGAGTCGTTCGACCTCGCGCGCCACCAGGCCGAGACGCCCGTGTGGGCGACGCCCTCGAAGTACATCCCGGAGACCGACGAGGAGCGGATCGCCCACGAGCTCGGGTTCGACGAGGGCTGGGAGGACGCCGAGCCTGGCTGCATCTTCATCTGCGACGAGCGGTTCTCGGTGTTCTGGCGCGCGGCCTACGAGCGCAAGCGCTTCGGGCTCACCACGTTCGGCACCGACTCGCTGTATCCGGTCAGCCTCGGCAAGCCCGCGCTCGAGGCACTCAAGGACATCCTCAAGAAGTGGCCGCGCTGAACAGCTCGAGCGCCGCGGCGAGCACCGCGTCGGGCGCCTCGAGCTGCGGATAGTGGCCGACGCCTGGAAGCTCGACGATGTCGGGGTGAGGCACGAGCTCGCGATAGCGCGCCACCATGTGGGCGCCCGAGACCGGATCGGCGAGCCCGTTGACCAGCCGGATCGGCAGGGTGGACTCGACGAGCGCACGCACCCAGCGTTCGCGATGACGCTTGCGCTCGGCCATGTAGCCGATGAGCTTGGCCATCACCCCGAGCCCGCCATTCTCGGTGACGAGCTGCCACATCGCGCGCAGCTCGGCGTCCGACGGTGGATGCGCGCCCCAGATCCGTCGCATCGTCGACGCGAACGTCCGGTACGAGCTGACCCGCGCGACCAGCGGGCCGAGCGGCGACGCGAGCAGGCGCTGGGTGACGAGCGCGCGGTGCGTCTCCGGGAACAGCCCGCCGTTGAGCAGACAGGCCGACGTGATCCGGGCCGTGGTCGCCGCATCGCCCTGCCGCGCGAGCAGCTCCTGGGTCACGGTCAGGCCGTAGTCGTGCGCGAGCAGCCGGTACGTCTTGACGTGGTGACGCGCCAGCAGGGCCTCGAACAGGTCGGCCTGGGCGAAGATCGAGTAGTCGAACCCGCGGGGTTTGGCCGAGAACCCGAACCCGATCATGTCGAGCGTCAGCACGCGGTAGCGCTCGATCAGCGCCGGCCACACCGCGAACCAGTCCCACGACGCGGTCGGAAACCCGTGGATGAGCAGCAGCGGTTCGCCGGTCCCCTCGACGCGGAAGAAGATCTGCTCGCCGCGCCACAGGAAGTGGTCACCGCCGGCCCGCCACTGCTCCGGGGTCATGAAGGCCATGCGCGCACTATAGCTGTCGCGGGGTGCTTGCTCGGCCTCGCAGCCTCCCACTCGTTGTCATCACGAGCCCCGGGCTTCGGGCAGGAATCGCTGCGATCACCATCAGGTGCACCACCGCTGGCTGTCGATCGCGCTCCTCGCAGCCGTGGGCCGCACCGCGCTGGCGGACGATGACCCGTGCGCCGAGGCCCCAGGTGACCCGTGCGCCGAAGCCCCGGGTGACCCGTGCGCCGGGGCCACCGACGCGGGCCCGGTCGCGCCGGCCGTCGTGAACGGGACCGTGCAGGTCCACGGCAACGTGCGCAGCAAGCGCTCCAGCGAGCCCTTGGCCGGCGCCACCGTGATCGCAACTCGATCCGGCTCGGATACCAGCGAGCCCGCGATCACCGACGAGACCGGCAGCTACACGCTCGCCCTGTCGCCCGGCACCTACGAGGTCACGATCTACTACCTCGACGCCACGTTCGTCCTCCCGAAGCTCGAAGTTGCCGACGTCGACATCGAGCGCGGGACGACCTGGATCACCGAGCAGCCGCAAGCAGACCACGGCTTCGACTTCCCGTGGGAGCCGGGTCCGGAGCTCACCTCCGTGCCGCGGTTCGGGCTCACCGTCGCGCGCGGGCGGTCCCCGGTGTCCCGCGATCGGACGCACCGCGACTGGATCGCGCCCGCGGCCAGCGCCGATCCGCGGACGGCCGTGACCACGCTCGAGGGTGCCGCGCGCCTGCAACGCGCGCCCGGCATCCCGACCGCATTCCTCGACGAGGTCGCGACCTACACGCTGCGGGTGCCGATCGATGCCGCGATGGGGACCGGCGGCGCCTCCGCCGTGTCGCTGCGCTCGGGCAGCAACGAGACGCACGGCGACGCGCGCGTCCTGTTCGAGCTCGCGCGCGACGCCGCCGCGACCACCGCCGGTGGCGCCGAGCTCGTGGCAGCCGGCCCGCTCGTGCATGACAAGGCCTGGCTCGCCGCGGGGCTCGTCGCCCACTACGCCGGCGACGGCACGCTCGGCGCCTCCGGCATGCTCCGGATCAATTACGCGCAGTCTGCGGAGCATCAGCTGTCGGTCATCGGCCTCGCCCAGGCTCCCGACCCGCGGACCCGCGATGGCTGGTCGGGGCTGCGCTGGATCTCGAAGTTCGACGACAACAAGCTGACGCTCGACGGGACCGCGAGTGCCGAGCAGCTCGAGCTGACGCCGGACGCCGCGGCGGGCGCGATCGGGCCGTCCTCGGACCTCACGAACCGCGTCGCCGCGCAGGCCGGCCTGACGTGGCGCAAGCGGGCCTCCGGCTACCACCAGCTCCGGCTCGTCGCGGGCGGTGGATCGGGCTTCCGCAGACGCGCGCGCCACGACGAGGTCAGCCTGGCCGCCGGCGACACCTGGCAGGTCAAGCCGAACGTCGAGCTCGAGCTCGGCGTGCGCTCGGACACCCGGCTGTTCGACGGCGACCGCGCGACCGTGACCTCGCCGCGGCTCGCGGTGACCTGGGATGCCTCCAAGGAGGGCCGGTCGGACGTGTTCGTCGCCTACCAGCGGGTGCCGCATCTCGACGACGGGATGCCGGGCGACTGGCGGGTGGGCGAGTCGCGGTTCCACGACGAGATCGCCACCGGCGCGAGCTACGAGCGGTCCTCCGGCTGGCCGATCATGGTCGGGGTCGCCGGTCGCGCCCGCTCGCGACAGCACGAGCTCGAGGACAAGCTCGGGGTCGAGGGCTGGGCGCGCGTCGAGGGGCGCCGCACGTTGCTCCACGCGTCGGCGACCACGCTCGGGCGCGTCGCGACGGTGATGGCCCAGCGCACGGCGGTCAAGCGCCGCAAGAACACGCTGGTCGTCGGCGCCATGCTCCGCGCCTCGCCCGAGACCACCACCGGTGGCGCGGCAGTCACCTGGAAGCACGCCGGCCGGCGATCCGAGAAGCCGGACGATCTCAGCTTCGACCTCGCGGCCGAGGGCTACACGAGCGAGGCCGGCCCGGCGCTCCGGATCTTGCTCGGCGGCGCCTGGTGATCGCTGGGCGCCGGCGCCGGATCACTTCCAGGCGTCGGTGAGGATCGTCGCGAACACGCCGTTGCCCGCCTTGGGGATCTCGATCACGACCCAGAACGCGCCCACCTTGCGCATGCGGGACTGGGTCTGGCCGGTCCACGTCCACTCGGTGGGCCCCTTGCCCTTGAACACCGCGGTGGTGTTGAAGATCGATTCCATGACGGCCTGCTCCTCGTCCTTGCTGGTCGGCTTGACGTCGGTGAGCTTGGCCTTGCCGTCCTGGTCGATGGCGAGCGCGACGAAGCTGACCTTGTCGGACAGCGCCTGCTTGGCGTCCTTGCCCTGCTGGAGCTCGACGGTCATGCCGACGAGGATCTTGCCCTTCGGCAGCTCGCCGGCGGTCCCGCTCGGAAACTCCGCGGCGATGCACCATGGCCGCCACGGCGACGCCTTGTCCTGGCAGTTCGCCGCGGTGCGCAGCTCGCCGAGCGAGGCCGCCACGACATCGACCTTCGGGGCGACCTTCTTCGCCATCGCCGCCGGCGCGATCGCCGCCACCACGAGCACCACCACGCTACGCAGGTTGTTCATACGGCGGATACTACCCCTGCGCGCACGCGAAGATCCGTTACGCTGCAAGCGATGCCGACCGACAGTCATCCGAGCGATCGCTGGAACGGCGCGCGGTACACGCCCGGCTCCGCCGACGGCCACTACGAGAGCTGGTTCCTGCGCGGCAACGACCCGGCCGGTGCCCGCGCGTTCTGGATCCGCTACACGATCTTCGCGCCGGCCGGCCGCCCCGCCGATGCGGTCGGCGAGCTGTGGGCGATCATGTTCGAGCGCGGGCAGCCGATCGGCGCCGCGAGCGGCGGGAAGATCGTCGCGGTCAAGCAGGTGTTTCCGATCGCCGGGTGCGCATTCGCCCGCGACCGCCTCGACGTCACGATCGGGCAGGCTCGCCTCGAGCGCGGGTCGCTGCACGGCAGCGCGGCCACCGCCGACCACACGATCACGTGGGACCTGCGATACGGAGGCGGAGGCTCGCCGCTGTTGCTGCTGCCCGAGCGGCTGTATCGCGCGCCCGTGCCGCGCGCCAAGGTGCTCGTCGGCAATCCGCTCGCCCGGTTCTCCGGCACGATCGAGGTCGATGGCACCCGCATCGTGATCGAGGACTGGGTCGGGAGCCAGAACCACAACTGGGGCTCGCGCCACACCGATCGCTACGCGTGGGGTCAGGTCGCCGGCTTCGACGAGGCCCCCGACGTGTTCCTCGAGTGCTCGACCGCGCGGCTGCGCCTGGGGCCCGTGTGGACGCCGTGGATGAGCCCGGTCATGCTGCGGCTCGGCGACGAGACGCTCGCGTGGAACGGCCTCGTCCGCGCGGTCCGTGCACGCGGCCATTACGTTCCCTACGACTGGACGATCGAGACCGCCGATCGCCAGGGCTCGCTCGCGCTGCGCATTCATGCCGAGCCCACCGAGTTCGTCGCGCTGCGCTACGCGAACCCGCCGGGCGGCACGAAGATCTGCTTGAACTCGAAGATCGCGCGCTGCGAGCTGACGCTGCGGCGTCCCGGCCTGCCAGCGCTCACCCTGCACTCGTCGCGCGCCGCGTTCGAGATCGTCGACGACACCGCGCCTCCCGGCGTGGTCCCCGCGGTCTAGCAGGCTACCTTCGTCCCATGCCAGGCCTCACGCGACTCGACGACGCCACGATCACCCGAGAGCTCGCGACGCTCGACGGCTGGACCCGGGTCGGCGACAAGCTTCACCGCTCGCTCCGGTTCGCCGACTTCGTGACCGCGTTCAGCTTCATGGCCGGCGCGGCGCTCGTTGCCGAGAAGCTCGGCCATCACCCGGAGTGGTGCAACGTCTATCACACGGTGCGGATCGACCTGACGACCCACGACGCCGGCGGCATCACCGCGCTCGACCTCGAGCTCGCCCGGGCGATGAGCGCGCTCGCCCGCCCCCTGCTGCCGGGCTAGTTTCCGACGCGGCGTACACCTGCGAGGTCGTCGATCACGATGCAGCAACGAGCGCGATGATTCGTGCGAGATTCGACTCACAGTGTCTCCACGCCAGCTCCATGCGCCGCTCCTGGTCGCCCTCGGTCTTGCGGGGTGCACCGGCCCATCGAATGATCGGTCGAACGACTCTGCGAAGGGCGCGGGCGTCCCGAGCAACGGCACCACCAAGATGGCGCGCGAGCGAACCCGGGAGACCCCATGTGCCCCGCTGCGACTGGATCCGCTGCGCGGTGCGGCAGGTTCCTACCTCGGCAACGGGAAGCTCCGCGTGGAGCGCGATCTTGCCGATTGGCTTGCGAACACGTCGGGGCCTGCGCTACTCGGCGAATTCGCCGCGTTCGAATTCGGCATGAGCCAGGCGGAGGTCGAGGCCATCTCGCCAACGATGCTGTTGTGGTCGTGGGTGGAGCACGAGCACGCCGGGCGAGTTTCGTACAAGGCGACCTTCGGCCACCTGACGCCGGCTCACAAAGGTCGCTTCGATCAGCTCACGCTCGGCATGATGGCCTTTGCAGATCAGACCGGGGCGGAGAAGCTCGAGGAGGCCTGGGAGCCCGCGGTGGCACGGGCCTGGGGGCCTCCCCTCGAGATCCACCATCGGCTCGCAAACGGCGAGCTCGGCCACGGCGACCGGTTCTGGCTCAACCAGAAGACCTGTGTGCGCGCGACCAACCAGTGGCGACTTCTCACCATCGAGCCCTACGTGCCTCTCGAGGTCTACGTCGGCGCCGGCCCCGGGTTGATGGACCTCGAGACGCCGCGCCGTTTCCTCGGCAGCAGCAGCAGTGAGATCAAGGCGTCGTATTCCGATCGGATCAGCTTCCCCAATTCACGCGCCGCGTTCGGCATGCCGGGCAAGGTCCTCGAGCTCCGCTTCGACAACATCGAGTACTCGACGCAGGGCCTCGTCATCAAGCTCTTTCTCGACCAAGACGTCGTCACCAAGGTCGCGTTCGCGGTCCCTCACGACGGCAGCGAGGTCGAGCGCGCGCGCGTCGACCGGATCTTGGCCGCCAAGTTTGGTGCACCTCGCGCGGCGA
>JAGSPR010000466.1 GCA_018262455.1 Deltaproteobacteria bacterium | reverse complement strand
CTGAAGAACATGAACGTGCTGATCACCGCGACGGTCCTCAAGCAGACGCGCTTCCCGATCCGGATGACCGACCACGCGCGCCGCAAGGACAGCGACGGGGGCTGGCGCACCACGGCGAACGATGCGCGCACGGTCGATCTCCCGACCTTCCCGGGCGTCGCGCTCGAGTTCCGCGGAAGGTTCACGTCCGACGGCAAGGGCGGCGAGAAGATCGTCGCGCAGACGAGCCGCCCGGAGGCGACGAAGGTGTACGGCGGCAAGTGCACGCGCCACGTCACGCACGTCGGCAACCTGACGCTGACGAAGCGCTCGAAGTAGCGGGCGCCGAGCGCCTACAGCGTGCGCTCCATGAACACCCAGTGAGCCTTGTACTGATCCGCGATCTCGCTCTCCGCGTACGGCTCGATGTCGACGAACGCGCTGGACCGATACAGCGCGTGCGCCGCGGCCAGGAAGTTGGGACTGTCGAGGCGCAGCCGCCGGTAGCCCGCGTCGCGCGCGGCCACCACCAGGGCGTCGAGAATGCCGCGACCCAGACCGGTCCGCCGGTGCGACGGCTGCACGTACATGCGCTTGATCTCGGCGGTGTCGGGCCCGATCCGGCGCAGGCACCCGATGCCGACGGCCACGTCGTCCTCGACGGCGAGCAGGAGCCGCCCGTCGGGCGGCTGGAACTTGTCGATCGTCGCGAGGTCATGGTCGACGGCCTCGCGCACCGGCAGGCGAAATCCGAAATGCTCCTGCAGCCCGTCGTTTCCCCAGCTGAGGTACTCGAACCACAGTCGATCGACGTGCTGCAGATCGCGAGGGAACGCCGCTTGTCGAATGGTGGCCATCGCGTGCGAGCCTATCCTCGTACGCGAGCGGCGAGGTAGGCTCGCTCCATGAGGACGCTCTGGGTCGTCGCCGTCGTCGCCATGGTGGCCGGGCTCGCGAGCGCGGACTCGAAGGGGGTTCGCGCCTACCAGGGACAGATCGTGATCTCTCCCGATCCCGCGCCGTCGACGAGCGACGAGCTCGCGGGCTACCTGAAGGCGAACGCGACCAAGGACCGCCGCTACGACCTGATCAAGGGACCGCCGTGGGAGATCAACCTGGTCGGCGTGCTGCCGAAGCGTACGGACTCTGCACCCGTGACCCTGGTGTTCGCGGCCGTCACCGACAAGCAGCCGAACACGACGATCCAGTCGATCGAGGTGCCGGCCAAGAAGGGCCTCGTGATCGCACACACCACGGCGACGATCGCCGCGGGGTTCGAGTCGAACAGGACCTACGTGGTGCGGCTCATGCGCAAGACGAAGGTGCTGGCCCGCGCCGAGCTGACGCTGCGGGATTGACCGTCCGGATCTAGGGTGCGGTGAACGTCGCGGTCGCCAGCTCGACACCGACGCCGAACGACAGCAGCGGCTGACCGTCGACGACGATGTCGGGATCGAGCAGGCTGCGCACGAGGCTGTTGGTCGAGATCTCGCCGACCTCGATCTGACAGTCGTCGTCGTCGTCGAACACGTACTGCAAGAGATCCGCGCGACCGAGGCAGCCACACGGCGGCTGCCCGCTCGGCTGTGCACACTCGGCCTGGACGATCCGATTCATCTGGGCGGTGGCCTGGGGAATCACGACGCCGTCGATGTCGGCCTGGGTGATCCCGCCGCCGAGGATGCCGGAGACGTGGCCCTCCGAGAGCTGTGATAGCCGAACGCGTGCGCCGCGCAGATCGAGGCGGATCGGCATGCTGGGATCGATCGCGATCTCGACCGGCAACACGCCGACGGTATCGATGAAGACGCCATCCACGATCGGGGCGACCGCGTGGTCGGACGCCGAGCTGTCGTCGACAGAGAAGTGCCCCTGGCCGAGCACGTGCTGACCGCAGCTCTCGAGGCGGGCCGGGTCCAGGCAAGGGGCCGGATCCGGATCGCTACCCAGGTAGGTCGTGAAGCCCGAGATCTTGGTGTTCTCGAAGTCGGTGGTCTCGAGGTCGGCGAGCATGACCAGGCCGCCGCGCAGCAAGGCTTCGCGCGCGGTGTCCCCGACGCCGAGCCCATTCTGGTTGAGTGCGCCGAACACCTGGCCGAGCTGGTTGTCGGTAGAGTCATTGCCATCGAGGTCCAGGGAATTCTCGCGCGCCGTCACGGCGTTCGTGGGAACCCGCAGCTCGCTGACCACGTACTGGTAGTGGACGCCGTCGAGACGCAGGTCGTCGCCGGCACACCCCGCGAGCCACACCACCGCCAGCGCGCTCGCGGCCCCGACCCGGTACGCCCTCATGATCCAAGTCTCCGTCGCGTCGGTCGCGCAGGCAACATCTTCGAGCTTGCAACCCCCAGCACAGGTCGACCTCCTTCGCCTCGCTAGCTCCTGCGGCAGACCCACAGGCGGTTCTCGCCTCCCATCGGCTCCTCGCTCTCGACGGCGAGTCCGGAGCCGGCGATCAGTGCGGCGATCTGCGCGGTCGACAGGAAGGTCAGCGCGTTCTCGGGGTTGAGCCCGAAGAACGTGGTGAAGCGCTCGCCGCGCTCGACGTGGCCGGCGTCGGTGTCGGCACCGGCCACGGCCTCGCGCAGGTACAGGCGGCCGTCGTCCTGGAGCAGCGATGCCAGTTGCGCCAGGGTCGCTGCCTGCACGTCGTCGGGCCAGTAGTGCAGGACGTCGATCACGAGGATGGTGTCGAAGCGCTCGGGCGGCGGGTTCGCCAGCGGCAGGCGTTCGCGGCGCAGGCGCCACATGTCGCCGAGGCCGCGACCGCTCAGCCGCAACGCGCGGCGCGCGACGAGCAGCTTGTCGACATCGAGATCGATGCCGAGATAGGCGGTGGTGTCGCCGCGGCCGGCGGCGAGCACTGCGGTCAGGCCGGGGCCGGAGCCGGCGTCGAGGACGCGGCCCCAGGTGCGGTCCTCGCCGGCGAGGCGATCGTAGATCGGATCCTGGGCGAGCTTCGCGCGGGCGTAGAAGCGCCAGTAGGGCTCGAGGCCGGCGAACACGCGTTGCGACCACGCGATGATGCCGGCGCGGCTTCGTTCGTCGGGGTGGGCGATCGATGCGTGTGCCGGATACGTCGCGGCGACCAGCCAGGTCAGCACCGCCACCACCATCATCACCGGCCCGGCGGGATCCGCCGCGTAGGCCGCCGCGGTGGCGAGGGCGATCACCGCGGGCGTCCAGGCTGGGAACCCTCCCGCCGACTCGCGCTGGAACCAGACGGCCAGCGGCGTCGGCAGGGCGAGGGCCACCGTGATCGGCGAGGCCGCTGCGATCGAGGAGGCGGACATCGCCAGTGCCAGGACCGTCGCCGCGGCGATGGCGAGGCCGAGCAGCGGACGCATGCTGATCGCGAACCAGAACGCAGCGCAACCGGCGATGGTCGTGACCATGTTCGCATCCAGATCGGGGACGGCGAAGCGCACGCCCGATCGGATCGCGATGACCACGCCGAGCGTGGTCAGCACCACGAGCGGCACCAGCCACCGCGCACGGGTGGATCCGGATTCCGATGCCAGCTCCGCGTCGGCCGCGGGTGCGCGCAACGGCAACACCGCCGGCAGCAGCACGGCCATCGCGAGGGCGGCAGCGATCGGGATCAGGAGCCGCACGTCGACGAGGAGCGCCGCGAGGACGAGCGGCAGCGCGATCGCCATCGCCGCGCCGGTGGCGCGTCCGGCCAGGCGCCGCCGCGAGCCGTCGCCCCTGGCGATCACGACCGGCGCGAGCAGCACCACGGCGGCGGCGAGCGCGGACGGCCACAGTTCTGCGGGCGGCCGCCACAGCCCGACCAGCGTCGTGATCGGTGCGCAGGCGAGCGGGATCGCCAGCACCGGTCGCGCGGCCAGCCAGCGCTGCAGCGGCCACCAGCCGCGGGCGATCATGGGCGCCCGCGACGTGAGGTTCGGCCGGCGAGCCCTCTCATCCCGACGAGTATATCCCCAACCACGGGGCGTGGGCCGTCACCCGCGGCACCTCCGCCGGATCAGGACGCCTTCACGTGTGGCTCGGTGAACTGATCGAGAAACCACGAGCCGGCGAGCCGCGCGACCTCGTCGAGCGCGCCCGGTTCCTCGAACAGGTGTGTCGCCCCCGGGATCACGATGAGCTCGCGTGGCGCCGTCATCCGCGCGGCGGCCTCTCGGTTCATCTGGAGCACCGAGATGTCGTCGCCACCGACGATCATCAGCGTCGGTGCACGCACCGCGGGGAGGGAGGCACCCGCCAGGTCGACACGTCCTCCACGCGAGACCACGGCGGCGATCTGTGCCGGTCGTCGGGCCGCTGCGATCAGCGCGGCCGCAGCACCCGTGCTGCCGCCGAAGTACCCGACCGGCAGGCCGCGCGCAGATCCCATCGCGAGGATGCTGTCGGTCGCGGCGATCAGCCGCTCGGCGAGCATCTCGACGTCGAACCGCAACGTCGCGTCGATCTCGTCGATGCGCTCCTCTTCGGCCGTCAGGAGATCGAACAGCAGGGTCCCGAGAGCGCGCTCGTTGAAGAGCGCGGCGACATGGCGATTGCGCGGGCTGTGGCGGCTACTGCCGCTACCGTGCGCGAACAGGATCAACCCGACGGCCCGGTCGGGCACCGAGAGCGTGCCCTCGAGCGAGATTCCTCCGATCGGGATCGTGATCTCCGTAGCCATGCGACGTGTCCTGGCTGAAGGGGCGATCGATCGACGGCTCGGGTGAACCGCCTGGACGCCTGCGATGTCCTCGCGAAGGTCATGAACCGGGTGCCGTTTTGATCCGGCACGCTCCCACCTGTCTGCAGGTTCGGTCGGGAGTCGTCTGCGGTCATGTGCGCATGTACGTGCGCGATCGTGAGGGGTTCTCCTTCGGGCATTCCACCGGACACCTTCGAGATCTCGTCTCGTCCGCTCATGGCCTTTGGCTCCGTCGCTCGCGCTCGGGGGCTGACCTTCAGCGTATCGATCGGTGCCGGCTCTTCCTGCGAGTGCAGTCCTTCCCGTTCGAGGTTCTCGGCGCGCCGGTA
>JAGSPR010000465.1 GCA_018262455.1 Deltaproteobacteria bacterium | reverse complement strand
ACACGTCTTCGCCACCGTCCTCGACGCCGTCCGCACTTCGCCACCGTCGCCAGCGCCATCAGGTCCGCGACTTCGCGATCTCGTATTCGTCGTCGCGAGGGGGGAGCTGATCGTCCGCTGGACGACTCACCTCCAACCGCACCGTGACACGTTCGTTCAAGCGTTACGGTGCGCGAAGTCCGAGTCGCCGATCTCGTCACGGTTGCTCAGGTGCAGCGTTCTACGCGCGCCGATCTGCAACGAATTGATTAGCCCCTCAGGCGCCTGGCGAGCTCACCCAGCAGCGCGGCCCCGTCGCCTTTCCACGACGCGCCGTGCATGCAGGCGAGCGTGCGAGGTGACGTGGCGGCCAGCTTGGCGATCAGCGCGTCGGTCTGCGTGGTGTGAGAGGTGTAGTCCATCTGGGAGCGCATCTGCTCGCTGGGCTCGAGGATGTCGCCCTCGGTGATCGGGTCGTGCTTGTCTCCGGGCTGCGTGAACAGATCGCCGCACAGCAAGGTCTGGGTCGCCTCCTCGAACAGGTAGCCGCAGTCCCACCCGTGGGGCAGGTGCGGGACGTCGAGCCATCGCACCGTGTGCTTGCCCAGCGACAGCCGTTCGCCGTCGCCCATGCCACGCGCCTCGCGGTCGGCGAAGTCATCGATGGAGACCATCTTGCCGACCACGCTGCACAGCGGCGATGCGTCGGGGGCGACCGCCAGCAGCTCGTTGAGGCTCCCACACTCGTCGGACTCGAAGTGCGAGAAGCCGACGTAACGAAGCTTCGAGATCGGCATCACCGCCTCGATCGCCTCGCGCACCAGGCCGAACAGCTTGCGGGGGCCGGTGTGGAACAGCAGCGGCTGGTCGTCGTCGATCAGAAACTGGTTGAACGTGAAGCCGGGAGGCAACGCCGGGTTGGGAGGGATGGGCGTGCTGATGCGATAGATGCCGTCGGAGATCTCGCAGAGGGTCGTGTTGGACTGGGTGTTGGTGATCTTCATGATGTCCTCGATTCGCGGTGGAGTTGCGCTCGCGCCAGGTCTTGCAGGTGCGAGACGGGATCTGGAGCCGTACGGGTCACGCACGCGAGCTCGATCGTGGCGTCGAGCCAGTTGCACAGAGCGGCGCGTGCTTCGACCGCACGCGTCACGGCACCCGTCGGTTGCGACCAGCGAAAGCGCAGCCACATCGGGGCGACGTGAAGCGCCAGCAGGCACGGGGTCGGCGGGTGCGTGGCGGTCGCGAGTGCGACGGCCGTCAGCGCGTCATCGAGAGGCGCCTCGTCGCCCGCGGCGTGCGCCCGACCGAACAGCAGCGGGACGATCACGCGGTCCATCCAGACCATCGCGTGACGATGCAGGCTGCGCGCGTCGAGCTCCGCTGGATAGGCGTCCGCGAAGGCATGGTAGTCGGCGAGGTGCTCGATGATCACGCGCGACTCCGTGAGCACGAGGCTCCCGTGGACGAGCAGCGGGATGCGCTTGCTCGACGAGTACCGATCGAGGCCCTCTGGCTTCGCCCCGATGGATGATTCGCGTCGCTCGACCGGCGTCCCCAGGTGTGCCAACAGCGCGAGCACGCGATGCGCGAAGGGGCAGCCGTGATCGGCAAACAGGATCGGCGTCGCCGGCGCCACCGAACATGGCGAACCAAGCGCGGCTGGAGCGTGGGTGGGCGGTGCCGCGGTCACGCGACGACCTTCGGGTCGTTCGCGTGCGCGCTCCTCACCGCGGGCTCGGTCGCGAACAGCGGGGCGAGCGTGGTCAGCGTCTCGGGGAAGTAGCGCGCCCGCATGCGTTCGCAGTAGCGCATCAGGTTCTCGAGCGAGGCGCCGTACCGATAGAGCGGGTTGTCGCCCGCGACGTAGAGCGACACGCCGAGGAACCCGAAGACACACGCGTCGATCGACGCTGGCCGGTCGCCCAAAACGTAGGGCTGGTCCCCGAGCAACGCGGAGAGCGCGTCGAGATCGGCCTTGCCTTGCGCGATGATGACCTCCTGCGAGTGGCGCCCCATGCCGCGGGCGTACAGCTGCTTGCCGAAGGCTCGCTTGAGTACCGACGGGACCAGCCACCGCAGTGGAATCGGCATGAGGGCCGCGAACTCGCGAAGCCGCTCGTTCCCTCCCCGACCGAAGAACAGCTGGTGCTCGAAGCACTGGTGGTAGTGGTCCTCGAGCATGCGCTGGACGACCAGCGCGTGCGCACGCTGGCGTGCGTCGAGGTGCCCGTCGAGATCGACGCCGAAGCACGCCTCGAGGTGCTCGATGATGAGCGCACTGTCGCCCATCCGGACCGTCCCGTACTCGATCCACGGCGACTTGCCCTTGGGACCCTTGCTCGGGTCTGGGGCGACCACGAAGTCGAACGCGATCTCCGCCATGCGGAGCCAGGTGGCGAGCTTGAGCGGAAAGGGGGCCGAGGTGCCGAACGGCACACCCCACCCGGTGGGCAACGCGAACAGGCGAATCTTCTCGGAAACGATGTCTGCCACGGTGTCTCCGTCGTTGGAGCGAGTCGATGACGAGACCCTATCACAAGAATCTACCTACGGTAGAAAAAAGTTACCGATTGGTCAAATTAACCGACTCGTGGTAGAAATCGGCGATGAATCGGCGCAGTTCGCTGAAGAAACGCCGCCAGGATCAGGTGAGGGAAGAGATCCTGGAGGCCGCGCGCGAAGTGCTCCTGAACGAGGGGGTGGCCGGGCTGACCCTGTCTGCCGTCGCGCGCAACCTCGAGCTCACGAAGGCCGCTCTCTACTACTATTTCGACTCGAAGGAAGCGCTCGTCTTCGAGCTCATCTACCTCAGCCTCGGTAGTCATGCCGAGGTGGTCGGCAACGCCGTCGCGAACGCCGCTTCCGGCGCCGAGGCGATCGAGACGTTGATCCGGAGCTCGGCCGCAGACTACGGCAGCCGTATGGACGAGCTGCGCCTGGCCTACCTGGTGCCGCAGGTCGGCCCGGCGGGAGCGGCACGCCTTAGCCCCGAGATGCTCGCGCGGATCCGTCCGTTCAACGACCGCATGTACGGGGCGGTCGCCGACAAGATTCGCCACGACCAGCGTGCGGGTCGCATCGACCAGCGCATCGACGGGCGGCGCCTCGCGTTCCTCGCCCATACGTCCGTGCTGGGCATGCTCACCGTCGAGGGGGTTGTCGAGATGGCGGACGAGGCTCCCCTGATCCACACGCGCGACGCCTTGGTCGACGACCTCGTGCGCACCTTCACCGCGCAGTTACGCGGCGGCAGCGCGGCCAGCTCGGGGACGTAGATCTCGACCGCTTCGTGACGTGCGCTCGGCGCGACATCGGCCAAGACAGCAAGTCGACGAGAACGGCAAGAAGCTGTTCGCGATGCTGCGACCGTGATCAAGCGCCGACGAGCGGCAGCAGCTTCGCGGCCTGCTCGCGCACGTGCGCGTCGTGATCGCGCGTGAGCTTCTGCAGCGTCGTGCGGGCGCGCTTCGGCGTGCCGGCCGCCTCAAGGATCTCGGGCATGGCGTCGGGGCCCGCGCGATACGACGAGCCCTCGACGGTCGGGCGCTCGAGGATGCGGCGCAGCTTGTACTGGAGCACGGCCGCGTCGATGGCGGAGTAGCGCAGCATCGTCTCGGACTCGTAGTTCGAGTCGAACAGGTAGTACTCGACGTTCGCCGCGCGCAGCAGGTAGTCGTGCAGCGGGACGCGCACCTTGCGTGGGTTCGGCGGCGGGATGAACTTCTTCTCGATCGTGAGCGCGCCGAGCTCGTCGAGCTTGCGGATCGATCCGTCGGGAAGCTTGAGCTGCCCGGCCGCGACATCGACGCGCAGCTGCTTCGAGGACCACGAGCCTGTGAGGCCGCGCGCGATCATGAGAATCATGACGAGGCTGCCGAAGACGGCGGCGATCGCGAGGTCCTCGGGCGGATCCCAGCGCAACACGAACGAGTTGCCGACGATCGACGCGAGGCCGATGAGTCCGACGACGATCAGGAACTTCGAGCGGTGATACGCGACGCGACGAAACGCCATCTCAGTTCCCCATCGCCGGACTCAGAGCGCGCCACGACAGTTCGCCCGCTCCGGGGCGATTGTCGGCGGCCGAGTAGCAGCCCCAGGCCCAGCCCCGATAGTCGTGCAGCGACTCGATGCCGTCGAGGTCGCGACACAGCACGTCCGCGACCGCCGCCACGCGGGCGTCGAGCGACGGCAGCGTCCCGGGCATCCACGACTGATGGTTGAGCAGGATCGAACGCAGGCTGCCCCACCCGAACACGCTGACCTGTGAGCGGCGAAACCGGGCGGTGAGGTAGAGCGCAGCATTCTCGCGCAGCGTCACCAGCAAGAACTCCATCACGTCGTCGTCGTCGCGGAGCAGGTACGTCGCGCCGGCCGCGGCGTCGGACCCGGCCGCGCGTCCCCTGCGCCCCGGATGCTGGCCGACCGCTTTCGCGGGGTCCGCGGCGCGCGCTTGCCCGTACGTCGTGACAAGAGTCGTCGCCAGCTCGTCACGGTCGACGGTCGTCGGGCCGACCTCCTCGACCCGCAGCCCGATCTCGACGGCCGCGTCGTCGAGCTTCAGCAGGACGTCGTACCGAGGCGCCTCGGCGGGCGGCGCGATGACGCGCGGGTGGCCCGGCACCGCGAGCGAATAGCCGACGTCCCCCACCAGGAGCCGAGTCTCGTCACCATCACGACCGCGAAGCTCGAAGCCGGTGCTGGGCGCTGTCACCGCGGCACTATAACGGTGATCGCAACCGCGGCCGTAGAGATCGGGCGGCGGGGCACACCGTGCCGCCGGGCGATATCCACCGGCACGTGTGACAAGGGCCGCCTCGCACGCGAGGAACGCGACCGCGATCACGATGGCGTGGTCGATCAGACCCGCGACTACGCCTAGCGCCGCGAGCTCGCCTCGGTTGATCGCCGGCAGCCACTTGTAGCCGGCGAGCTCGAGCTTCCAGTGAAACTGGAAGTACGCGACGGCCATCGTGCCCGACGCGATCAGCGCGGCCCAGCGCGTGAACAGGCCGATCGCGATCAGCACGCCGCCGACGAGCTCGATCACGCCGCCGATCCACAGCTGCGTTCCGATCGGCTGCGGATTGCCGAGCCAGCCGATGACCTTCTGCACGCCGTGGAACGCGAACATCGTGCCCGCGACGATCCGCAGCAGCGCGTATGCGTAGGGCTCGTACTTCTCGAGTGCCTTCATGGCGCGAGCGCCTCGGCGGCCGGCAGATCTGCGTCGAGGAGCCCGATGTGCGGCGCGAGCGCGCACGTCTTCGGGGATCGATCCAGCGTGTAGCTCACGAAGCGCTACATACCGCGGCGGCGACCGCGACGCCTCCGCACGGGATGGAACGCTGTGTCCCACGCCGTGCCGGCTTCATTCGATGCCGTACTTCTCGAGCT
>JAGSPR010000035.1 GCA_018262455.1 Deltaproteobacteria bacterium | reverse complement strand
GCGCGCAACGACCACCACGAGCTCGTCCACGCGGCCCCCGACCGCGAGCAGACGATCGAGCGCGGTGAGCGCCACCACGTCGTCGGGGCGGGCCTCCTCGACCTTGCGCCACGCCGCGATCGAGCGTGGCAGATCGCTGCGGTGCACCTCGTGGATCTCGGCGGTCCGCGCCCACAGCGCCGAGCTCATGTCAGAGTTCGGGGCAGCAGCGGCGCCTGCCTCGAGCGTGTCGACCGTCTCGTCCCAGGCCTCGAGTTTGCCCGCGAGCGAGAGCAGCTTCGCCAGGCTCTCGTCGTCGGCGACATCGATCCGCCAGGCCCGAGCCAGGGCCTCGAGGGCGAGCTGAAGCGCTCCGCCGCGCTGTTCATGGATCAGCGCGATCTCGTGCAGCACGCCGACCCGGTCGATCGGATCGCGGACGTAGTCGAGCTTGGCGTCCAGGATGACGACGAGCTTCTGCCACCAGTCCTGGTCGCGATAGACCGGCTCGAGGAGCTCGGTGATGCGCTCGCGATGAGCCTCGTGCACCACCAGGCGCTCGAGCGCGGCGACGGCGCGTTCCCAGAGTCGACCTTCGGCGATCACGTGCTCGTATTGATCGATCGCGGCCCGTAGATCCTGGAGCTCCGTCTCGAGCAACTCGGCGAGCCGCAGGCGCAGCTCGGCCGTCTCGGTCGGGTTCTGCGAGCGAGCGAGCCGCGACTCGAACAGATCGACAAGCTCACGCCACTGTTCGCGCAGGCGATACAGCCGCTCGAGCTCGGAGACCGCCTCGCGGTACGCGTGCTCGACCACCGGCGTCCCCCCTCCCTCGACGGCGGCAGCGACCTCGCGCCAGGCTTCGACGGCACGGGCGATATCACCGACCCCGGCCTCGAGCAGGCGCGCCCGCTTGATCAACGCCTCGCGGCGAAGATCATCGTCTGCTCGGGCGACCACGTCGTCGTAGATCGCGACGAGCTCGGGCCACTTCTCGGCGCGACCGAGCAACTCCTCGAGCCGGCGGATCAGCTCGCGCTCGTTCGGGACCGCATCCTCGCTCTGGATCGAGAGCGCGCGGCGGTACGCGACGTACGCCTGGTCGACCATGCCCAGCCGGCGGTCGTAGATCGCGGCAGCCGCGATCGCGATCTCGCGCAACTCCGCCGTGTCGCCGGCCTCGTCATCGAGGTGTTGCTGGTACGTCTGGGCGACGAACGCCCAGTTATCGACGATCGAGGCCAGGCGCTGCAGCTGGTCGCGGATCGCAGGATCGCTTGGAGACTCGCGAAAGACCTTCGCGTACCAGCGGCTCGCCTGATCGAAGTCTTCGAGCTGCTCCTCGTAGAGACGGGCGACGAACCGGGTCAGCTTCACCCGCTCGCGTGGGTCGCTCGCGGCGTCGAGCCGGGCCTCGCAGACCCGGACCAGGTCGGTCCAGCGGTACTGGCCAACGTAGATCGGCTCGAGCACCTCGGCCGCGACCACGCGGAGATCCGGATCGGACAGGTAGCGTTCGACGGCGGCAAGCGCGGTCACGTTGCGCGGATCTCCGCCGAGCGCGGCGCTGTAGTTATCGAGCGCGGTCTCGAGGTCGCGGAGGTGCCGCTCGTGAATCTCTCCGAGCTGGACACGCAGCTCGACGGCTTCCTCGATCGAGGTCGCAAACCCGAGGCGCCGCTCATACAGCTCGACCACATCGGGCCACCTGCCCTGCTCGCGGTACAATCCTTCGAGCGCGTCGACCGCATCGCGTCGCTCGGGGGCGATCGAGAGGACCTGGTCCCAGGTCGAGATCGCATCGTCGGGGCGGCGCAGCTGGACGTAGAGTCCTGCAGCCTCCACCAGCGCACCCACGCGCCCGTCGACGCCCGAGCTCGCCGCCTCGGCCTGGCGCAGCAGCACCTCGACGAGGCGCTCGTCATCGTTGGTGTCGCGATAGATGCTCTCGAGCGCGACGAGCGCGCGTTGATCGTCGGGCTGTCCGTCGAGGACCTTCTGGTAGTACTCGCGGGCGAGCGGCAGATCGCGACGGACGGCGCGCGCAAGATCGGCAATGTCGAGGTAGAGCCGACGCTGGATCTCGGCGTCGAGTACGTTCGGGGCGATTGCGCGATACGCGTCGATCAAGTCACCTTCGCGGCCGAGCTCTCCCGCGAGCCGCTCGGTATCGGCCACCACGAGCGGCAGCTCGGGCTCCGCGGCGGCATGACCGAGCGCGAGCAGCTGGGCCTCGAATGCGCCGACCTTGTCGCCGAGCTTGTGCTCGCGGATCCGCACGACCTCGCCGAGCGCGCGCAGCTTCGCCGCGGGATCGTCGGCCCATTCGGCGGCGCGGAGCTGGAGGCGGGCGAGCTTGGCGTGCTGGCTGGTCGCGTCGTAGACCGGGCGCAGGATGTTCGCCGCCATCATGCGGTAGTCGAGATCGTCGAGCGCGGCCTCGACGGCGGCGAGGGCCTGCGGATGCTCGGGCTCGTCGTCGAGCACGCTCTGCCAGCGCTCGAGCGCGTCGATAGGACGGGCGAGCGGGCCCGCGAGCAGCCGAGCGATCTCGACCGAAAGCGCCGTGCGACTCGCGGGATCGAGCTGGCTCTGGCGCTCGAGCACCTCGAGCAGATCGGCGTGACGCTGGGCATCACGATACAGCCGAGCGAGCTCCGCGAGCGCGCGGCGATCGTTCGGGTCGCGGTCGATCGCTTCGAGATGAGCGGCGATCGCCTCTTCCGGTTCCTCGAGCATGACCTCGTGGATCTCGGCGATCCGCGACAACAGCAGCCTGGCTGCCGCTTGGTCGGTCGTCTCTGCGTGGTCGAGTTTGCGGCGCAGCACGTCGACGAGCTCGCGCCACTTCTCGGTGGCCTGATACAGCCTCTCGAGCGCGTTGAGCGCACCCGCATCGCTCGACTGATCGTGCAGGATGTCTCGCCACGTCGTGATCGCGGCGTCCCGCTCGAGCAGCTGATCCTCCTCGAGCGCGGCAACCTGGGCGAGTAGCGCGCGGCGCTCGCCGGCATCCTCGGCCCATTCGGCCTGCTTGCGCATCACCGCGCGGAGATCGGGCCAGTTCTTCGCGTCCTGATAGAGCCGTGCGAGTGCGGAGCTCGCCTTGCGGACCGCCACCGGGTTCGTCGGATCGGTGTCGAGCAGCCGGCGATACGCGTTGATCGCCTTGTCGGCATCTCCGAGCTGAACGTCGTAGTACGACGCGAGCTCGCCGAGTAGCGCGCCCCGCGTGACGATGTCCCCCGGCGGCGCAGCCGTGGCTGCGGCTTCGAGCGCCGCCGTGGTCTCCGGCCAGCGCTGGAGGTGGGGGGCGAGCCTCGCGAGCTCGACCCGCGCACGTTCGTGGGTAGGGTCGAGGCCGATCACCTCGATCCAGGCATCGAATGCAGTGCGCGGACTGGAGAGCTCGGTCTCCTCGATCGCGGCGATCCGCGACAGCAGCTCGACGGCCTCTGTCCCGACGACCAGGCTGCGTTGCGCACGCAGCACGCCGAGGAGGTCCTTCCAGAGCTTGTCTTGCTCGTAGAGCGGCTCGAGGATCCGCGCGGCTCGCAGCGTGACCTCGGGCTTGGAGACGAGCAGCTCTTCGAGTAGTTCGCGAGCATCGGCGTGGGCCCGCTGGCGCGCGAGGACGTCCTCGAGCAGGTCCACGGCTCGCGTCGGCTCGGCGAGCTCGCGTGCGAACAGCTGCGCGCGGCGATACCCGAGCTCGAGCTGTTCGCGCGGCGACTTCGCGTGATCGACCTGGCGCGCCAGCAGCTCCTCGAGCTCCTGCCAATGCGCACCCGCGGTGTAGAGTCGCTCGAGCGCCTGGAACGACCCGGCGTAGCCCGGATCGATCTCGAGGACGCGGCGGTGCGCCGCCATCGCGAGCCCGGGCTGACCGAGCACGTCCTCCTCGAGGGCCGCGAGCTCGAGCAGCACGACGCGGCGGACCTGGTCGTCGAGCGCGACCTCGGTCCGGCGCTGCAGCAGCGCGCGGAGATCATTCCAGCGTTGCGCGGCGCGGAACTGCGTCGTCAGCGCGTCGAATGCATCGGAGGCGTCATTGTCGACTTCGAGCACGGTGATCCACGCACGCTCCGCCGTGACCTGGTCGCCGACCCGTTCGCCTGCGACGCGTGCCAGCTCTGTGGCGACCGCGCGGATCTCGGACGTCGGGCCCTTGTCCTTCAGCTTGGTGAGCGCCGACGCGAGCTGCGCGACCCACTCCCCATCGCGGCCGAGCTGACCGGCGAGCACGCCAAGCACCAGACGAACGTCGGAGTCCGCGGGATCGACCGCGATCACCCGCAGGCCCGCCTGCCACGCCGCACCCGGATCACCGAGCTCGGCGTGATAGAGCCGCATGAGCTGGCGATCGATCTCGAGCTTCTCGGACACACCCGTGGCGTCGCCGCCACGGATCACTTCGAGCGCCAGTGCCTGCTGGGTGATGTCCCTGGAAGCCTCGAGCTGCGGAAGCACGAGCCGGGCGGCCTCCACGCGCTCGACAGGATCGACCTTGATGCCCTGCGGACCGAGGTACTTCGAGATTGCCGCCACCGCCTGAGGCCAGACGCCGCCGGGAACCGACAGCGCTTCGCGGAAATACTTGAGCGCCTGACTGGCGCGCTCGAGCTGCACCTCTTCGAGATTGCCAAGCCGCATCAGCAGCTCGAACCGCGCCTGCGGATTGCCGTCCGGAGCCTGGGCGCCCATCGTCGCGAGCTCCGCCGCGAGCACGCCGACGAGCGAGTCCCAGTCACCGCGTGCCTCCTCGATGCGGGCGAGCGCCCGCAGGGCACGCAGCTGGCCAGGCATCGCCGCCAGCGCCTCGTGGTATGTGGTCGCGGCACCATCGAGATCGACGAGCTTCTCTTCCTGGAGCGAGGCGATCTCGATCAGCAGCGACGCGCGCTCCGTCGGATCCTTCTCGCGGGCGGCGCGCCGGCGATACGACTCGAGCAGCTCCGGCCAGTCGGCGAGCTGGATCGCGAGCTCCTCGAGGTGCTGCTCGGCCTCGCGATCGTCAGGTGAGATCGCGACGACCTGGCGATGGAAGCCACGCGCGCGATCGACATCACCGATCCGCCGGCTCGCGATCCTTGCGAGCTCGCGGAACAGCTTGAGCCTGACGGGATCGGGCAGCTCCGAATTCGCGTGACGTTCGAACGTGGCCGCGGTGTCACGCCATTGTTCGGGTTCGCTCGCGAGCCGCAACACGTCGGCGAACAGGACCTCGCTCGTCGGATCGAGATCGAACGCGCGAAGCGTCCACGTGAACGCGAGCGTGCGAGAGGCAAGCTTCTGCTCGCAGAGCTGGCGGATCTGCGAGATCTTCGCGAGCCGCGCCGCCGCGTCCTTCGCGGTGGCGAGCTCGATCTCGAGGATCGTGATGAGCTTGGCCCACTTCTCCTGGCGCGTGTAGATCGGGGCAAGCGCCGCGGCAGCGCCGAAGTGCTGCGGCTCGACGGCGAGCACGCGTTCCCAGACCTGGCGCGCGCGCTCGAGCGCCTGGGCACCCGGCCCGTCGTCCTTACCCGAATCGCTGACGACCGCGCGTCCGCGCCGGCCCGTTCGCTCGGCCGAGACCGGTTCGGGTACGCCTCCAGCGATCGCGACATCCGCGCGCTGCTGCGCGAGCTGCGCCGCCCGCTCGACGAGCGGCAGCCGCTGCGCCTTGCTCTCGAGCCGATCGGCGATCCCGAGCAGGGCTTCGACGAGCTCGTCCTCCTGGCCCAGCCGCGCGTAGAGGTTCTCGAGACCCGCGAAGTTACCGGCGGTCGCGTAGAGCTCGCGCAGGGTGCGCAGGGCCTTGGTGTGACCAGGTTCGAGGTCGAGGATCTCCTGCCAGGCCGCAGCCGCGGCCTGCGGGGATGCGAGGCGCTCGGAGTAGATGTTGCCGAGCTTCTCGTACAGCGCGATCGCTTCCTTCGGTCGCTCGGTCCTCGCGGACGCGACCTGACGGTGCAGGATCTCGGCGAGCGCGAGCCAGCGCTTCTCGCGATCGTAGAGAGCCGCGAGGCTCGCGAGGGTGTCGGCGTGGCCTGCCGGATCCGACGACGCGAGCACGTTGTTGTAGATCTCGATCGCGAGTCGGGTATCGCCGAGGCGCTCGGCGGCCAGCTTCGCCATCTCCGTCTGCTTCGCGCGACGCTCGTCGTCGGCCAGCACTTCCGCCTCGCGGCCGAGCACGTCGATCAGCGCTCGCCACTGCTTGCGCTTCGTGTAGATCTCTTTGAGCCGCGCGAGCGCATCGCCGTCGCCGGCCGACAGCTCGAGGATGCGTTCGAGGGGTCGGATCGCGTTCGCGAAGTTGCCGAACCGTTCGGCCCACAGATCCGCGATCTCGCGCAGCAGCTGCACCCGCTCGGCATCGGGAAGGTCGCTGGGCGCCTCGCTCTTGCGCGTCAGCACCGCGATCAGATCGTTCCACCGTCCGAGTGCACGGAACTTGTTCGCCAGCTCGTCGGTGGCGCGCCGGTTGTCAGGATCGATCTTGAGGATCGAGTTGTAGGTGTTGATCACCATCACGTCGAGCTTCAGCTTGTCGCGATAGATCTCGACGACCTCGTGGAGCTTCGTCACGCGCGCCGCGACCTCGGTCTCCGGGAGGCGCTCGATCTCCTCCTTCATGAGATCGAGCAGCGCGTTCCACTTCTCCGTCTTGCGATAGAGTCGGGCGAGCGCGGCTCGCGCCTGTGCCCCGGTCTCGGTGGTCTGGGTCGCTGGATCCTGGCGCAGCAGCTGCTTCCAGGCTTCGATCGCCTTCTCCGGGTTGTTCTGCGCCTCGGCGAGCTCGGCGATCTCGAGCCCGAGCGGCCTCACGCTCTCACTGCGCGCACGCGGCGACTTCTCTACCGAGCGCAGCATCGCGAGCAGCTTCTGGTTCTCGCCCTTGGCCGGGTAGTAGACGCGATAGAAATCGAGGGCCGCCGGGTGCCCCGGATCGGTCTTGCGGACGCGCCGGAAGTACTCCTCGGCCTGGTCGAGATCGCCGATGTGCTTCCACAGCACCATCGCGATCTGCAGCAGGATCCCCGGATCCTCGATGTCGCGCCGCGCCTTGAGGGCCGCCTGGTAAGCTCCCACCAGCGCCACCCAGTTTCCCGCGCTGACCATGACGTCGGTGATCGCGCGCAGCGCCTGCGGCTGAGCCGGATCGAGCTGCAGCACGCGCTTGATCGCGGCATCGACTCGCGCCGTCGCCTCGGGTTCCTGCAAGTGCTCGCGCGCCACCTGGGCGATGCCGAGCAACGCCGCGACCTTCTCCTCGACGGTCGGGGCGATCTCCGCACGCTGGTCGAGCAGCGACGTCAGGTCCTGCCATCGGCTGGCTCGCCGCAGCAGCCGCCCGAGATGGAACGCCGCCTTCGTGTTCTTCGGGTCGACCTCGAGCGCTTTGCGCAGGTAGGACTCGGCCTCGGGCGCGTCCGGCGCGAACCGCACATACGCCTCCGCCGCCGACACGAACAACCCGGTCGCGAGGCTGCGATCGGTCGACGCACCCGCCTCCATGACGTACTTGTCCGCGAACTTCTTCCAGTTCGAGACCGCGAGGTCGAGCTCGTCGATCGCCTCCTTGGCCATCGAGTCTGCGGGGCGCAACGCGCGGACCTCCTCGAACGCCGACCGCGCGCCAGGCACGTCGAGCAGCTCACCATCGAGGACCATGCCCTTCTCGAGCAACAGGTCGGCCTTGCGATCGACCTCGCCAGTCACGGCGAGCTCGGCGTCGAGCAGCTTGACGACCGCATCGGGGCGACCTCGACCGGCGAGCACCCGGCGCGCCGCCGCGAACCTCGAGGTGCGCAGGTCGGGCGGTGCTTGACGCGCAGTGCCCTCCAGGGCCTCGAGCGCCTGGGTGTCGTCGGGATCGTGTTCGAGGACGGCGAGGAGTGAGGGAAGGTCAGCCATGGTCCGTTCGCTCACGCCGCAGACGGGCGCGAGTCACTCTGCGATGCTACCGACCGCTCCATCGCGACACAACGCCAGGGGCCCAATTCGTTCGCAGGGTTACCCCGCGCCGAGCGGTGGCTGTGCGATGAATCCTCCCCCTCGGCGCCGCGCCATGAGCCCTGACCACCCGGACTCCGCAAGTTTCGGAGCGTTGGCGAGCGCGAGCACGAGCACGAGCACGAGCACGAGCGCGAGCACGAGCACGAGCACGAGCACGAGCACGAGCACGAGCACGAGCACGAGCACGAGCACGAGCACGAGCACGAGCACGGCGCTGCGCCGGCGAGCCCCAGGCCGCGAGGGCTTGCCGGTGCCCCGGGCGCGCCGATCGCTGCCTGATCGGCGAGGCGCCCACGGCTCATAACGGGCGAAGATACCTGGTAATGTTGTGGCGTGGCCTGTCCAGCGGCGCGCGCTCCACTGCGGGTTCTATGAGTGAGAGCACGAGTGCGGGCTCTTCGCTCGGTTACCTGAAACCGTATCGCCGCCAGCTCGCGTGGGGCGTGGCGATGCTGGTGCTCACCAACGTGTTCTACCTCGGGGTGCCCGTGATGACGGGACGGGCGGTCGACGCGCTCCCGCTCAAGGATGACACGTACATCGTCCACCTTGTCGTCCTGATGGCGGCGTTCGCGGCAGCCACGGCGGCCACGCGGATCGTGTCGCGCATCCTGATCTTCAACGCCGCCCGCGCGGCCGAGTACGATCTACGCTCGGATCTGTTCGGCCACTTGATGACGCTGTCGCCGAGCTACTACCGCGATCACCCGACCGGTGACGTGATGTCGCGGCTGACGAACGACGTCCAGACGGTGCGCGCGATGTGGGGCGCCGGGCTGCTCAACCTCGCGAACGCGGTGGTGGCGTTCGTGACCGTGCTCGGCATGATGATCGTGACCGATCCGATCGTCACGGTGTGGGCGATCCTGCCGTTCCCGCTGATCTACGTCGTGGGTCAGGCGATGAGCAAGCGGATCTACTCGACGATGCGCGGGGTCCAGGCCGAGCTCGGCGCGCTATCGTCCCGGATCCAGGAGGATCTCGGCGCGATCCAGGTGATCAAGACGTACGGGCTCGAGGACGTGCGGCGCAAGGGCTTCATGGAGAGTAGCGGCAAGCTCCTGCAGCAGAACATGGAAGCCGCGAAGGTCCGGATCCAGCTCGGACCCTCGCTCAACACCCTCGCGGCGCTCGGGATGGCGATCCTGATCCTGTCGGGCGGGCGCGCGTTGATCCACGGCGACATGACGACGGGCGAGATCGTCGCGTTCTCGGGCTACCTCGCGCGGCTCGTGTGGCCGACGCTGACGCTCGGCTTCATGCTCGCGCTCGTCCAGCGCGGCCGGGCGTCGTGGTTCCGGCTCGTCCAGCTCCAGCAGACCCGGCCCGAGATCCCCGATGGCGAGGGGCTGCCGCTCCCGGCGAGCGACAAGCCGGCGCGCGTCGAGATCAGGCACCTCACCGTGAAGGTCAAGGACCGCGCGCTGCTCGAGGACATCGAGCTGGTGCTCGAGCCTGGCACGATCACGGCGATCGTCGGCAGGACGGGAAGCGGCAAGAGCACGCTCGTGGATGCGATGTGTCGCCTGGTCCAGGTGCCCCCAGGCGCGGTGCTGATCGACGGTCGCGACATCACGACCCTGCCACTCGCGTCGCTGCGCGCGCAGATCGGCTACGCACCCCAGGAGGCGTTCCTGTTCTCGACGACGATCGCGGACAACATCGCCATGGGCTACGGCGGCGGCTCGGCGATCCCGGCGGCCCGCGCGAAGGAGCTCGAGACGGTGGTCGGCGTCGGCAAGGCCGCGGATCTCCACGTCGATGTCAACGAGCCGAAGGTCGCCGTGGCGACGACTGCTGCCGGGCTCGATCGCGATCTCTCGGGGATGCCGGAGGGGCTCGGCACGATCGTCGGCGAGCGTGGCATCACGCTGTCGGGCGGTCAGCGCCAGCGCGTCGCGCTCGCCCGCGCGCTCGCTGCCGCCCCGCGCCTGCTCGTGCTCGACGATTCGCTGTCATCGGTCGACGCCGAGACCGAGCGCAAGATCCTGAAGAACCTGCGCGCCGTGATGCACGGACGGACCGCGGTCCTGATCTCTCACCGCGTCGCCGCGATCAAGGATGCCGATCAGATCGTCGTCCTCGATCAGGGCAAGATCGTCGCGCGCGGCACTCACGAGCAGCTGCTCGCGCACGGCGGGCTCTACAGCGAGCTGTACCGGACCCAGCTCGATACCGATCCCAGCGCCGTGCGCACGCGCCAGGAGGCCGTGTAGTGGCCATGCCCGCGGCGAGCGTCCGCAGTGGCGACGAGGCGATGCTCGGCAAGGCGTATGACCTCGCGCTGTTCCGCCGGTTGTGGCCGTTCATCCGGCCGCACTGGAAGCTGCTCCTCGCCTGGGCGCTGTTCATGCCCGCAACGATCGCGCTCGAGCTCGCCCAGCCGGTGCTGTTTCGCTACGCGTTGACCGACCACATCCTGCGCGGCAACGCGGAGGCGCTGCCATTCGACGCGGGCGTCTACATGATGCTCGTGCTGACCCAGGGCGGCTCGTCGTTCTGCGAGACCTGGTTCCTCCAGCTCGCCGGTCAGCGCACGATGCACGCGCTGAGGATCGCGATCTTCGATCACGTGCTCGCACAACGCGCGGCGTTCTTCGACAGGATTCCGGTCGGCCGGCTGATGACGCGGATGACGAATGACATCGAGAGCCTGAACGAGATGTTCGCACAGGGCGCGATCACGCTGATCGCCGACTTCGTCAAGATGCTCGCGATCATCGTCGTCATGCTGACGATCGATCCCACGCTCGCAGTGCTGACGTTCCTGACGCTGCCATTCCTCGTGGTGCTGGTCGAGTACGCACGGCGGCTGATGCGCGCCTCGTTCCGCCAGATCCGCGTCCGGCTCGCCGCGATGAACGCGTTCGCCCAGGAGCACCTGTCGGGCATCAAGGTCGTCCAGCTGCTCGGGCGCAGCGCGGTGGCCAAGCGCGAGTACGACGAGATCAACGCAGGCCACCGCGATGCCTATCTGGGCCAGATCCGGGCGGACGCGTCGATGTATGCGATCGTCGATGCGATCGGCTCGGTCGCGATCGCGGTCGTCATCTGGTACGCCGCCGGCCACCGCCGCGAGAGCGCGGCGATGATCGGCGTGGTCGTGTTGTTCATCGAGTTCACCAAGAAGTTCTTCGACCCGGTGCGCGACCTGTCCCAGAAGTACGCGGTCATGCAGGGCGCGATGGCGGCCAGCGAGCGGATCTTCCAGCTACTCGACACCAAGGACTGGGACGGCGGCGACGGAACCGAGACCATGGCGCCGAGTCGCACCTCCGCCGTGAGCCACGGCCGCGCGCCCGCCGCGATGCAGGCGTCCACGCCGGCGGTCGAGCTCGTCGACGTCCACTTCAGTTATGGCGCCGAGCCGGTGCTGCGCGGGGTCAGCGTGCGAGTCCCGCGTGGTGCGACGGTGGCCGTTGTCGGCGCGACCGGCTCCGGCAAGTCGACCGTGATCAAGCTGCTGACCCGGCTCTACGAGCGCCAGCTCGGGACGATCCGGCTCGCTGGCGTGGACATCCGAGACATCCCGCTCGACGAGCTGCGCCAGCGCATCACCGTGGTCTCGCAGGACGTCATCCTGTTCGCTGGCACGCTCGCGGACAACATCGTGCTCGGCAAGGACTACGACCGCGCGAAGCTCGAGGCCGCCGCACATCGCGTCGGGCTCGATCGCGCGCTCGAACGGCGCGGCGATAGCCTCGAGGCGGTGGTTGCCGAGCGGGGCAGCAACTTCTCGGCGGGCGAGCGCCAGCTGGTCGCGTTCGCGCGCGCCCTGCTCCGCGACCCCGAGGTGCTGATCCTCGATGAGGCCACCGCCCACGTCGACCCCGAGGCCGAGGAGCTGATCGAGCGGGGTGTCGCCGAGCTGATGAAGGGCCGCACGACGCTCGTGATCGCGCACCGGCTCTCGACGATCCGCAACGCCGATCTGATCGTCGTGATGGACAAGGGCCAGGTCGTCGAGCAAGGCACGCACGACGAGCTGGTCGCACGCGGCGGGTTCTATGCCTCGCTCGAACGGACGTTCCGCCGTCAGGACGGCTGAGGGCGTCGACCCGGCCTTCGCGCCTGGTCTGGGCCGCTCGGTCCTTGTCGCAGAGCCAGTCGTCGGGCGCTGATCGCTGGCCGGACCAGCGCATCGCCGCCGATTTGGGTATGATCGCTCACTGATGCCAGTCGGGGTAAACGAGCTGCGACTCGCGATCGACGCGATGGCCGACGGAGCGATCTTGGCGGACACGCGATCGGGCGAGGTGCTGGTGAATCGCGCCGCGCGCGAGATGCTCGCGATCCCCGCCGAAGTGGAAGTCGACACCACGTACCTCAAGGATATCGTTGGGTTCTATCCGTTCGATCTGGCCGCGGGCGCGAGCGATGGCCAGCCCATCCGTGAGGAAGTCCGGATTGGAGACCGTCTGTTGCACTCGGTGGTGACGCCGCTGCGCGAAGGAGACCAGTCCATCGGGGCGATCGTGGTGCTCCGCGACCTCGGGGACACCGCGGATGTGGCTCGTCGGCGCGCCGAGTTCGCGCAGGTGATGGCCCACGAGCTGCGGACCCCGCTGACCTCGATCGCGGGCGCGCTCGACATCGTGCTCTCCGGGTACGCGGGGACACTCTCGGATCGCCAGCTGCGGTACGTCGAGATGGCACGCCAGGCCTCGACGCGGATGAACCTGCTCGTCGATCAGCTGCTCGATCTGGCGCGCGCCCAGGCCGGCTCGATCACGGTCGCCGCGGCGCCGGTGCAGCTCGATCGGCTCGCGCGTGAGGTCATCGATCGCTACCGCGCGGTCGGCGCTGCCAAGCAGATCACGATCGTGCTGGGCGCCTCGGCCGAGGACATCGCGATCCTCGGCGATCCCGAGCGGCTGTCGCAGGTGCTCGGAAATCTGCTGACGAACGCGATCCGGTTCGCGCCCACCGGTGGAGTGATCGACGTCCAGGTGTTCGGCCCGCCGCTCTCCGAGGATGCGGTCGGCGTGTCGGTCCACAACTCCGGCGAGCCCATTCCGATCGAGGATCACGAGAAGGTGTTCGAGCCGTTCTCGGCGTCGTCGCGGAGGGTCGGTGGCACCGCGCTCGGACTCTCGATCTCGCGCACGATCGTCGAGGCCCATGGCGGGCGGATCTGGGTCGAGTCAGGGACCACCGGCACCAAGTTCGTGTTCACGCTGCCGGTCTCCCCGCGGTTCGAGAACGCCCCGCCGCCACTGGACGAGAAGCCGCGGCGGCGCGGGCTCGGTGAGGGAGCGTGCGCGCTGGTCGCCGACGACGATCCACGACGGGCGCTGCTGCTCAAGGGCCTCCTGATGTCGCTCACCGATCGGGTGCTCGTCGCCAACGATGTCGATGCGGCGCTCGCGATCGCACGCGCCGAGCACCCTGCCCTGACGGTCGTGGCCGGTGCGATGACCGACGCCCTCGCCCTGCTCGCGATCCTCGAGCACGATCCCGACACCCACAAGAGCGCCGTGATGGTGGTCGGAGAGGGCGAGCGCCGCGCCGACCTGCTCGCCGCGGGCGCCGACGATCTGGTGGAGTTCCCGATCCAGCCCGCGCAGTTCCGCGAGGCTTGCCTGCGGCTCGTCGATTCTGGCCGGCTCGAGGCGCCGCGCGTGCTGATCGTCGACGACGACACCTCGATCCGCGCGATCTGTCGAGAGGTCCTCGAGATCGGCGGCTACCAGGTCCGCGACGCCGGATCGGCGACCGCGGCGCTCGCGGAGGCCAAGCGCTTCCGCCCCGACATGATCGTGCTCGATGTCCTGATGCCCGGGATCGACGGCTACCGGTGTGCCGAGATGATCCGCGCCGACCCGTCGATCGGCATGGCCCCGATCATGTTCCTGTCGGCGTGCGGCGATGTGGCCGACAAGGTGCGCGCGTTCCGCTCGGGGGCCGAGGACTACATGGTCAAGCCGTTCGATGCCGCGGAGCTGCTCGCGCGCGTCGGCAAGGCGCTCGACCGCCAGGCACGGGAGCTCGGCGCGTCCCCGACGACCCAGCTCCCAGGGGGCGACGCGATCCAGGACGAGATCGAGCGCCGGCTCGCGAACGGGGACACCTCCGCGGTGGTCTGCTACCTCGATCTCGACAACCTCAAGGCGTTCAACGACTACTACGGCTACGCCAAGGCCAACGCGGTGATCCGGCAGACCGGCAACGTCATCCGCCACGTGGTCACCCGATCCGGCAGCGTCGGCGACTTCATCGGTCACATCGCAGGCGACGACTTCGTGTTCGTCACCGCCGCCGATCGCGTCGATGACGTGTGCCGCGGCATCTGCGAGCGGTTCGACCACCTGATCCGGCTGTACTACGATCCCGTCGATCGGACCGCCGGCTATATCGAGACCAAGGACCGGTTCGGCGTGCAGCGCAAGTTCCCCATGATGAGCGTGTCGATCGCGGCGATCTCGCTCACCCAGACCAAGACCTACGCAGGAGTTGCGGAGCTCGCGGCCGTCGGCAAGCGTGCAGCCAAGGCGATCCCCGGCTCGACCTACATCCGCGACGGCAAGACGATGTACGCCGACGCTGCCTCGACCTGAGCCCAGGGTTCAAGGCGTCGCGCGGGCGGCGACCGCCGCCGCGAACGACTTCGCCTTCGCGAGATCGAACGCGCGTCCGTCGAGCAGCAGCTCGGTCACGATGTCGCCGTGCCGGAACACGACCGCATGCTGCGTCGCCCCGGCGCCGGCGATGAACAGCAGCGCCTCGCCGACGGGCAGAGTCAGGGTCTCGCTGCCGCTGAACGGCTTGCCTTCGAGATCCGCGCGCACCCGTTCGTAGTTGTTGACGTGCTTGTTCTCGATCACGATCACCGGCGCGCCGGGATGGTCGATCCGATCCCGCTGCCACACGCGGACATCGCAGTCGCGCTCCCCGGCGATGCCTTCGTCGATCCGCAGCGGGTAGCCGACCAGCTGCTCGGTCGCGGGGAGCGGGCCCAGCATCGTCAGGCATTCGTTCACCGGCTTGTCGCGCACCACCACGATCACGAACACGATGAGGCCGATCGAGACGATCACGCCGGCGGTGACCAGGGACCACCGGAGCCGGCGAATCGCGCGCAGTCGGGCCTCGGCCTCGAGCCGCTCGGGGGGCCGGGCGACCCGCAGCTCCTGGGCGCGGGCGGCCACCGCATGCGCGAGCTCGGACCGCTCGTCCGGGGTGGAGGGCTCGGTCATGGCCGGCGCACCCTACCACCTGCCATCACCACCAGGCGTCGTAGTCCTCGGCGATGCCCACGATCGAATCGAGATCGTGGACATGCCCGCTCGCGGTACGCACACGACCCGAGAATGATCCGACGACGTGACGCAACCGATTGCGGACCAGGGGCAGATCGAGCTGCTGGGCGACGTGGGAGATCTCGCGCATCGAGAGATCGACGCTGTCGGCGGAGGCGTGCCAGCCTGACCCCGGCGAGGGGGCAAGCTGGACGTTTGCGAGCGGCTCGCAGCGACCGTCGATCCACAAGGCGTTTTCGGAGATCGGGGCGACCGGCGTCGGGTCAACGAGGTTGAGCCCGATCACCGCTCCCTGGCGACTCTTGCCGCACAGCGCGACCCATCGCCAGACTGCGTGCCGCAGCGCGTACATCTTCGTGAAGTCCATGGTGCCGAACGACCTGGCCGGCGCGAACGTGAAGCGGCGCCCATCGATCGTGACGTGGCCGGTCACCGAGAACGCCGCGAACTTGTGGGTGTAGTTCCACCGACCGCCGGGGAGCGGGATGCAGACTGCGTGGTGATCGTCAGCGGCCCCGCTCGCGAGCTCGAGCTCACCCTCTAGCTGTCCGCCCGCCGAGGTCCGCGCCCCGAGCCGCGCCGTGAACCGCCGCCCGGCCTCGCGGTTCTCGATCTCGACCCGCATCCCGCGCGTGGCGAACCGGTGTTCGCCGGCGGTGCTCGACGGCGCGACCTTCGTCCCGAAAGTCAACGGCGTGATCGCGAACCGCTCGTGGACCCGCCCGCTCGGGAGCTCGGCCGCATAGACAAAGCCGTTGCTCGCGAACCCGGCCGTACCGACGGCGAACGCGACGAACAGGTCGTCGCTGACCGCGGTCATGTACTGCCAGCTCTTGAGCCGAAACCGCTGCCGGTATGCCGTCTCGACTCGCCCCAGGCCTGGCACACGTGCGAGCGCGGCGAGCTTGTGGACGATCGATGCGTCCTCGATGTTGGGCTCGGCAAGTGGGTGGTCCCAGGACGCGATGCGCGGGCTCGGACTGGCAGGCGCGACGAGATCGGACATCGCGCAAGGCTCTCACACCCTCGCCCGCGGCGTCAGCCGCCGAACTCGATGCCGATGCCCTTGGCGGTGCGAACGAGCTCGCCGGCGGGGTCCACGAGCTTGAGCTTCTTGACCGCCTTCTCGATCGGCCGTGCCACGATCCGACCGTTCTCCATCGCGGCGACGTGACCGAACTTGCCCTCGGCGATCAGCTCGACGGCACGGACCCCGAACCGCGTCGCCAGCTCGCGATCGAACGCGCACGGCGCGCCGCCGCGCTGGACGTGACCGAGCACCGTCGAGCGGACCTCGTACTCCGTCCGCGCGGTGATCAGCTCGGCGAGCCGCTGCCCTGCCCCACCTAGCACCTCCTGGCGAGTGGCATCGCCCGGGGTGGCCACGGACAGCGCACCGCCCTTGGGCTTGGCACCTTCGGCGACCACGACCAGCGAGTAGCTGACCCCGCGTCCATGGCGGCGGTGAAACGCGTCGATCACGCGATCGATGTCGTAATCGATCTCCGGGATCAGCACGACGTGCGCACCACCGGCAAGGCCCGAGGTCAGCGCGATCCAGCCCGCGTACCGGCCCATCACTTCGACGATCATGATCCGCTCGTGGCTCTCGGCCGTCGTGTGTAGCCTCTCGAGCGCCCCGACGACGATCTCGACCGCGGTCTGAAACCCCACCGTGTAGTCGGTGGCCTCGAGATCGTTATCGATCGTCTTCGGAACGCCGACGATCCGGGTGGCGCCGAGCTGGATGAACTTCTGACCGAACGACATCGTGCCGTCTCCACCGACGACGATCAGGCCGTGCAGCTCGAGCTTCGCCAGGTTGGCGAGACAGCGGCTCGACACGTCGTGGATCTCGATCCGGCCGTCGGGGATCTTGACCGGATATGCGAACGGGTTGGCACGGTTGCTCGAACCGAGGATCGTGCCGCCGCGCGGCAGCAAGTGCTGCACCGTCGATGCCGTCAGATCGGTGTAGTCCTCTTCGTACAGCCCCTCGAAACCGTTGCGAATCCCCACGACCTCCCAGCCGTAGGTCTGGCGCGCGTGGAGCGTGACCGCGCGGATCACGCCGTTGAGGCCGGGGCAGTCGCCGCCTCCGGTCAGGATGCCGATCCGGGTGCTCATGGTTGTCCTGCTTCGCTCACGAGGCCGCTCGCTCGGTGCCCCGGAGCAGCTGACGGAGCCGCTCGGACAGCTTCGCCTGCTCGGCCGGGTCTTCGTCGACAATGACGCCGCGACACAGGTCCGCGCCGCATGCACAGGGCTCCGCGACCTCGGCGGCGAACCCGTAGTCGTACGTGATTTCTTCACCCTCCGGGATGTCGCGCAGACAGACCCACCACGCGCGGACCGTGTTCGCTTCGCTATCCCAGCGCGTATTGACGTCGGTGTTGGGATCGCACGAATGGTTGAACCACCGGGTCTGGCACGCGAGATCCCAGAACAACGTGTCGTGGATCCCGGAGCCCTCGCCGGAGAGGATCAGCGAGTACGTATCGTCGAACTCGTCGTTCGGCGTGTAGAGCACGCCATCCCCGAAGCACACCACCTCACCCTGGGCGAATGGGCGGGTGGTGATGACTCCGTAGCCATGGATCTTCGACAACACGACACGGAGACCATCGAGCGGTGGCATCGGGCGTGATTATTTCGATCGCGCGGCAGACCGCAAGCCCTGGAGTGAGGATCACGTACCGCGTTCGACATCTGCTAGAAACGGCGGATGGCGAACAGACTGAAAGTCGGAGTCCTGGGAGCAACCGGCATGGTCGGTCAGCGGTTCCTGGCCCTGCTCGCGGAGCACCCTTGGTTCGAGGTCGCGGCCCTGGGGGCAAGCCCCAGCTCGGCCGGCAAGGCGTACGCCGATGCCGTGGCGGGCCGCTGGACGATGCCCGTGCCGATCCCGTCCACGATGGCCGCGATGACCGTGAGCGACGCCGCTGACGTCACCCGGATCGCCAGCTCGGTCGACTTCGTGTTCTGCGCGGTCGACATGGCCAAGGACCTGACGGCCAAGCTCGAGGACGACTACGCGCGGGCCGAGACGCCGGTGATCTCGAACAACTCGGCGCACCGCTGGACCCCTGACGTGCCCATGATCCTTCCCGAGATCAACCCGGATCACGCGAGCATCATCGCCGCTCAGCGCCGCCGGCTCGGAACGAAGCGCGGGTTCGTGGCCGTCAAACCGAACTGCTCGATCCAGAGCTACGTGCCCGCGATCCACCCGCTGCGTTCGTTCGGGCCCCAGCGGCTCGCTGTCTGCACGTACCAGGCGGTGTCCGGCGCCGGCAAGACGCTCGACACGTGGCCGGAGATGGTCGACAACGTGATCCCGTTCATCAAGGGTGAGGAAGAGAAGAGCGAGCAAGAGCCGCTCAAGATCTGGGGCACGATCCGCGACGGCAAGATCGAGAAGGCGACGACACCCGCGATCACGGCGCAATGTCTGCGCGTGCCGGTGTCGGACGGTCACATGGCGGCGGTGTTCGTCGCGTTCGAGCGCAAGCCATCGCGCGATCAGATCCTGTCGGCGTGGAAGGAGTACGCGGGACGACCGCAGACCCTCGGGCTGCCCAGCGCACCTCAGCCGTTTCTTCACTACATGGAGGACGATGCCCGCCCCCAGACGAAGCTCGACCGCGATCTCGGACGCGGCCAGGCGATCTCGATCGGTCGGCTGCGCCCCGACTCGGTGTTCGACTGGCGGTTCGTCGCGCTGTCGCACAACACGGTGCGCGGCGCAGCCGGTGGTGCGGTGCTGACCGCCGAGCTGCTGTCCGCGGACGGCTATCTCAGCGCCAGGTGAACGTCATTCGGACAGCAGCGGTGAGGCGTGGGGGATCATTTTCAGATCAACTCCGCATCTCGTCTCCTGATGAGAACGTTCAACAATTCTAATTACTTGTACGTCTTTGCTTGCCGATGAATCGGTGAGCGGGTAGGCACACCCGGATCTAACCGCCGCCTCGCGAGCTTTCGCTTGCGGGTTCCCCAGATTCCGCGAGACCGTACACAATGATGTCCAAGACCGGTGACACAGACCGCAGGCGCAAACGCCCGGCGACACCGGCGCCCGTGGTCTCTGCCATGCCCAGGACCAGGCTGGCCCGTGGCACGCGCGAGCTGTCTCCCGAGGTCGTCGCGCAGAGTACACGCGACCACCTCGCGGAACCCGACGAGGACACCATCATCGTTGATCTGGATGATCAGGAGAGCCTGCAGGCCGATTCCGAGGAGCTCACCGCGATCCCCGAGCCGGTCGAGGCCGAGACCACCGAAGAGGCTCTCGCGCACGGGATCGTCGACGCGCGGATGCTCGAGCTTGGCCAGCGCCGGTTCGGGATCGGGTCGTTCCGGCCCGGTCAGGCACTCGCGATCCGCAACGTGATCGCCGGCATCGATACCCTCGCGATCATGCCGACCGGCGCCGGCAAGTCGTTGTGCTACCAGCTCCCAGCGCTCGAGCTCGACGGCGTCACGCTCGTCGTCTCCCCGCTGATCGCGCTGATGAAGGATCAGTACGACAAGCTCGATCACCTCCACATCGAAGTGCTCCGGCTCGATTCGACGCTGACCCCACGCGAGGAACAGGCGACGCTGGCGAGGCTTTCGGAGAACCGACCCTGCATCGCGTACGTCACCCCGGAGCGGCTCAGCGAGCCCCGGTTCCGCGAGCGGCTGGCGTCGGTCCGGGTCGCGCTGTTCGTCGTCGACGAGGCGCACTGCATCTCGCAGTGGGGCCATGACTTCCGCCCCGCGTACCTCGGGCTCGGTGAGGCCGTCCGCGCGCTCAACCGGCCACCGGTGCTGGCCCTGACTGCCACCGCGCCGTCCAAGGTCAAGGACGACATCCTCGCCCAGCTCCAGATCCCCCAGGCCTCGGTCATCGACATCGGTCTCGATCGCCCGAACCTGCGCTATCACGTCGTCAAGGCGTCGAGCGAGCGCAAGAAGCAGGCGCTGCTGCTCCGGCTGATCGAGAAGCAGGAGGGCTGCGGGATCATCTACGCCGCGACCGTCAAGACGGTCGACGCCCTCGCCGACTTCCTGGTGTCACAGGGCGTCGAGTGCGGGCGCTACCACGGCCGGATGCGCTCCAAGGATCGCGAGCGCGTGCAGACCGCATTCATGGAGCACGGCAATCCGCGCCTGATGGTCGCGACCAACGCGTTCGGCCTGGGCGTCGACAAGCAAGACCTCCGGTTCGTCATCCACTACAACTTCCCCGGCTCGCTCGAGAGCTACTACCAGGAAGCCGGGCGGGCGGGCCGCGACGGCGCCCCCGCGGACTGCGTGCTGCTCTATCAGCCGGAGGACAAGCGGATCCAGAGCTTCTTCCTCGGCGGTCGCTACCCCACCCCCGAGCAGACCCGCGCGGTGGCCGAGGCGCTGGTCCAGGTGGCCTGCGGCCGCATCGCGCATGTCGATGAGGACGGCGATCCGATCGGCGACGACAGCGCGTTCGTCGCGGTCAAGGACATCGCCGAGCGAGCCGACGCACCGGCGAAGAAGGCCCGCGTCGTGCTGTCGTTCCTCAAGGAGGTCGGCTTCGCGGCCGAAGCGCCGGGGGCCCGGTTCGCTCCGCTCGCGGCCGAGCCGCCGAGCCTCGAGAACCTCGCACGGGCGGCCTCTCGTTACGACCAGAAGCGCGCCCAGGACCGAGCGCGGCTCGCATCGATGCTGCGGTATTCGCAGTCCCACCTCTGCCGGACGCGGCTGCTCGTCACGTACTTTGGCTACCTCGATGCACCCTCGTGCGGGACCTGCGACAACTGCGTCCGCACGGCGAAGGTGCTGCCGAAGGACGCCGCGATCGAGACGCTCGGTGTGGCGCAGACCCTGTCGGCTCGGCGGAGCAGCGATCCGGAAACCCGCCAGGCCCTGCTCGAGGAGGCGCTCCGCCGCAATCGCGGTGCCGGTCGCGGCCGTGCGCTCAAGATCGAGCGCGTCAAGCGCCCGGTGTTCGGCCCGCTCGAGAAGGGTGACATCGTCCGCCACGCGACCTGGGGCGAAGGCGAGGTCGTCCGCGTGACCGGGGACACCGTCTACACGTTCTTCCCGGTCCACGGCGAGAAGCTGCTCAAGACCAGCTTCCTCGAGAAGATCGAAGCCTGAGCTCGCCCTGAGGCTAGGTCGCCGGGACGTCGGCGGTCTTCACGAGCAAGCTCGCATCGATCACGGTCACGGCGGCGATCTGGTCGACCCGGACGAACGTCACCGACGGCCCGCGCGGCGAGCCACCGACGACGAGGAGCGCGACCGCGCCGTGTTGATCGTCGGCGACCGAGATGATGCGGCCGCGGATCAGCTGGCCGCTGCCGAGGTAGACCTCGACCTCCGGACGCGCACGATCGTTCTTTGCGAGTGCCTCGCCGGTGTGGGCAAGCTCCTCGAGCAGCCTCTGCGGCGATGCTCCCACGAGCTGACCGAGGACGTCGCCTTCGTTCACGAGCCCAGCTCCACGATCTGGATGTGAAGCTCGCGTGACTGCGGGTCGTGAGATTCGTTCGGTGCGGCTGCGAGTCCCATGTAGCTCCTCGTCGGTTGGATGAAATCGTCAGCGCGGGTCGTGCGCTTGGCCCGCAGCGGCGCGCTGCCGGTGGACTTCGTAGAGCGCGAGCGAGGCGGCCACCGAGACGTTGAACGAGCCGATCGCCGCCCGCCCCTCGGCCATCGGAATGGCAGCGTGGAAGTCGCAGTTCTTGGCAACGAGCGGGCGGACGCCGGTGCCCTCGGAACCGAGCACGAGGCACAGCGGCATCGTCGTGTCGATCGTGGCGATCGGCTGCGAGCTGTCGCTGATGTGCACCGCGACCCGCCAGAGCCCGAGCTCGCGAAGCTCCTCGAGCGCGCGGACCAGGTTGCCGACGCTGGCGATCGGCAGCAGCTCGCTCGCGCCGGCGGATGCCTTCGTGACGAGTGGCGTCACCTGCGCGGCGCGATGATCCGGGATGATGACGCCGCCGGCACCGAGCAAGTACGCCGAGCGCAGGATCGCCCCGAGGTTGCGCGGATCCTCGACCCCGTCGAGCGCGACGACGAGTGCCGGGCCCGATCCGGACACCAGGTCCTCGAGCTCGACGTACGCGAACGCCCCGACCCACGCGACCACGCCCTGGTGCCGCGCCTGCTCGCCCGCGGCGCGATCGAGCGCGTGCCGATCGCGATCCTCGACGACGATGCCCGCGGCCCGCGCGGCCGTCACGATCGCCGCCACCGGATCGCTGGTCGACCGCCCTGCCCGATGCGGATCCACCCAGATCGCGCGGATCGACTTGCCCCGGCGTGCCAGCAGCTCGCGCACCGGACCCGTCCCGTAGACCGTGCGCTCGCCCGGCGTCGTCACGCCAGCTCCGCCACGACGGCGCGGGCCGCGCTCGCCGGGTCCTGGGCATCGCGCAGGGGCCGGCCGATCACGACGAGATCGGCGCCGGCGACCCGCGCCTGCTTCGGGGTCATCACGCGCTTCTGGTCGCCCTGTGCCGAGCCCGTGGGACGCACGCCCGGGGTGACCACGAGGAAGTCGTTCGGGGCGAAGGCGCGGATCGCGCCGACTTCGTGCGGTGAGGCCACGACACCGTCGCAGCCCGCCGCGATCGCGAGCTCGGCGCGCCTTCGCACCAGCTCGCCGACCGGGCCATGTGCGCCGATCTCGACGAGGTCCGCGTCATCGAGCGACGTCAGCACGGTCACCGCGAGCACCCGCGTGTCGCCGGCCCCGTGCGCCGCGCGCACCGCCGCCTCGAGCATCGCGCGTCCACCACCTGCATGGACCGTCAGCAGCCCGGCACCGAGCGAGGCCACGCGGCTGGTGGCGCGCGCAACCGTCTCGGGGATGTCGTGGAGCTTGAGATCGAGCATCACGCTGAGCCCGCGTGCGACGTAGCTCGACACGATCGCCGGGCCTTCGGCGCAGAACAGCTCGAGCCCGAGCTTGATCCAGCTGGGGATGCCGCCGAGCCGATCGAGCATGACATCCGCGTCACGCCAGCTCGGAGCATCGAGCGCCGCGATCAGCCGGTTTCCGACGGAGAAGCTCACGCGGGGGGTGTACCACCTTTCGGCGGGGCCTACTTCGCGATGCGGATCAGGTACACGCCGGCGTCCTCGACCACCGTGTAGAGGACGCCGGGATCGGCACGCCGGTGCGCGGCATCGAACCGGATCGTGCCGGTGAGGCCCACGAGGCTCCCGGTCGCGAGCGTGCCAGCGAGCCCGTTGCGGCCCCCGGCGCCGGCGGACGCGGCGAGCTGCGCGGCATCGTAGGCGTAGGCCTCGGTGACGCCGGGGGCCCGCCCGAACGCCGCCTGGAACCGATCGAGGAACAGCTTCTGCGCCGGGTCCTGGTCGTCGGGATAGTAGCCCGGCGCCAGCAGCGCGCCCTCGGCGTGACGTCCTGCATCGGCGAGGAACGTGCCGCTGAGCCCTTCGGCGGTCGACAGCAGCACGATCGGACGGCCGCCCGTTGCGCGCTTGGTCCCGACCGGCTTGGGGATCCTGCCCGATGCCGAGACCGCCGGCGCAATGAGGCCGAGCCTCGAGGCTTCCTCGGGGATGAACAGCGCATCCCACTTGCCATCCAGCTTGCTCACGAAGCTCGGGAACGACTTCGTGTCCGGCGGGTAGGTGGCCTGGGTGACGATCCGGCCGCCACCCTTGGCGACCTCGTCCACGAACGCGGCCGACACTGACTTGCCGTAGTTGTCATCGGGCGACAGCACCGCGAACGTCTTGATCCCGAGCGAGATCGCGCGTTGCGCGAGGATGCGTGCGCGGGCCTCGGCGGAGTGCCTCATGTGAAACACGAACTTGTAGGTGGTCCGCTCCTCCGACCGTGCCGACAGGCTGAGCAGCGGCACCCCGAGCCCCTCCGCGCGACTGGCCGCGGCATCCACGGAGGCGCCGTCGATCGGACCGACGACCGCGATCACGTTCTTGCGCGTCAGCTCCTCGATCGCCAGGGCGGCCGACGAGGGATCCCCCGCCGCCCGGATCTCGACGGCGACTGGGGCCCCCGTGACGCCGGCGTTGTCCGAGACGCCCGAGGCGAGGCCGAGACCCGCCAGCGCCGCCTCGGCGAGCTTGTTCTGGTTTCCGCCGAGCGGCATCACCGCACCGATGAGCCCCGGATGGCCGGCGCCGGAGGCCGTGACCGTCGCCGTCCCGATCGTCCTGGGCAGCCCGAGGACCCCGCGAGCGGGAGCGGCCGCCTCACGCATCCGCTGTGCCTCGCCCGGGTTGCCGGCCTTTTCGGCGAGCACCGCCAGCCGGCTCGCGACCGCGGCCATGCCTGGTCCCTTGCGATCGGCGAGATCGTCGAACGCCTTGCGCACGCTGTTTGGCTCGGCCGCGGCGACGACTTCCTCCGTGCGCGCCACGATGACCGCGCGCTCGGTCGGGGTGACGCGCGCGTACAGCTGATCGAAGTACGGCAGCGAGGCCATCGGCTCCACGGTGGACGTCGCGAAGGCCACGGCGGCGAGGTACTCGGTGCGCTCGGCATCGCTCTCGACCGACTTCGCACCAAGCCTCAGCAGCGGCAGCGCGGCCGCTGCGTCGCCCTGGTAGTTCTTCGTGATGCCGAGGAAGAGCTGGGCGCGGGCGGTCAGCCCCACGGCCACATCGGCGTGGATGACCTCGGCAAGCGCGGCCTGCGCGGCATCCAACTTGTGGTCGTTGACGGCGGCGATGCCCGCATACAGCTGCGCCCACGGCACGATGGGATCGTCGGGGTACTCCTCGGCGATCCGGCGAAACTCGGCGCTGTTGGTGCCGTCACGCAGGAACTTCGCACGCGCGTCCTGGAACCGGGATCGAGCGTGCGCGTCGCCGGACTGCGGGACCTCGGGCACGAGCGTCTTGCGCGTCCCGCGGCCCGGACAGGCCGAGAGCACGACCAGCACGAGGATGATCAGGGGGCGGGCAAGGAAGCTCACCGCGGGACGATAGCGACCCGCGCTCCCTGCTGCAAATCGCCCACGAAAGTGACGAAGATAGGCTAAGACAGCGGCATGTCCCGCACCGATCGCTTGCTTGCTGACCTCGAGAGTGGATTCGAGGCGCTCGAGGAGGGCCAGCTCGACGCCGCCGCCGCCATCGTTGAACGCTGCCGTCGGGTCGATCGCAAGAACCCCGATGTCGTCGCCCTCGCCGCGGCCGTCGCCGACGCGAGCGGCAACCCCGAGGAAGCGCTCGCCCAGTACCGGACCCTGGTCGAGCTGCGGCCCGATGATCCGATGCCGCGGATCTGTGTCGCGCGCATCGAGCTTCACGACATCGGAGATCCCGACGTGGCGCTCGAGACCGTCGAGGGTGCGTTCGCGTTCATCGACGAGGAAGCCGACCTCGTGGAAGCGATCTACGTCAAGACCGAGGCACTGCTCGCGCGCGACGATCTGGGGGCCGCGCGCGACGCGCTGGCCGAGCTGTCGTCGTCGATCATCGACGACGGCGAGCTCGCGATCGACCTCGGCGAGCTCGCGCTGGCCGCCGAGGATCCGGCTGCCGCCCTGCGCTGGGTCGAGGTCGCCCAGCGTAGCGCAGCCGAGGACGAGGACCAGTCCCTCCGCGCCGATGCGCTCCACGTGCTCGGACGGATCCATGAATTCACCAACGATCGAGCAGCGATGATCATTGCGTGGCAGGAGGCTCGCCGGCTCGATCTCGAGGCGCCCGCTGGCCGCGTCGAGATCAGCGAGGATGAAGTCGAGCGGATCGCGCTCGCTACGCTCGCCGAGCTCCCCGCGAAGATCCGCGAGCACCTCGAGCGCGTGCCGATCCTGATCCACGACGTGCCGGCCGAGGCGCTGGTCGCAGACGGGCTCGATCCCCGGCTGCTCGGGCTGTTCCAGGGCAGTCCGATGCCCGAGGACGGCGGGCTCGCGCCCACGGTGACGAACATCCTGCTGTTCCGCAAGAACCTCGAGCGCTCGGCGGTCGACGCGGAGCACCTCGCGAACGAGGTCCGGATCACCGTGCTCCACGAGACCGCGCACTACTTCGGGCTCGACGAGGCCGACCTCGAAGCGCTCGGGCTCGACTGAACTCCCCCTACCCGAGCGTCGCGGCTCGATCGCCAAGCAGCCGCTCGAGCTGGCTGAGCAGTTCTTCGGTCGGTGCCAGCGCCCAGGCCTCGGGAAGATTCACCACGGTCTCGGAGCGCAACGGGATCTTGAGCCGGATCACGGCCTGGCACGTCCCGCGCGTCGCGTTCGCGAGGATGGT
>JAGSPR010000464.1 GCA_018262455.1 Deltaproteobacteria bacterium | reverse complement strand
GCCCGGGCCGTCATCGCCGAACTCCTTCTCGAACCGGCCCTTGTAGCCGCCATCGTACCTGTCCTGCCATGGCTGCTTGGCGCGCCACGTGACATGGGTATCGATCAAGCCGAGGTAGAGGAACCACGGCTGGTCCTTCTTGGGGGTGATGAACGACAAGCCCTTCTCGACGACATCGGCGCCGCGAAGCCCGAGGCCCTTCTCGATGTGGTTGATGTACTTGTCCCACCCCGAGCCGAAGCCGCGTGACGGACGGATGTAGCCGTTCGCCGAGGCACCCGCCACGAACTTGCCGGCCTTCTTCGCCACCTCGTCGATCGTGGTCCAGCGATCCGCCAGCTTGTCCGGCATGTTCGCCGCCTTGTGCTTGACGAGGTAGGTGCTGGTCCACATCGACGCGTGCGAGACCTGCGACTCGTTGCCCTGCACGTAGTGCTGCATGAACAGCGTGGAGGACTCGGCGAGCTTGTCGAAGTTCGGCGTCTCCGGGCGAGCCTTCGGGTTGAACGGTCTCACGTGATCCGCGCGTAGCGAGTCCATGATCACGAACACCACGTACTTCGGCGCGTCGCCGCGCTTGACGATGGGCGCGTCGCCGGGGACCACGAGCGCCGCATTCGCGAACGCAGCCTGCGGACACCCCGTGGCCTCGAGATCGAGCCGCACGGCCTTGCCGGCGAGGGCCGACAGATCGACCGCAGATCCGGTCCCCGCGAGCTTGCCCTCGACGCTGGCGCCATCGTCCGCGGTCGCGAACACGGTGAGCTGGCAGTTGCCGTCCGCCAGGTCACCGGTGAGCCTCGCCTTGTCCGGCACCGACACGAACCAGCTCATCTGGCCATCCTTCGGGATGAGCAAGGTCTTCTGGGCCGGGTCGTAGAACGCGACCGCACCATCGTCACCCACCGGGGCCTTCGCGCCGATCTGGAGCCACGCGATCGCGGTGCCCGAGCCCTTCAGGTAGAGCTGGATCGCGTTCTCGCCCTCGACGAGCTGGCCGGCCGGCACCTCGACGTCGACCGTCGACCAACCCTCGGCGAGCTTCTTGTTGAGGTCCTTGTTGTCGTTGACGCGGATGCTGAGAGTTCCCTCTTCCTGGGCGTGAAGCCGCACCCGCACACTCGAGCGCCCCGCCTGCGCGGCGGTGAGCGGGACGAACACGCTGGCGGTCTTGCCGCGAATCCGCGCGACCTTGACGCTGCCGTCGGTCTGCCGCAGCTCCCATGGCTTCTTCGCGTCTTCCTTCATCACGTTCGCGAACCGGGTGTACTTGGCAAACCCCGCCGAGCCCGCGGAGAGCACGAGGCCGCCGCCGCGCGACAGGTGACCGGCGAGCCGGTTGTCGACGAGCGAATAGACAACGCGCTCGGCACCGCGCGAGGCCGCCTTGACCGGAGGCGTGGCTGGCTTCAGCGGTGCCGACGGTGCCGACGGTGCTGACGGTGCTGCGCTGCCACCGCCCGCGACGACCGTCTGCACTCCCCCTTCCGCCACCTTCGATTCGGTGGACGTCTGTTTGGTGGTCTTGCCACAGCCAGCGGTGGCGAGGATGAGCGCGAGGAGAACAGCGCGGTGGTTCATCGAGGAGTGACCCTATGGAAAGAAGGGGACCGGTGGCAAGAAATCCATGCGAACGTGGAAGCCAGCGTCGGTATTTCAAAGCCGAGGCAGCTCGTCAAGAGCCTGAGATCAAGGGACCCAAACGGCCTGGGGGCCTCACCGGACACGCCAGCCGTGCGCGTAGATGTTGCACCGTGTTCCACGAACAAACCCTACGAGCGCAATGTTGAACCGCTCGGCCAGCTCGATCGCCAGGGAGCTCGGAGCCGACACGGCAGCGACGACCGGAACGCCGAACATGATCGCCTTCTGCACGAGCTCGTAGCCGAGCCGACCCGACAGCAGGAGCACGTGCGCGGAGGGAGCGAGCCCGCGCTCGAGCGCAGCCCCGACCAGCTTGTCGACCGCATTGTGCCGCCCGACGTCCTCCCGGGCGAGCACGAGCTGGCCATCGACCGTGAACAGCCCCGCAGCGTGGAGGCCCCCGGTCTCCGCGAACACCGACTGCGCCGGCCGCAGCCGGGCGGGCATCTCGGCGAGCACGCCACTCGTCACCGTCGTGTCCGCGATGACCTCGCGCGTGCGCAGCTCGAGGTCCGCGATCGCCACCCGCCCACAAACGCCGCACGCTGCCGACACCAGCAGGCCCCGCGCGGCGAAGGCCTTCGGGTCGACTGCGAGCTCGACGGTATCCTCGTCGATCTGGACGATCCCCTCCGCGGCGACCGACTCCGCGTGGAGCAGGCCGCGCACGAGCTCGAGGTCGTGGCCAGGGGTCCGCATGATCGTCGCGACCGCGATGCCACGCGCCCGGAGCTCGAGCGGGGCCTCGACGACCACGCGATCGCGATCGGCTGCCCGGCGCTCGTCGTCGAGCCGCTCGATCACGACCTCACGGACCCCGAGCCCGCGACCTGACGTCACCGGACCTTCATAGCCGTGATCCGGCCGTCACGCGACCAATCCCGCGATCCTGTCGACGTGCGCGGAGATCTCCCTGCGTAGAAACCGCAACCTACCGACATTACTGGATGTCCCGAGCCGCCAGCGATTCGCGGCCCGAGCTCGGCGTTGCTAGGATGCGCTGTGTCCAGTGGCGTGAAAGATCGAGTGTTTCGCGATCCGGTGCATGGCCTGATCGAATTCAAGGGCGTCGATCGACCGCTCGCGGATCTGCTGGATACGCACGCGATGCAGCGGCTGCGCCGCATCAAGCAGATGGGGCTGGCGTGGCTCGTCTATCCCGGCGCGGAGCACTCGCGGTTCGGTCACGCGCTCGGCGCGTTTCACATCGCGCAGCGAGTGACGGAGCGCCTCGAGCTCGATCCGATGCTCGCGCGTCACGTCAAGGTCGCCGCGCTGCTGCACGATGTCGGGCACGGCCCGTTCTCGCATGCCTGGGAGCACGTCTTCGCGGGCCACGATCACGAGCGATGGGGCTCTCGAATCGTCAGCGAGAATGCCGAGCTCGCCGGCGTGCTCGAGAGCCTCGAGCCCGGGCTACCCGCGACGCTGCGTGCGTTCTGGGGCAAGACCTACCAGCCGCACTTCGCGCGCAAGCTCGTCTCGTCGCAGCTCGATGTCGACCGGCTCGATTACTTGCTGCGCGACGGCCACTACTCCGGTGCTGGCTACGCGACCTACGATCTCGATTGGATCATCCACGCGATCCAGGTCGCGAACGTCCGCACCGGTCACGACGATCCATCGGATCTCGTGGTCGATTATCGCCGCGGCATGTACGCGGTCGAGCAGTACCTGTTCGCGCGCTCGTACATGTACGCGCAGGTCTATCACCACAAGACCGTGCGAGCTGCCGAGTGGATGTTCATCAAGACGATCGAGCGCTTCACCCAGCTCGCCCGCCAGGGGAACGAGCCGGCCGGGCTGCCGATCGCCGGCCACTTGGCCCGAGGCACCGAGATCCCCGTCGACGATTACCTGCGGCTCCACGACATCTCGATCACCATGGCGCTCGATCGCTGGGCGGGACACGACGGCCCCCCCGCCGCGGATCCGGTGCTCCGCGATCTGTCGGCACGCCTCGTCGATCGGCGTCTCTTCAAGACGTTCGACCTCGGAGATGATCGCGCCGCAGCGGACTGGCTGTGGCCCCACGCCGTCGAGATTACCGAGCGCCGGTTCGGCGCCGGGGCCCACAGTTACCTCCACCTCGACACCGCTCGCCAGGTCGGGTACCTGGCCGCCGACGACGAGGAGCTCCACGTGATCGATCACCCGCGCTACGGCGCCGTGACGCTGTCGCGCCTGCTCGAGGACATGCCGCTGGGTCAGCCGATGGCCGCGATCCGGCTGGTGTGCGCTCCCGAGCTCGTCGACGACCTACGCCCGCTCGTCGAGCAGGCGTTGGCGCGCGGTCGCGGCCGGCGCTGAGCCGAGCCGCGCCGGCCTGCAACTGATCGGGAGCCTTCGGCGCTGCCGCTGGCCGTCCATCGCGATCCTGGTCGGCGAGCACGACGCCGGCCTGCAACTGATCGGGGTGGCGCCGCGTCCGCCAACCGTGAAACCATCCGATCGTGCGTGGTCTGTGGCTGATCATGGTGCTCTCGGCGTGCGGACGACTCGGGTTCGAGCCCGTCGCTGACGACGCTGGTCGGCAAGACGGCGATCCGGGCGATGGGCCGGGCACGACCTGTGTGGCACAGCTCATGCTCGGCCCTTCGCACGCGTGCGCGCGGCTCGACAACGGCGCGCTGTGGTGCTGGGGCCGGAACGATTTCGGTCAGCTCGGCAACGGCGAGATCTCGGCCACCCCGGTCGCGCCGGCGCAGACCCTGGCGGGTCCGTACGTCTGGGTGGCGCTCGGCCTGAGCTTCACGTGCGCGATCCGCAGCCCGGATCAGGGTATCGATTGCTGGGGCGATGACACCAACTCTCAGCTCGGGTCCGGTGGGACCGGAACCTCGAGCCCTCGCCCGATCTCGCTCGTCGGCGGGGCCGGGGCGGAGCAGATCGCCGCGGGCGGCTATCAGGCGTGCGCGCGCATCGGCACGACCTGGTCGTGCTGGGGCGATGGCGACGGCGGCCAGCTGGGCGATGGCACCGCGCCGAACCGTCGGGCGACGCCGGGCCCGATCAGCGATCCGGTCGCGAGCGAGTTGGCGCTCGCTCTGGATCAAGGCTGCGCGGTCACGCCGACGGCATCCCGGTGCTGGGGCATCAGCACGCTGACCACTCGGTCGACGCCGCAGCTCGTACCAGGCCTCGCCAACGTGATCCGGATCGCCGCCGGTCGCAGGCACACCTACGCGCTGCTCACCGACGGCACGCTCCAGGCGTGGGGCGATAACAGCGACGGCCAGCTCGGCGACGGGACCCGGAACCAGCGGCCGACGCCGCAAGAAGTACCCGACGTCCGCGACGTCCGCGAGGTCGCGGTGGGCGCGAACGGCCTCGTCGCGTGCGTACGGACGGCGACCAACCTCACGTGCTGGGGGCGCAACTTCGACGGCATCATCGGCGACACCGGCGGGGCCGACGTACTGTCGCCCACCAACGTGCTGCCGGCGTGCTTGTGAGCTCGCGCTCGCCGCGCACGTAGCGCTACCCAGGTGAGCGGTGGGCGCGAGAGATCGCGCACCACGCGGCTTCGTGCGACGACCAGGGCGGCGACCCTTGTCCATCGCGCAAGGACCAGCACGTTGCCGAGCTCGTACGGAACGGAGGTCGCATCGCGGTGACGCTGGTCTTCTGCGGCCAGCTCGTCGATCTCGCGGCGCTCGGGGTCCAGCCGTCGTCGAGCCAGGCCGAGAACGGTCTGATCACGGCGATCGTGGATCTCGACGAACTGGCCGCCCACCCGGGCATCGTGAAGATGTCGTCCGGTCGGGATCATCGGCCGCGGGCCCTCGCAGCCGTCAGCGGCAGTTTCTCGATGGCCGGCAACGCCAAGGAGATGCGGCGGCCCGGCAGCGAAGGCAGCGGAGAGGACTCCGCGGTGGCAGGTGTTTCGGGATCCGGACGCCCGTGCTGAAGCTCACTCCGCCAGGCTGCCCCAGCCGCGTCTGGGCCCAGCTCGGTTCCGAACTTCGGCCAGTTCAGAAGAACCAAGCACGTCGTTCCGGGTTTGGGTGTACTCCTCCCTGACCATGCGAGTCGAGTTCTGGTGGACGGCGGCGACGAGTGCGCTGGCCGTGATCTTCGGTCTGTCCTGCGACGGCGCACGGCTCGGTGGCGGCTTCGACGAGCTCGCCTGCGCACCGGGGACCCACGCATGCGGCGAGAACTGCGCCGACGACACCAGCAGTGACAGCTGCGGCACGTCCTGCTCGCCCTGTACGCCGCCGGCGG
>JAGSPR010000463.1 GCA_018262455.1 Deltaproteobacteria bacterium | reverse complement strand
CGATCCGATCGATCCCGGCGCGCTCAGCTCGCAACGACGACGCGCCACGCCACCGCGGCACCGACGCTGCCGAGCAGGATCGCGAAGCCGCGATGGAGGTGCGAGATCCGGAGCCGCTGCCCCGCCAGCTGACCGGCGACCGCACCGAGCCCGGCAGCGAGCGTGAAGCTGACGGTGGGGGCGAGCGGTGGCGAGGCGTGCCCGAGGTGGCCCAGCACGCCCGCGACGCAGTTGATCGTGATCACCGCGAGCGAGGTCCCGATGGCGCGCCGGGTCTCGAGCCCGACGAGCCGGGTCAGGACGGGGACGAGCAGGAAGCCGCCGCCGACCCCGAGAAACCCGGTGAGGATGCCGACGCCCGCGCCGGTCACGGCGATCACCGGCCACCGCCGCGCGGGTCGCGGGGCCGGGATCTTGCCGAAGCCCATCCACGCCGCGGCCCCGAGCAGCAGGACGGCGAACGCTCCGAGCAGCACGCTCGGCGGGACCAGGCTGGTGAACGCGGCGCCGAGAAGCGTCCCGGGGATTCCCGCCCCGGCGACCAGCGCGACCGCGCGGGCATCGACCTGGCCATGGCGGAGGTGCCCCATCGTCGCGACCAGGCTGGTGGCGCCGACGACGATCAGAGAAACCGTGACGGCGTCGGCCGCAGGGAGGCCCGCGACGTAGACGAACACGGGCAGCGCGAGTGCCGCGCCCCCGCCGCCCAGCATGCCGAGGCTGAGCCCGATCGCGAGGCACAGGAGGGTGGCGAGCACGAGCACATTGGATGAGAGCCAGGCCGATGCCAAACGATTCGCGAATCCTTCGCTCGCGGTCCAAGCTCTCACCAGATGCCATGCAGCCAGGCGTCATCCAGATCGAGCCGTTCTACGACCCCGCCACCTCGACGATGACCTACGTGGTCTACGACCCGACGAGCCGGGACGCGGTGGTGATCGATCCTGTCCTCGACTACGACTCCCTGACGTCGCGCATGACCGCGGCCGGTCTCGAGCGCGTGGCCAGCTTCTGCGTCGCGAACCGGCTGCGGCTGCACTATGTCCTCGAGACCCACGCGCACGCCGATCACGTCTCGGGCTCGCAGTGGCTGCGACGCCGGTTCGACGCGCGCGTCGCGATCGGCAGCCGGATCTCCGAGATCCAGGCGGTGTTCAAGCAGGTGTTCGATCTGCCGGCTGGGTTTCCCACCGACGGCAGCCAGTTCGACCGCCTGCTCTCGGATGGCGACACGATCGCCGCCGGCACGCTGCAGATCACCGTGCTCGCGACGCCGGGCCACACCCCGGCGTGTGTGTCCTACCTGATCGAGGATGCGGTCTTCACCGGCGACGCGCTGTTCGTCGAGGATCACGGCACCGGGCGCTGCGACTTCCCGCGCGGTGATGCGGCAGAGCTGTATCACTCGGTGCACGACCTGCTGTACGCGCTGCCGGACCGCACGCGCGTGTTCGTCGGCCACGACTACCAGCCGGACGGTCGCGCGCTGCGGTACGAGACGACGATCGAGCGCTCGAAGCGCGCCAACGTGCAGCTCCGCGCCACCACGACGCGCGACGAGTTCGTGCAGTTCCGTCGCGAGCGCGATGCGAGCCTGGCCCCGCCGCGGCTGCTGGTGCCGAGCGTCCAGATCAACATCGATGCGGGGCACCTGCCGCGCCCGCACGCGAACGGCAGACGCTACCTCACGGTCCCGCTCACCCTGGGGGATGGTATGGAGCAGGAGTGGAAACCTCCGACGAGTCCTTGATCGCAGCGGCCCAGGCGGGAGACCGCGCGGCGGTGGACCAGCTGCTCGCGCGCTACGAGCAGCGGATCTATCGGTTCGGGCTGCGGATGTGTGGCGACGAGGACGCGGCGCGCGAGGTGCTGCAGGAGACGATGCTCGCCGCGTTTCGTCACCTGCGGGGATTCCGCGGCGACGCCGCGCTGTCGACGTGGCTCTATCAGATCGCGCGGAGCTTCTGCATCAAGGAGCGTCGCGGCGTCCGTCCGACGATCCCGGTGGACGACCAGCTCCAGGACCCGGCGCCGGCGCCCGATCTGCGGGTCCAGGCGCGTCAGATCGGCGAGGCGCTCGCGACGGCGATCGCGTCGCTGGCGCCCGAGCAGCGCGAGGTGCTCGTGCTGCGCGACGTCGAGGGGCTGAGCGCGGCCGAGGCCGCCGAGGTGGTCGGGGTCGAGATCGGGGCGCTGAAGAGCCGGCTGCATCGTGCGCGGATGGCGCTGCGCCACGCGCTCGTCGGCGTGCTCGACGCCAGCGAGACCGATCCGTGCCCGGAGCTGGCGCAGGATCTGACGGCCTATGCGGGTGCGGAGATCGATCAGGCGACGTGCGCTCGGATCGAGACGCACCTCGCGACGTGCGACCGCTGTGCGGGGGCGTGCGAGGTCCTCAAGCGCACGGTGTCGCTGTGCCGGAGCGTGCCCGGGGACGCGGTGCCCGCGCCGGTCCGCTCGGCCGTGCGCGCGGCAATCCTCGGCGCGATCTCCCCAGGGCTTCGCCCCCCTTCCGGCGCGCCGGCAGGGTTCCCCCCGATCAAGCGCTGACTCACTTGCGCGGCAGGGCGTGACACCCGGCGCAGGTGATGAGGAGCTCGGCGTAGGCGGTGGAGCGATCGGGGGCCGCGGGCTTCGTGCGTCGCGCCGTGCTCGCGAGCTGCTGCAGGTTGCGCGCGAACGGGGCGCGGGCCTCGCCGAGGTCGAGCGGTGCGGCCGCGAGGACGTCGAGCCCGGCTCGCCAGGCTTCGTCGGCATTGCCGACCACGCCTTCCCACAGCCGATCGGCGGCCCAGCGGTGGCGCGCCATCCGGGCGTCGAGCATCGGCCGATCGGGGGGCGCCGCCGGGTGATCCTTGAACAGGGTGACGTCGAGCTCGCGATGACAGCTCCCGCACGCCGAGGCGAGCGAGGTGTCCTTCCGCAGCGCGTCCTCGACCGAGCTCGCGCGGGCCAGCGCCGCGGCGCGATCGCGCACCAGCAGCGTCTGCGTGGCCCACGGGCCGTGCGCCGGTTCGTCGGGTGCCGTCGCGATCGCCTCGGCGAACTGCTTGGCCTCATCGAGCTTGCCGCGGATCAGCAGGCGCTCGATCGCGCGGAGCAGATCGAAGTTCTGGTGCATGTGAAACCGCACGACCGCGTCGTGGTCGTAGCCGGGTGCGGGGGTCGGCTTCGGGATCGGCTTCGGGATCGGCTTCGGGATCGGCTTCGGCGGGTCGGCCAGGCTCGCCTGGCACGCCGCCACGGCCATCACGCCGGACATCACGCCGGACATCACGCCGGACAGCATGCTGGACAGCGCCCTCAAGCGTGCACCGGGTGCCGCTGATCGTGGCTCCAGATGTGGGCCTCGATCTTGAGCGGGGTCTTGAGCGCCTTCGAGATGATGCAGTACTCCTTGGCGCGATCGAGGATGGTCCGTGCCCGCTCGATGTCGGCCGGCTCGACGGTGATCTCGATCTCGACCGTGAAGCTCTTGAGCGCGAGGCCCGCGGACGTGCGGTCGAGCACGCCGGTCACCACGTCACGCCACCCGAGCACGGCGATGTTCTCGCGTGCCGCGAACACGTCGAACGTCGTGAACAGCGACAGCCCGATCGACGAAGCCAGCAGGTGCTCGGGTGACCAGTGGGTCGGGTCGCCGTGGAGCTCCGGGGTCGGCCCACCCACGATCGGCGGTCGCGGCGGCGCCTCGAGCTTGGCCTGCCCATGACCGGTCCGCGTGGTCGTCGAGACGTAGCGATGCGGGAAGTGAGGGGTCATGCACCTACTCCAAGCACGCGGCGTACCCGCCCAACGACCCGGGGATCGCGCAGAATCTGCGTCGGGGCTCGCTAGACCGGCGAGCGCTCGGGATACAGCGTCCAGCGCAGGCCCACGTTCGCGGCGGCGATGCGCGCCAGCGTGGAGGGGCTGAGCGATTGATGGAAGCCCCACGGCCCGTCTCCGCAGTCGTAGCCGATGTTGAGCTCGCGAACCTGCGCGCCGGTCCACGCGGCCCCGGCCTCGCCGTCGAGCGATCCGACCAGATCGAGCAGGGCGTGGATCGTGGGCTCGGGCAGGTCATGTTGCGCATTGATCTCGAACACGGCGCGCCAGCCGCTACCTTCGGGTTGGACGGCCATCACCGAACCGCCCCGGGCTTCGATCGCGGCGACGAGCGGTGCAGGATCGACGCTGGTGACGACGTCCAGGTCGGTGTTGAGGTAGTGCGTGTCCATCGGGCGAGACCGTAGACCACCGCGGGTGCGGGCGGAAGCGTCCACGAGATCGACCCACCGGCCGAGCCCTCGGGTAGAGTGCGCGCGATGTCGAAAGAGATGATTCTCGACTCCATTCTCGACGCGGTCGGCCACACCCCGATGGTGCGGCTCAAGCACGTGACGAAGGGCTTGCCCTGCGAGCTGCTCGCGAAGTGCGAGTTCATGAACCCGGGCGGCAGCGTGAAGGACCGCATCGGCGTCCGCATGCTGCTCGACGCCGAGAAGAGCGGGCGCATCAAGCCCGGGGACACGCTGATCGAGCCGACGTCGGGCAACACCGGCATCGGCATCGCGATGGCCGCCGCGGTCCGCGGCTACCGCGTGATCATCACGCTGCCCGAGAAGATGTCGCAGGAGAAGCAGGTCGTGCTCGAGGCGCTCGGGGCCGAGATCATCCGGACGCCCACCGAGGCGGCCTGGGACTCGCCGGAGAGCCACATCGGGGTCGCGCGCCGGCTCAAGGAGGTCATCCCGAACTCGCACATCCTCGACCAGTACTCGAACCCGAGTAACCCGGCGGCCCACGAGGAAGGCACCGGTCGCGAGATCATCGACCAGTGCGGCGGCCGGCTCGACGCGGTCGTGATGACCGCGGGCACCGGCGGCACGATCAGCGGCGTCGCGCGCGTCATCAAGCGCGAGGTCCCGGGCTGCAAGATCATCGGCGTCGATCCCGAGGGCTCGATCCTCGCCGGCCCGGGCGAGATCAAGAGCTACAAGGTCGAGGGCATCGGCTACGACT
>JAGSPR010000176.1 GCA_018262455.1 Deltaproteobacteria bacterium | reverse complement strand
CAGCGGCCGCCAGGGGCTCGCGCTCGCGACCTCCGAACCGCTCCCGGACGTGATCGTCCTCGATCTGATGCTCCCGGATCTCTCCGGCATCGAGATCTGTCGCCGGCTCCGCGATCAGGAGCGGACCCGCGACATCCCGGTGATCATGTGCACCGCGAAGGGCGAAGAGATCGATCGCGTCGTCGGCTTCGAGGTCGGCGCCGACGACTACCTCGTCAAGCCGTTCAGCATCCGCGAGCTCATCCTGCGGATCCGCGCGCTGCTCCGCCGGGTCAACCGGGTCGAGGGCGAGCCGTCGCTGATCCGGTTCGCCCGGCTGAAGATCGATCGGGATGCCCACCGCGCCTGGGTCGACGATACGGAGATCGGACTGACCGCGCTCGAGTTCCGGCTGCTGCACGCGTTCATGTCGCGCAAGGGCCGGGTCCAGACCCGCGATGCCCTGCTGTCCGATGTCTGGGGCATCGAGGCCGATGTCACGACGCGCACCGTCGACACGCACGTCAAGCGGCTGCGCGAGAAGCTCGGGGATGCAGGCGACTACATCGAGACGCTGCGCGGCGTCGGCTACCGGTTCAAGGATCAGCCCGACGAGGCGGTGACTTGATCCAGCGCGTCCGTGCGCGGCTGCTCGTGCTCGCGACCGGCGTCGCGGTGGCGGTCGGGCTCACCTGTACGCTGGTGCTGCGCGCCGATCAAGCCGAGCTCGTATCGCGCGTCGAGCTGGTGCCCGTGGTCGCCGCATGCGCCGCGTTCGCGCTGGCGCTCGGGGTCGGCTGGTTCGTGCAATCGACGATGCGGGGCGCGCTGCGCGAGCTCGCGGTGTCGACCCGGGCCGTCGCCCGCGATACCAGCCGCCGGGTCCCGCCGATCGTCGGGCCGCCCGGGGACGAGGTGCGCCAGCTCGCCGAGTGGGTCAACTTCCTCGCCGAGGACGCCGACCGCAGCCATCGCGGCCTCGCGCACGAGCGCGTGCTGCTCTCGACCGTCGCCGAAGGCCTCACCCAGGGCGTCATCGCCGTCGACGCCGATCACAAGATCGAGCTGCTCAACGATGCGGCGCGCCGGATGCTCGGCGTGTCGAGCTCGCCGGTCGGCGAGCCGCTGATCGAGTTCGTCCGCGTGCCCCAGGTGTTCGCCCTGATCGACAGCGACGAGGAGGCCACCGCCGAGGTCGAGCTCGCCGGTGGCTTGCGCACGCTGATCCGGGTCGCCCACAAGTACGGTGGTGAGGGCCGCGTCCTGCTGCTCGAGGACGTCACCGCGATGCGGCGGCTCGAGACCGTGCGGCGCGACTTCGTCGCCAACGTCTCGCACGAGCTGCGAACGCCGGTCGCCGTGATCCGTGCCAACGCCGAGACCCTGCTCGCCGGCGCCAAGGACGATCCGGTGATGGGCCCGCGGCTGATCGATGGCCTGCACCGCAACGCCGAGCGGCTCGCGCGCATCCTCGCCGACCTGCTCGATCTGTCGCGGCTCGACGCCGGGCAGTACCGGATGGAGACCACCTCCGTGCCGGTGCGCGCGCTCGCCGAGCAATCGATGACGGCGGTCGAGATGCAGGCCACGAGCCGCAACGTCAAGGTCGCGATCGCGATCCCCGATGATCTCGCCGTGATCGCCGATCCGAAGGCGCTCGACCAGATCCTGGTCAACCTGATCGACAACGCGGTGAAGTACACCCGCGCCGATGGTCACGTCTGGGTCGACGCACGCCCCGTCGGCACCGAGATCCGGATCGAGATCCGCGATGACGGCCCGGGCATCGCCGACAAGCATCGCGAGCGCGTGTTCGAACGGTTCTATCGCGCCGATCCGAGCCGGTCGCGCGAAGCCGGCGGCACCGGGCTCGGGCTCTCGATCGTCAAGCATCTCGTGGAGAGCATGGACGGGGACGTCGGGGTCGAGGCCAATACCCCGGTGGGGTCTATCTTCTGGCTCCGGCTCCCGCGCGCAGATAAGGTGGTGAAGTGATGGCGTCACATACGAGCAAGGACTTCGAACAGGAGCTGCGGACGTTGCGCGAGCGGCTCGCCACGATGGGCGAGCGTGCCGCGCAGCAGATCGCGCTCGCGATGAAGGCGCTTGCCGACAAGGACGATGACCTCGCACGAGAGGTGATCAAGAACGACGCCGTGATCGATCGCGACGAGAACGAGGTCGACGAGCTCGCGCTCCAGATCCTCGCCACCCGCCAGCCGGTCGCGTCCGATCTGCGGTTCCTCACGATGTCGCTCAAGTTCGTCGTCGATCTCGAGCGGATCGGCGACCTCGCGACCGGCATCGCGAAGCGCGTCCTCGAGCTCAACCGGCTGCCCACCCTCGAGCCGCGCGTCGACCTCGCCCCGCTCGCGACCCTGGTCCAGAAGAACCTCCAGGCCGCGCTCGACAGCTTCGTCAAGCGCGACGCCGACAAGGCGACCGCGGTGATCACGGCCGATGTCGAGATCGACAAGCTGAACGCCAGCCTGTTCGCCGAGCTCATCGCGCACGTCGCGACCGACCCGGCGACCGTGACCCGGGTCCTCCCGCTGACCTCGGTGTGTCGCTACCTCGAGCGCGCCGGTGACCACGTCAAGAACCTCGCCGAGGAGGTCGTGTACATGGTCCGCGCCACCGATGTCAGACATCGCCCGATCACGCCGAGCTCCTAGCGGAAACGGCGCAACGCCGCGCGCGCCCGGCAGGCCAAACACGGAAAACTGGTGTGATCTCGGCTCCGTCACGGTCCTGACACAGACGCTTTGCAGACGTGCCACGCAGGGTCGCTAGGGTGAAGCCATCCACATGGCCACCCACATCACGACGCCCTGGCTGATCGCCACGATGGCCGCGCTCGGTCTGACCACCGCGTGCGGCAAGAAGCCCGAAGAATCGAAGGCCACCGGCGGTAGCGGCGGCACCACCACCACCACGCCCGGCGGCCCCGTGACCCTGAACGCGAGCGGCGCGACGTTCCAGAAGGCGTTTCAAGAGGTCGCGACCGAAGCGTTCACCAAGATCTCGAGCGGTACCAAGATCAACTACAGCGGAGGTGGCTCGGGCAAGGGCCGCCAGGACTTCGCCGACCAGGTCGTCGACTTCGCGTGCACCGACGCACCGTACAAGGACGCCGACGCGGCGAAGGTCAAGGGCGGCGAGTTCTTCTACATCCCCAACGTGCTGGGTGCGATCACCGTCAGCTACCACGCCGACGTCGACAAGCTGCAGCTGTCCGCGCCCACGCTCGCCAAGATCTTCCAGCGCGAGATCAAGAAGTGGAACGATCCCGCGATCGCCGCCGACAACCCGGGCGCCAAGCTGCCCGCCACGGACATCGTCGTCGTGCACCGCTCCGATGGCTCCGGCACGACGGAGAACTTCACGAAGTACCTCGACCTCGCCTCGGCCGGCGCGTGGAAGCTGAAGACGTGAAGTCGACCGCGGGCGCGATCGGCTACGTCGACCTGTCGGATGCCAAGGCGTCCGGCCTGCCGTACGCGGCGATCAAGAACCAGAACGGCAAGTACGTCGAGCCCACCGCGGCCGCCACCTCGGCCGCCGGTGACGGCATCGAGGTCAAGGACAACCTGATCTTCAGCGCGCTCGACGCCAAGGGCGACGCGGCGTACCCGATCACCGCCCAGAGCTGGTGCCTGATCTACGCCAAGCAGACCGACAAGACGAAGGGCACCGCGCTCAAGGCGTACTTCAGGTACCTGGTCACCGATGGCCAGAAGCTGCTGCCCGAGATCGACTTCGCGCCGATCCCGAACAGCCTGCAGGACAAGGCGGTCGCGCAGATCGACAAGGTCCAGGTCCCTTGAATGCAGCCAGGCGGTGACATGATCGACCTCCGGGGCAAGGTCCAGCACGCCGACACGGCGTTCCGCTGGATCGCGCTCGCGGCTGCCGCGACGGTCCTCGTGGTGCTCGGCCTGATCGCGTTCACCATGACCGATCGATCGCTGCCCGTGCTCGAGCGGATGGGGCTTCGGTTCTTCACGTCATCGCGATGGTCCGCTCCGGAAGGCGAATTCGGCGCCGCGGCCTTCATCTTCGGCACGCTGTACACCGCCACGATCGCGGTCGTGATCGCGGTGCCGGTCAGCCTCGGCGTCGCGCTGTTCATCACCCAGGCCGCACCGCCATGGCTCAAGAAGCCGATGGTGTACATGATCGACCTGCTCGCGGTCGTGCCTTCAGTGGTGTTCGGCCTGTGGGGCGCGTTCGTGTTGTCGCAGCACTTCGGGCTCGGCCGCTCGTTCCTCACCGCGGGGATCATCCTCGCGATCATGATCATCCCGATCATCACCTCGCTCGCGCGCGAGGTGATCGAGACCACGCCGAACACCGACAAGGAAGCCGCGCTCGCGCTCGGCGCCACGCGCTGGGAGATGATCCGAGCCGCGGTCCTGCCTCACAGCAAGGGCGGCATCGTCGGCGCGGTCATGCTCGGACTTGGTCGCGCGATGGGCGAGACGATCGCCGCCGCGCTCGTGATCGGCTCCGCGCTCGGTCAGATCTCCGCGAACCCGTTCAAGCCAGGCAACTCGATGCCGGCGGTGATCGCGAACGAGTGGGGCGAGGCCGACGAGCTCCACAAGTCAGCGCTGATCGCCCTCGCGGTCACCCTGTTCGTCATCACGATCGTCGTCAACCTCGCTGCCACCGCGATCGTGCAGCGCTCGATGCGGCGGAGCCGTGGCGGATGATCGCGACCCTGCCTCCTGGCGTCCCCGACCTGCGTGCTCGGCCGAGCTGGCGGTCGAAGAAGAGCCGCCTCATGACGCTGCTGATGGCAGCCGCCGTGGTCGCGGTCGCGATCCCGCTCGTCGCGGTGCTGTACTCGGTGATCGAGCACGGTGCCGCGATCGTGTTCAGAGCGTTCCCGGACTTCTTCACCAAGGAGATCCCGGTGGTGTCGCGGCGCGCGGGTCCCGGCATGGGCCCGGCGATCCTCGGCACGCTGCTCGTCACCGGCACCGCCACGCTGATCGCGGTCCCGCTCGGCGTGCTCGGCGCGGTGTTTCTACACGAGTACGGCGGCCATGGCGCGTTCGCACGCGTCGTCCGCTTCATGGCCACCGTGATGACGGGCGTGCCGTCGATCGTGATGGGCCTGTTCGTCTACCTCACGTGGACGCTGCACTTCGGCTACTCGGCGTTCGGCGGCGCCCTCGCGCTCGCGTGCCTCATGCTGCCGGTCGTCATCGGCTCGACCGAGCAGATGTTGCGGCTGGTGCCTGCCCACATGCGCGAGGCGGCGTACGCGCTCGGCGCCACGAAGAGCCGCACGATCCTCACCGTCGTGCTGCCGGCTGCCCTGCCCGGCATCGTATCGGGCTCGCTGCTCGCGGTGGCGCGCGCGGCCGGTGAGACCGCACCGCTGCTGTTCGCGGTTGGCGCCGCGACGGCCTACAACCCCCACCTGTTCACCGAGGCCAACACGGCCCTGTCGGTGCAGATCTTCGGCAACGCGACCTCGACCGCGTTCGTGGCCGCGCACGATCGCGCCTGGGGTGCGGCCCTGACGCTCGTGATGCTGACCTTCCTGCTCACCCTGACGGCCCGGGTATTCACGGCCCGGTTCGCGCTCAAGAAGTAGTGATCAAGGTGGAGGACCCCATGGACATAGCGATCTCGAGAGCCAGCCGAGTCGGCCTGCGTGCGGTGTCGATCGAGCGAGCCGAGGCCGGAGGAGCGGCAGCGGAGGACCCGGAAGCGAAGTCGTCGGTCCATCGCCGGCACGGTCCGACCCTGGCCGACACTCCCGTGGTGTTCGATCTCGAGCAGCTGAGCGTGCACTACGGCGCCTTCCAGGCCGTTCACAACGTGACCTTGAAGGTCCACAAGAATCAGATCACGGCGTTCATCGGGCCGTCGGGCTGCGGCAAGACCACCGTGCTGCGCTGCTTCAACCGGATGCACGACGTCACCCCGGGGGCGCGCGTCGCCGGCAAGCTGCACTACCACGGCGTCGAGCTCTACGGTCCCGACGTCGCGCCGACCGAAGTGCGCCGGCGCATCGGCATGGTGTTCCAGAAGCCGAACCCGTTCCCCAAGAGCATCTACGACAACATCGCGTTCGGGCCGCGCGTCAACGGGGAGCGGGACAAGCGCCAGCTCGACGGCATCGTCGAGAGGTCGCTCCGCGCGGCTGCGCTGTGGGACGAGGTCAAGGACCGGCTGCGGCTGTCCGCGCTCGGGCTCTCGGGTGGCCAGCAGCAGCGGCTGTGCATCGCACGCACGATCGCGGTCGAGCCCGATGTCGTGCTGATGGACGAGCCGTGCAGCGCGCTCGATCCGATCGCGACGGCCCGCATCGAGGAGCTCATGCGCGAGCTCAAGAGCCGGTTCACGATCGTGATCGTCACGCACAACATGCAGCAGGCCGCGCGCGTCAGCGATCGCACGGCGTTCTTCACCGCCGAGGTCGACTCCAAGACCGACCAGCGAACCGGGACCTTGGTCGAATACGACACGACCGCGAAGATCTTCTCCAATCCCGCCGACGAACGTACAGAGAACTACATCACCGGCCGTTTCGGGTAGCCGACGGGGAGCGGGGGTCGTCGCTTGGGCGGGATGTTGTCGCGCGGTCGCGACAATGCTTCACGAGATGGTGCAGACCACTCTACGAGAGCCGCGCGTCACACCCCCATGCGCAAGACCCTGACCTCGATCCTGCTCGGCACCACCCTGCTGTCCGCCGCCAGCTGCGGCAAGAAGCTCGCCCAGTCTGACGAGTCCGCCGGTCACCGGCGCTCTGCCCAGAGCGAGGCCATCGACCGGCCAGATCTCGAGCCCCCGGCAGGCCAGGCCATCGCGGCAGGCTCCGGTGCCAGCGTCGCAACCGCGGATCCCAGGATGCAGAACCCCCCGGCGCCTCTCAAAGGCGTCCTGGACCCCACCAGTGGCGAGCGCTACAAGAACCACGGCCAGAACCCGTGGACCGAGACCGCCAAGGACCACCTGTCCACGTTCGCGGCCGATGTCGACACGGCGTCGTACACGATCGCGCGCCGCAAGCTCACCGAGGGCCTGCTGCCACCGCCCGCCTCGGTGCGCGTCGAGGAGTTCGTCAACTACTTCTCGTATGCGTTCCCCGAGCCAGCGCCCGGCTCGCCGTTCGCGGTGGTGATCGACGCCGCGCCGTCCCCGGTCGCGCCGGGTCGCCACATCCTGCGCGTCGGCGTCGCGACCAAGGCGAAGTCACAGGCCGAGCGCAAGCCGGCCAACCTCGTGTTCCTGGTCGACGTCTCGGGCTCGATGCAGTCGGCCGACAAGATCGAGCTCGCCAGGCAATCGCTGCGGATCCTCACGAACAACCTCAAGGACGGTGACACCGTCGCGCTCGTCACCTACGCGGGCAGCACGCGCGTCGTTTTGCCGCCGACCGGGCTCGAGCACAAGGGCCAGATCCTCGCGGCGCTCGACGATCTCGTCGCGAACGGCTCGACCGGCATGGCCTCCGGCCTCGACCTCGCCTACAAGCAGGCGATGCAGGGCGTGCGGCCCGGCGCGATCTCGCGCGTCATCGTGCTGTCCGACGGCGATGCCAACGTCGGCGCGAGCACTCACGACGAGATGCTGAAGGTGATCGCCGGCCGCGCCAAGGAAGGCGTCACGCTGTCGACGATCGGCTTCGGCATGGGCAACTACAAGGACGAGCTCATGGAGCAGCTCGCGAACAAGGGCAACGGCAACAACTTCTACATCGACTCGCTCGCGGCGGCCAAGAAGGTGTTCCAGGAGCAGCTCGGCTCGACGCTCGACGTCGTCGCGAAGGACGCCAAGTTCCAGATCGACTTCGATCCCGCGATGGTCACGCGCTATCGCCTCGTCGGTTACGAGAACCGCGACCTCGCCGACACCGACTTCCGCAACGACCAGGTCGACGCCGGCGAGATCGGCGCGGGTCATCAGGTCACCGCGCTCTACGAGGTCGAGCTGACGGACCAGGGCAAGCAGACGAGCGCGCCGATCGCGTCGCTGCGGATCCGCCACAAGGAGCCGCGTGGCGAGCACGCCACCGAGGCCGCGTTCCCGATGGTCGGCGGCCCGGCCGGCTCGTTCGCCAGCGCGCCGGCCGACCTGCGGTTTGCGTTCGCGGTCGCCGCGTTCGCCGACATCCTGCGCGGTGGCGAGGATGCCGAGCACTGGTCGCTCGCGGCGATCCGCGATCTCGCGAAGGCTGCCGCGGGCGACCGCGAGGATCGGACCGAGCTCGTCGGGCTGATCGAGCGCGCGATGACCCTCAAGGGCCGCACCGCGAGCCGGTAAGGCGCCCTGCTACATCACGCGGACGGGCGCGGTGCGCGCGTGGATCAGCGCCGGCTTGTCGGCCCGGAGGCGGATCTTGCCGATCCGCACCCAGTACGTCTGGCCGCGCTTGAGCTGCCAGCGTTCGTCCGGCGCGCGCATGTCCTGGCCGCCGTAGCTCGAGCGTTCGCCGGGCAACGTGAGCAACGCGAACACGGGATCGCCGAGCTCGTTGCCGACCGGCCAGCCATCTCCCTCGCTCGCCGGCGGCGCGCCGACGACCGTGAAGTACACGGCGTCGCCATCCTTCGCGAGGGCGATCGGGCGGACGCCGGCCGGCAGACCGCCATTGCCGACCGCGTGCGACGGAACCGGTGGGCTCGGATCGTGGAGGTCAGTCGGCGGCGGCGGCGGGATCACCTGCACGGTGTCGACCTTCCAGAACCAGTGCCGTTCGGCGTCGACGGCCCAGGCGCCGCCGAGCGCGACTCGATCGGCTTCCTTGAGATCCCGCCCGTGGCCGAGCTCGACGCGGATCCCGAGCGCGCCGTTGCTCTCGGTGTCGTCGACCAGCCAGACGTAGGGTGAGGCGATCATGCCGGCATCGATCAGGCCGGCATCGGTGGGCTCGGGCGTCGGGCCTGCCACCATCAGGGCGGGACCGATCCGGCCGTAGACCACGCCGTGCTGGCCGCGCCGCGCGAGCAGCTGCGCGCGATCGACCACCGCTTGCCACGCCGGGATCGCGCCCAGCTCGGCGACCAGCTTGCCGGGATCCGCGGGCTCGGGTTCGTCGGGCCTGGGGCCGGCGTCGGCCTCGATCGTCGCGAGCGCATCCTCGCGCTCGGGGTTGGCACCAAGGCCTGGCGCCGCATCGCGCACCGGCTCGGGGCGATCGCTCCCCGCACCACCGGGCTCGTTCGGCTTGCCCTGGCAACCTGGGCCGACGAGCCCGATGAGCCCGACGAGCCCGACGAGCCCGACGACGAGGAAGCGCCTCACCAGGCGAGCTCGCCGAGTAGCTGGGCGATCGGAGCGAGCCCGGCGGCGTCGCGATCGTCGAAGGCCGCGAGCTCGTAGCTGTCCAGATCGAGCACCGCCACCACGGTGCCACGCGCGACGATCGGCACCACGATCTCGCTGCGCGAACCTGCATCGCAGGCGATGTGCCCCGGGAACTGGTGGACGTCGGGGACGATCACGGTGCGACGCTCGCTCGCCGCCGTGCCGCACACGCCGCGGCCGAGGGCGATCCGGACGCACGCGACGTTGCCCTGGAACGGCCCGAGCACGAGCTCGCTACCCCTGAGCACGTAGAACCCGACCCACGATGCCGACGGCACGCATGCCCGGATCGCCGCCGCGGCGTTCGCCAGGTTCGCCACGAGATCGGGCTCGCCTTCGAGCAGCGCCGCGAGCTGGGGCAACAGCTCGCGATAGCGCGAGGCCTGGTCGGGCGCAGCGAAGGCGACCGACTCCATCCTCAGCCTGCTGCGAGCGCCCGCGCTGCGTTGAGGGCGCGGGGGATCCCGAACGGGCTGACGCGCAACTGGACGATCAGGAAGTCTCCGTCGGTGGATAGCCCGGCAACCTGGGTAACCGGGGTCAGCGTCGCGAGGATGCCGCGCACGCGATCGTTGGCCGCGAACTTCGCGTCCTGCATGAGGTCGAGCACGATGATGTCATCGTGGGCCTCGACGAGCACCGCCGGACGCTTCGGCATGAACTTGGCGAGGTTGCCCGGCTTGCTGAGGTCGAGCGCACCCGACTTGATGAGGCCCGCGACCGGCGTGAACGACTCGCCGAGCACCTTCATCGTGACGTCGCTGATCCGGAGCGTCACCTTGAAGGCGGTGTCGGAGACCTCGATCTGGTCGACGCGGATCGAAGCGCCGGCGCGCACCGTGGTGCCCATGAGATCGATCGTCGCGCCGAGGCCGATCGCCGGCGGTCGCGGCGTGATCGTCACGTCCTGCGGCGCCTTCTTCGAGGGCGGCGTGTTCGCGATGAACCAGCGCATCGCGTCGAGCGGCACCGCGATCCTCATGCCCAGCGCGTGGCGCGCCATGCTCAGCATCGTGGTGGGATTCTTGACCATGAAGCGGCCAGCAGAACGCAGCGCTGCTCGGAGCGGGAGTGCCATTGGGTGATCCTATAGCAGTGCACCTTGCGTGCGTCGCGCGCCGGGTCGGTCATTGTGAGGCCCCTCGGGGCCCCTTCCGCCCCCTCAGAACAGGACGACCCGGAGCGGCACCGCAAGCACCGCACCCGCCACCGGGCTGCCGTCGACGATGGTGCCGAACACGTGCGCCGGCGGCGAGCCCTCGGGCAGCCGCACGTGGCGCACCGGATCGCCGGTCCGCGGATCGAGCACCAGCACGTCCTGCAAGGCGTGGCCGTACGCGACCACGAGCGGGCTGCCCTGGGGGCCACGTGCCGCCGCCGGCACCACCGGGTTGTCGAGTGCATAGTCGTTCCGCGCGCGGAGCCCGCCGGTGAGATCGTAGAGCGTGTACTGCCAGCTCCTGCCCAGCGGCGGCGGGCTGGGGATCGGGGTCCACAGCGGCGGCGGCTCGGTCTCGCGCGCCGCGGGCGGCAAGGCGACAGGCCGGCGCGCGCCGATCGGGCGGCCACGGAAGTCGAAGCCGGGGCGTGGACCTGGCGGGATGGCGAGCGGCGGCGCGGGGATCGGCCCGCCCGCGGTTTCTCCGGTGACGAGCTCGGCGGTCGCGCGCCAGGTCAGCCCGAGCCCCGGCATCGCCGTGATCTGGGCCGTCCGCAGGTCGACCCGAAACGCATCGCCGTCCTCGAGCTCGACGAGCACGCCCTCTGCGGACGCCGCCAGTGCGCGGATCACCCCGTCGACCCGGAGCGACCACACCGCCACCATCCCCGCGCTCGGCAGCCGCGCCACCAGCCGACCTTGCTCTGCGGTGACGAGCCAGGTCTCGCTTCGTGCAGCCACATCGGTCGCCGGCGCGACGAGCTCGACGAGCGCCGCGGGCATCGGACCACCATCGTCGCTCGCGAACCGCCCGTGCACCCGGCCGGTCGCCGCGTCGAGGACGACGAGCCGATCGGCGTCATGGACCAGCACGCCGGCACCTGCGGCCTGCAGTCGATCGACGTTGTCGCCTTCCCACTGCCAGCGCGAGGCGCCGTCCAGGCTGGTCGCCCGCACCGTCGAGGTCACCCCTCGGGCGGCGCACGCCACGACCTCGCTTGCCACCGCGAGCGCGACCGGGAGACCGGGACCGCAGCCATCGGCGCGCTGCCACTTCCACGCGCGCTTCGACAGGTCCGCGCTGGCGAGCGCTGCGCTCGTCGTGTCATCCGCCACGGCCTCGAGCGCGACCGCATACACCGTCGAGGAGTCGTGGGGATCGAGCGCGATCGCTCCGACCGCGTGCTTGCCGGTGTCGGGCTTGCCGAACCCCGTCGCCGGATCGAGGGGCACCGCGGCGGGCAGATCGCGGAGCTCGGCGGGCGGCGCGATTCCCGGGCCGTCCAGAGGGACCCGGAGTACGCGCCGCGACCGCGCGGGCAGCCCGATGCGGTGCACGGCCTCTCCCTGCGAGCCGGCCCACGAGCCGGCGAGGATCGCGTCGTCGCCGAGCACGCCGCCCATGCTCGCGAACGGCAGGTAGGCGCGAACGCCCGCGCGATCGAGCACGACCGCCGTGGACCGCGAGGCCCGGACGAGCCTGAGCTCTCCACGCTGATCGATCAGCCTCCCGAGCGGCGGCAGCGGCAACGCGACCGGAGGTCCCGTGAGGTCGGCAGGCCAGCTCGTGACTCCGGTCGCGGTCGCGAGCTCGATGCGCTCCGAGCCGTCGTGCGCTCGCCAGTGGCCGAGCACTCCTTCGACACGGCCGATCACCTTGCCGGTGGCACGATCGATCGCGATCAGGCTCTGGCCGTTGAACACCACCACCCGGTCGCCCACGCACGGGTCCAGATCGGCGACGGCGCCGATCTCCAGGGCCCAGCTGACCGCCGGCCCGCCACGCGCGTCGGCGATCCGCGCGAGCTTGCCGTCCCTGCCCAGCGCGAACAGCTCGCGCCCCGCGTCGCCACAGCTGGCGATGATCGAGTCGATCGTCAGCGGCTGAGCCGCACCGATCGCTGCCGCAGCTGGCAGCCTGACGCGGCCGAGCTCGGCACCGTCGGCGGCACCGAGGATGATCGCCTCGCCGACCCCGGCGAGGACCACGCGCTCGCCGGTCATCGCGATGAACTTGCCGGCGTCGTGCCAGCGCGCCTTGCCGTCGAGCCCCACCGCGCGGGTCCCGCGCTGGTCGCTGCATACGATCGCGTGCGCGGTCACCCCGACGACGAGCCCGGCGCACGCCTGGGTGTCGCGCCACAGCACCTGCCCGCGATCGATGTCGACGAGCTCGATCGCGGATCGTGCACCCTCGTGGCCGGAGACGACCGCGCGTGCCGGTCCGGCGCCGGGGACGGGCCAGGGCGTCGGCAGGCGTAGCGGGACCTTGGCCTCGCCCGCGATCCCGCTGGTGCGCGGACGCTGCGGGGCCTGGCTACGCCCGAAGTGGCCCCGCAGCGTGCCGAGCTGCGACGGCACGCCGGGCGGCGGGTAGACCCAGTGGACTTCCGGAGCCTGCTCGGCCGGCGGCGCAGGCGGTGCGCAGCTCGCCACGAGCAGCAGCGCGACGAGCCTTGGGTGCACGCCGGGCACCCTAGCACGAGCCGGGAACGACCTAGACGCGCTCGATGATCGTGGCGATGCCCATGCCGCCGCCGATGCACAGCGTGATCAGCGCGGTCGACTTGTTCGCGCGCTCGAGCTCGTCGAGCGCCGTGCCAAGCAGGATCGCGCCGGTCGCGCCGAGCGGGTGACCGAGGGCGATCGCGCCGCCGTTCACGTTGATCCGGTCGGGGTCGATGCCGAGCGCCTTCGCGGTCTGGAGCGGCACCACGGCGAACGCCTCGTTGATCTCCCACAGATCGATGTCGCCGACCTTCATGCCGGCCTTGGCGAGCGCCTTGCGGGATGCAGGTGCCGGCGCGGTGAGCATGATCAGCGGCTCGGCGCCGGCGGTCGCCATCGCGCGGAGCTTCGCGCGCGGCTTGAGGCCCGCCTTCTTGCCCCACTCGGCCGAGCCCAGGAGCACCACCGCGGCACCGTCGACGATGCCCGACGAGTTACCGGCGGTATGGACGTGCTCGATCCGCTTGGTGTCCGGGTAGCGCTTGAGCGCGAGCTCGTCGACGGTCTCGCCCTTGGGGCCCATCGCCATCGCGCCGAGCTGCGCGAACACCGCCGTCAGGCCACCCAGCGATTCGAGCGTGGTGTCGGCCCGCGGGTGCTCGTCGCGAGCGAGCGCGACCGAGCCGTCGTCGTTCTTCACCGCGAACATCGAGTTGTCGAACCGCTTGCCCTCGATCGCGCGGGCCGCCTTCTGCTGGCTGGCGAGCGCGAACTGGTCGACGTCCTTGCGCGTGTAGCCCTCGCGGGTCGCGATCAGATCGGCCGAGATGCCCTGCGGCACCATGAACAGCCGCTCGCGCAGCTTGAGGTTGAGGCCGTCGATCATCGCCTCGTCCGAGCCCATCGGCACGCGCGACATCGACTCGACGCCGCCGCCGATGCCACCATCGATGAAGCCGGCGCCGATCTTGCCGGCGATCATGTTGACCGCCTCGAGGCCCGAGCCGCAGAACCGGTTGACGGTGACGCCCGTGACATCCTCCGGCCAGTCCGCGGCGATCAGCGCGTTGCGCGCGATGCACGCGCCCTGCTCCTTGACCTGCGTGACACAGCCGATCGCCATGTCTTCGACCAGGTTCTTGTCGAGCTTGCGGCGCTGCGCCATGTAGTTCAGGGCCTGCGCGAGCAGCTCCTGCGGATGGTGGTTCGCGAGCCCGCCCTTGCCGGCCTTGCCGCGACCGCGCGGGGTACGAAGTGCGTCGTAGATGAAGACGTCAGCCATTGCCTGCTCCTCTTGGTGGACGGGCGGAGAATGGTCCAAAGCAAGCCGATCTGCAACGTGACACGCGGAACGTGCTTCGTGGCGGCGGTGGGGTGGTCGTCGCGTTCCGCTCGTGGGTCAAGGTCGGGTGTTGTCGTGGATTGGTGGCTGTGCAGGATCTCGTGATTGTGCAGGATCTTGCCAACCGCAGCCCCGCATGTCGTGGCTCCTCCGTCTGTGACGACGCTGCTGCAGGTAGTTGCCCCCCAGGTGACGCGGGCATGACAATTGAATTCGGCTGGGTCGATTGCAGCGTCTCGCCGTCATGACTGTGTGTGCTGTCGGCTTGCTCGCTACACGGGCAAACGCTGAGGACGAGCTGCCGGCGCCGGACACCCAGGGCGACGTTCCGGCAGATCGCGCGACGCCCGAGGTTGCCCCCGACGAGCCGCGCGTCCCCGACGCGCAGCCCGATGCGGACGCAAGACCTGCGAAGCACAAGAAGGACAAGAAGGACAAGAAGGACAAGAAGGACAAGAAGGACAAGAAGGACAAGAAGGCCAAGCAGGCCAAGACCAAGCAGAAACAGAAGCTGGACGTCGGTGGTCGGGTGTTCGTCCGCAACGCGCTCGTCAAGCTCGAGGGCGCCGACCATGCCGCGCTGCAGTCCACGCTGCAGAGCGCACGCACCGGCGCGGAGTATCGCTCGCACGGCCTGCGCGCCGGGCTCTCGCTCGAGCTCGCGGGCAAGGCGAGGGTCAAGGATGCGTTCGTGCAGCTCCGGCTGCACGACGAGGGCACCAAGATCGATGTCCGTGCGGGGCAGTTCAAGATGCCGTTCTCGGCCATCGAGCTGACCTCGATCTGGACGCTGCCACTGGCGGATCGTGGCGTGATCCACGACGTGCTCGCGAAACGCCTGCAGGTCGCAGGACGTGCGGTCGGCGCGATGCTCGTGATCGAGTGGGCCTGGCCGTGGCACACCGCGCTGCGTGCCGGCGTGTTCCAGGGCCGCGATGACGCGGACGAGCTCCTCACGGGGGGCGCCGGCGATGGGTTTGGACAGGATGGCGTGGTGCGACTCACCGTCGAGCCCGCGCACGGCTTCGAGCTCGGGGTGTCCGGATCGACCCGCGCCGGACGGCTCCTCGTGCTGCCGATCGAGATTCGCCGCTCGTACGCCGGCGAGCTCGATGCACACGTCGATGTCCCGGTCGGCCCGTGCCGGCTGCGCGCGTGGCTCGAAGCCATCGCGGGGACGTCCTGGCTGGTCGGCGGCACCAACTCTGCGCACGTCCACGCCAAGTTCCTCGAGACTCGCGCGCTCGTCGGCTTGCGGATCGGCGGCGCTCACAAGCGGGACCGCTACGTCGAGCTCTACGGCTTCGCCGGGGTGCTCGACCCGGATGCGAACTTCACCGATGACCGCGTCGTCGAACTGACGGGAGGCGCCAGCTATGGCACCCGGGCGTGGAGGGTCCAGCTCGAGGGCGAGTTGTGGCGGGTCGGCGATCAGGCACCGAACGGCATCGTCGAGCTGACCGTGCCGCCCATCGATTCAACGACTGTCCTGCTCCAGGTCGGAGCTCACATCTAATGGAGGCTACATGAAGCGACTGGTTATCTTGCTCTCGATGTCGGCGTGTGGAGGATCGAGCTCGGGCACCAACAACGGGGTGGACGCCAGCGACCTGCCGCCGACGGCGGATGCACCGACTGATCCCGCGTTGCGTTACGAGCCGTGGAGTCCGGGCAC
>JAGSPR010000175.1 GCA_018262455.1 Deltaproteobacteria bacterium | reverse complement strand
TGACGCTCTCGATCTCCCCGACCGCGCCGTCCGAGGAGATCGAGAGCGTCACCGTGATCTTCTTGACGTCGCCGAGAGTGATGCCGTCGACGCCCTTGCTCGCGCGCATGAAGCAACGCGACGTCAGGCCGTTGGACCTGTTCGCCATCAGCTCGATCTCGTCGGCCTTGAGCTGGTTGCCGGTCGGAGGGAGCACCGGCTCCTTGGCGCTGCCGTTGGTCGACGGGGTCCGCGGCTTCTTCGGGATGAACGGGTTCTGTGGCGGGTCGTTGGTGGCGATCGGCCCCGGATCGCCTGGTCGCCGCACGATCTCGTCGGGTCGCGTCGGGTCGATCCTGTAATCCTCGCCGAGGCCGGTCGGGCCCTCGTCCCGCTTCATCACCATGACGACCACGATGACCGCCGCACCGACGAGCAGCGCCGCACCGACGAGCAGCGCGATCATGCCGCGGCGATGCGACTCCGCGGGTGCAGGTTGCGCGAGATCGTGGGCACCGTCTTCGGAGCTCGGGGGCTCGCCGGCGGCGCTGGGCACCACGTCCACGGCATCGATCAGCGGTACCGGCATGGTGCCACCGACGAGCTTCGGTGAGCCAACGCCGAGCTTGGACGAAGTCGTGGTGCCGAGGCTCGCCATCGGGCCGGATCGACGCTGCTGCTGGGCCGGGCGCGGATTGCGAATCAGATCGGCGAGGTTGACGACACGCGACACCTCTCCGATGTTCATGTCGTCAGGCTCGGCGGGCTTGCCCGGCTCCACCGCCGCCTGCTTGAACGGCTCCTTCGAAGGCTCCCTGGCCCGCTCCTTCGACGGGACGACCGGGGCGTCGGCGTCGTCGAACGCTTGCGGCTGGAGCACGGTCGCCGAATCGATCTCGCTCTCGCTGGAGTCGAAGCCGAGCCGCTTGCCGGCCACGCCGTTGGCGCGGGGCGCCGGGCGGCCGGTGGGCGGCGTGGCCGAGGCGCGTTTCGGGGTGCTTGGCGAGACACCCAGGCCGCGCCCCGAGGCCGAGGCCGGGGCCGAGGCCGAGGCCGTGCCCTTCTCGAGCGACGCCATCGTCGCCGCGAACAGCGGCTTGGGATCGTCCTCGACCCGAGCTGTCATCAACGCGCGCGCGGGCCCGGTTCCCCCGCGAGGAGGAGGCGGCGGTGGCGCGGGCGGCCCGGGTTTTCTTCGCAGCCCGCGGAAGTGGCTGATCTTGTCGACCGGCAACCAGTCGTCGAAGCCCTCGCTCCAGCAGTGCAGATCGGCATCGACCGCGTGCTTGCCGACCCAGCGCTGGGCCTCGGCGAGCGAGAACGGCCCGGTCTGGTCGCCGTCGATCGAGACGTACCACTCCTCTTCCAGCGCCGGAGGCGGCCTGGTCATCGCCGACGCGAACGCCGCGCCAAGCGCGCTGCTGTTCTGGCCGCCGTCGTGAACCGGCTGTTCGGACCCGAGCGGTACGGCCTGGGTCGTGGTCTTGTTGCGGCGCTGCCCATCGGCGGCGTCGGCGGCGTCGGTGGCGTCAGCGTCGGGCATGCCCTCGCGGACGGTGATCACGTTCGCGCAGTTCTTACAGCGGATCTTGAGGATCTTGCCGCGAACGCGGTCGTCCCCGATCGAGTAGCGCGTCTTGCAGCGGTCGCAGAGGAACTTCACGCCGCGCGTCCCTTCGCACGGGCGTCATCTCGAGCGCTAAGCATTGCTGCGCGACGGGACACGAGGGGTAATTGTGCCGAAAAAAACAGTGGTGGCAAAGGGGTAGAGCCGGTGACACGCACCAGCCTCAGAGCTTGGCTGAACCGCGTCCGGAATGCGCATCAATCGGCCCAGCATCGTTGACGCCGGCGTCAATGCCCACATCCCCTGGCTCGCCGGCCACAGATTTGCCGTGCTTGCGGGCTACCTGCACCGGCGAGATGAGCACGACATCCCGGATCTTGTCACCGGTGTGGGTGGTGAGCAGACCTCCGACCTCGATGCCGTCGGACCGGCTGGCCAGCTCGAGGTAGAGGTCGACTTCCCGGAGATCGGCACCGATCCAACGCGTCTGGGCGCTCGACAGCTGGTACAGGGGCGTGGAATCAACGACCCGGACCAGCTTTCCCGCGTCGAGACGGTAGACGATCAGCGCCCAGGTCCGCTGCTGCGGCTCGTCGGTCCGGGTCACGATCACGAGCTCGTCGCGGCCCTCCTGGCTGCGGAGCGGCGCGGCGAACACCAGGTTGGGGACCCGCAGGTTCGCGACCACGCGCTCGGAGTCCTGGGCACGGATCGTCAGCTCGTCCCGATCTACCTCGACCAGCTCGCCCGCGCCGGTCAGGCAGATCCGGAAGCCGGCCTCGCGAGCCTCGGATCGCGGGCGCGATCCGAGTCGTCGACGAGCGGCCCCAGCGCTTGCACGAGCTCGGCCTTGGTGGACCCGACGTGGACGCCCGAGTCGGTACGCGCGACCTCCTTGCCGATCACGGCGATGAATGTCGTGGTGCTCGACGACGAGCTCGTCGGCTCGCCCCCGATCAGCACGGTGTCGTCCTCCGCCCGGATCAGGCTGTGGTGAAGCAGGCCCGGGATCTCGAACCGCGCGATCCGAGGACCGGACGGCAGCTGATCGAGGAGAGCCGCGATCTGCTTGCGCAACAGGTACGGCCCCACTCCATCGTTGCGGATCGCGTGAGGCGGCAGCGGCCGGACGGTACCCGTCGGCGGCTCGATCACCCGTCGTTGTGGGACGGCCGGCTCGCGCTGCGGTGCGTCGGCCCGACGATCTCCGCACGCGGCAAGCCCGATCAGCGCAAGGGCGAGGCCCCAGCGAACCGGGTGGCGGGAAGACCTTGGGCCAACGGAATCCAGGTGATCGCTCCAGGGCTCCGCCCCCCTACCGGCGCGCCGGCAGGGTTCCCCCCGATCCGCGCCGGGGCTGGCTGCGCCGGGGTTGGCCTCGCCGGGGTTGGCGGCGCCGAGGTTGGCTGTGGCGGGGCTGCCGCCGGCGACCGCGGCTGCGGGACGGGCGAGGGATCGGGCGAGGGATCGGGCGAGGGATCGGGCGAGGCATGGGGCGAGGAACTGGGCGGCATGACCGGGATGAGATCGGCGCTCTCGCGTCGTCCGGGGGGCACCGGCGTGCGCAGCGCCCGCAGCTCGGCAAGCTCCATTCCCAGCGCCGCGGCGACGTCCGCCTCCGGCTGCTCGACCTCCTCCCACTCGGGAGCCTGCGCGGGCCCCGCGCCCTCGATCTTGCCGTAGCTCCCGAACACCTGGCTATCGAAGTCGAGCTCGTCGCTCGCGGCGCGGATCTCGGCCTCGGACACCAGCTCTGGCCGGCGTGGTCCGCCCGCGGCCGCGGTCAGCAGGTCGAGGTAGCGTGCGATCCGCACGGGGCCCGAGTGCATGCGCTCGTCGCGCAGGAACGACTCGAGATCATCGGCGAGATCGTAGGCACTCTGGTAGCGATCGTCGACGTGCTTCTCGAGCGTTCGCATCACGATGGCCTCGAGGGCCACCGGAAACGTGCGCCGCACGAACGTCGGAGGCTGGACCTCGGCCTCGACGAGCCGGGCGACGACCTCGTGCGCGGGCCCGCGGAACAGTCGCTTCCCGACGGTGATCTCGTAGAGCACGATGCCGAGCGAGAAGATGTCGCTGCGGTGATCGACGTGCTTGCGCGCCGCTTGCTCGGGCGACATGTAGCCGAGCTTGCCGGGCATCACATCGCTGCGCTGGCGCTGGCCCCGCGCATTCGCGATGCCGAAGTCGATCACCTTGAGGAATCCGTCCTGGGTGACCAGCAGGTTCGAAGGCGAGATGTCGAGGTGCACGATGTCGAGCGATTGATCCGCGAGCTGGCTCCCCTCGGAACCACGCCTGGAGTGGAAGTAGCCGAGCCCCGCCGCGGCCTGGCGAATGAGCTCGACCGCGTGCTCGAGCGGGAGAAACCGATCGTGCGCGAGCCCGCGCCGGCACAGCTCGTTGAGCTCCTCGCCGACGATGTACTCCATGGCGATGTACGGGATGCCCTCGTGCTCGTCGACGTCGTAGACGTGGACGATGTTGGGGTGGTTGAGCAAGGCGCCGATCCGTGCCTCGTCGAGGAACATCTCGACGATCCGAGGATCGTCGGCGAGGTCGGCCCGCAGCCGCTTGATCACCACGTCCTTCTCGAACCCAGCCATCGCGGCCTGGCGAGCGAGATAGATCTCGGCCATCCCTCCGACGGCGAGCCTGCGGAGCAGCGTGTAGCGACCGCCGAATGCAGTCGGATCTAGATCGGCGGCGTGGTGGCGACTCATGTCAGGGCGAGAATCGGGTGGCCTGCTGCGGCGTGCGCTTCGAGCGTCGCATCGATCGCGGCCCGCACGCTACCGGCGGCCGGCATCGGGACGATGGATTCGATCGCCCTGCTCGCGGGCTGCGTGAGCTCGTTCAGCACGCAGGTCATCCCGCCCGAAACGCCTGCGAGATCGTAGCCACCTTCGAGCACCGCGACGATCCTGCCGCCGGCGTGACGGTCGGCGACCGCACGGAGCCGGCGCGCCATCGCGGCGAACCCGGCGTGGGAGACCCGCATCCCGGCGAGGGGATCGTGCTCGAACGCGTCGAACCCGGCCGAGATCAGCATCAGATCGGGGCGGAACTGCGCGAGCGCCGGCAGGAACACGTGATCGAACACCGCGGCATAGTCGGCATCGCCGGCACCGCTCGGTAGCCCGACGTTGACCGTGGCGCCCGCCGCGCGCGGCCCGCCGACCTCGGTCGGTGCGCCCGAGCCCGGGTAGTACGGGAACTGGTGAACGGACAGGTACAGGACGTCGGGATCGTCCCAGAAGATGTCCTGCGTGCCGTTGCCGTGGTGGACATCCCAGTCGATGATCGCGACCCGCGCCGCCCCCGCCGCCCGCACCGCCGCCGCCGCGACCGCCACGTTGTTGAGCAGGCAGAAGCCCATCGCCCGATCGCGGGTCGCGTGATGCCCGGGCGGCCGCACGACCGCGATGCCCTGGGTCAGCGCGCCGTGGAGGACGTCGAGCGCGAGCTGGCTCGCCGAGCCAGCTGCGGAGCGCGCCGCATCCCAGCTGCCCGGCGAGTAGTAGGTATCGGGATCGATCCAGCCGGTCTGACCGGGGATGACCTTCTCGAGCTCGGAGAGGAAGGCCCCGGAGTGGACGCGCGCGAGCTCCTCGTCGGTAGCGAGCCGCACCGGCACGCGCCGGCCGCGCTCGGCAATCCCTGCCGTGTTGAGCGCATCGCGGACCGCCTCCGCGCGGGCCGGTCGCTCGGGGTGCCCCGATGGCGCGACATGCTGGAGGAAGATCTCGTCGAGGACGTAGCCGAGCGTCATGATCAGTCGCGTTCCGATCGCGCCGGCCGGGCCTGCAGCCGCAGGATCGCCTCTGCGGCCGGGACACCCTCGTGGATGATCGCGTACATCATGTCGATGATCGGCGCTTCGACCCCGATCTTCGCCGTCAGCTCCTTGGCAACCTTCGTCGTCTTCACGCCCTCGGCGACCTGGCGCATCTCGGCGAGGATCTCGGGCATCTTCTTGCCCTGACCGAGCGCGAGGCCGACGCGCCGGTTGCGCGACGCATCGCCCGAGCACGTCAGCACGAGATCCCCGACGCCCGAGAGCCCGGAGAACGTCAGCGCGTGGGCCCCGAGCGCCACGCCGATCCTGGTCATCTCGGCGAGCCCTCGCGTGATCAGCGCGACCTGCGTGTTCGAGCCGTACCCGAGGCCGTCGGACAGGCCCGCGGCGATCGCGATCACGTTCTTGAGCGCACCGCCGATCAGCACGCCGAGCACGTCGTCGGTCGTATAGATCCGGAAATGGAGCGTGGTCAGCGCGCTCTGCGCGGCCGCGCAGGTCTCGGGGTCATGGCCGGCGAGGACGATGGCGGCCGGCAGGCCTGCGGCGATCTCGCTCGCGAAGGTCGGTCCCGATAGGTACGTGGCGCGCCGCGCGATCCGGTCCGGCAGGATGTCGCGATAGACGGCATCGATGGTCTTGAGCGTGCCGTCTTCGAGGCCCTTGGACGCGTTGATCACGATCGCGTCGGGATCCATGATGTTCGCGATCTGACTGAACAGCTCGCGCACCCCGTGGGAAGGCGTGACGCCGACGACGAACTGCTTCGCCTTCACCGCGGCGGCCAGGTCGCTGGTCACGGTGACGGCGTCGGGCAGTCGGTACGCCGGCAGGTACGTCTGGTTGACCCGCGTGCGCTGGAGATCGTTGGCCTGCTCGGGATTGCGGCAGTACAGGCTGACGCGATGGCCGGCCTTGCCGAACAACATCGCCAGACAGGTGCCGTAGCTGCCGGCACCGATCACCGCGATGTCGGTGGTGCTCATCGAATCCAGACCGTATCACGCCCCACCGGACGAGGGTTCAGGCCGGTGTCGCGGCCAGCGCCTCGGTTGCGAGTACGACGCGGTTGCGGCCGGCGCGCTTCGCCGCATACAGCGCGGTATCGGCCGCCCGGACCAGGGCCTCGGCATCCCCGCCATCGTCGGGGAACGTCGCGACCCCGATCGAGACGGTGAGCGGCGGCACCCGCGGCGCCGCCTCGGAGAAGTCGTGGGCGCACACGCGCTCGCGGACCCGTTCGGCGACCTTCGCGGCCGTGAACTTCGCCGTATCTACGAGGATCACCGCGAACTCCTCGCCGCCGTAGCGGGCGACCACGTCGTTGACCCGCCGGGTGTCGGCGAGGACGCGGGCGAACTGGCGCAGCACCTCGTCGCCGGCGGGGTGGCCAAAGGTGTCGTTGAACTGCTTGAAGTGATCGACGTCGAGCATCAGCAGCGAGAGCGGCAGGCCGCTGCGCTGGCTGCGCTCGACCTCCAGCGTGAGCCGCTCGTGGAAGTGGCGGTGGTTGTAGAGGTTCGTCAGGCCATCGGTGACCGCGAGCTGGGCGAGCCGGGCATTGGCCTCGGCGAGCTCGTGCGTGCGTTCGTGGATCTTGGCCTCGAGCTCGCGGTTCATCTCGAGCAGGGTCTGGTTCTTGGCCGACAGCGAAGCGATGAGCTGCTGGTTCTCGTGGACGAGCCGGTACTGCCTCAGGAGACTCTCGACCGCGAGCAGCAGCGAGGTCTCGTCCCAGGGCTTGGCGATGTACTGATTCAGGTGCGCCCGGTTGATCGCATCGATCACCGCGTCGAGTCCGGCTTGGCCGGTCAGCAGGATCTTCGTCGTCGCGGGCAACCTCCGATCGACGATCTCGAGCAGCTCGACGCCCTTCATGCCCGGCATGATCTGGTCGGCGATCACGAGCGCGATCGCCTCCCCTTCGCGCGTCAGCTCGTCGAACAGCGCGACCGCCTCGTCCCCCGAGCGCGCGGTCGCGATCTGGCACTCGTGCCCGAACCGCGCCCCCAGCTGCGCACGCAGAACGCGAAGCACCCCCTCCTCGTCGTCGACGCAGACGATGACCTCGCGCGCGGTCATACCGGCAGTCGAACCTCGAACACGGTGCGGCCGGGCTCCGACGTGCAGCTCAGCTTGCCGCCGTGCTTCTCGACGATCTTGCGAGCGATCCCGAGCCCGAGCCCGGTGCCCTCGCCCTTCGGCTTGGTGGTGAAGAACGGCTCGAAGATCCGGCCCTTGGCCTCGTCCGGTACGCCGGGGCCATCATCGATCACCCGGACGACCACGGCATCGGTCTCCGTGGCGGTCTCGATCGTGATCGTGCCCTTGCCTCCCAGGGCCTGCTGCGCGTTCGAGATCAAGTTTGTCCACACCTGGTTGAGCTCGTCGACGTAGACCGCCACCTGCGGGAGGTTGCCATAGTGGCGTTCCACCACGATATCACGCAGTGCGTGATGGAGGAGCGCGAGCGTGGTCTCGAGTCCTTCGTGCAGATCTGATTCGGACCGCGTGGCCTGCTGATCGAGGTGGGAGTAGCTCTTGAGCGCGCCGACGATCCGCTGGATCTGAGCGATCGCGTGCCGCACGGTCGAGGCGGTGCGGTGGAGGTAGACGTGGTCAGTGAGCGAGCAGACTACCGCCCCGGCATACCGGCATTCGGCCCCGAGCGCGGCTGCGAGCCCCTCGGCGTCGTCCGGCGTCGCGCCGAGATCGGCGAGCTCGGCCGCGATCTGCTGAGGATCGGGGATCCCGGCGGCCTCGAGCACGCTGACGAGCTCGCGCGCGGTCTTGCGCGCCAACAGGCTGGTCGACAGCGGGCGCTCGGCGAGCTGGGGTGCGAGGGTGTCAAAGTAGCGCGCGACGGTGATCGCGACGCCCGGCGCCCGGGCGGCGAGCTCGGCGCCCTGGCGCGCGACCCGCCCGAGCGCCGCACCGAGGCCATCGATCGAGCCGCGGATCGCGGCGGTCGGAGAGTTGATCTCATGGGCGACGCCTGCGACGAGCAGGCCGAGCCCGGCCATCCGCTCCGACAGCACGAGCTGGGCTTGGGTCTCGCGGAGGTCGGCGAACGCCCTGCCGAGCTCGTGGTTGATCGCGGTGAGCTCGGCCGTGCGCAGCCGCACCTTCCTCTCGAGCTCTTCGCTGGCCTCGCGGACCTCCTGGTAGAGCAGCGCGTTCTCGACCGCCGCGCCCGCCTGATCCGCGAACGTCATCAATAGATTCAGGTCCGCCTCGGAGAACTCGCGGGCGTGCTCGGCGCGGCCCACCGCGAGCACGCCGACGACGCGGGCCTTACGGTCCAGCGGCAACGCGACGAGCGGGCCCGGTGCACCCGCATCGCGCGCGGCCTCGCCGTACGTAGGATCGATGCCGGCACGCTCGAGCCGCAGCGGCGCGCGGACGGTCCGGACGTGCTCGGCGATCAAGTGCAGCGTCTCCGCGGCGGCCAGGGCCTCGTCGGTTGCGAGCGAGGTCGAGACATCGACGCGACGGGCGCGTGCGGCCGATGCCCGCAGCTTCGGCTGCGGCCCGCTCTCGACCAGCCACAGCGCCACGAGCTGGACATCGAACGTGCGGGCGACTGCATCGACGATCTTGCGCGAAACCGAGTCGAGATCGATGACCGACGACACGGCGCGGCCCGCGTCGTGGAGCGCGACGATCTCGCGCATCCGGGCAGCGAGCCGGGCCTGGTTGTCCTTGAGGGTCGAGGTCATCTGGTTGAACGTGGTCGCGAGATCGGTCAACTCGTCACCACCGGCGATGTCGATCCGGTGGTCGAGGTCGCCACGCGACACCGCGATCGCTCCGCGATGCAGCCGCGCGATCGGCGCACCGAGCCGCCGTGACCAGAACAGCGCGAGCACGAGCGCGAACGCCACCGCCCCCAGCCCGCCCGCGATCAGCGTCCTCAGCGCGAGCCGCTTGGTCGCCGCGAGCGGCGCGCGGTCCACCGCCACGCCGATCAGCCCCACCGGGCGATTGTCGCGATCGAGCAGGGCCGTCACCGCCACCTTGTACTGTCCGGTCGCGACATCGAGATCGCCGATGACGTGCTGGGTGCCGTTCGCCGCCGTCCGGTCGCCGGGCTCGAGCTGGACCGGGTCGCCGCGGCGGCCGAGCGTCGAGCGAAACGTGACGGCGAGATTGCCGGACGGCCCGCCGAGCAAGACGTCGGCGGACAGCGCGCTCTTGATCCCATCGGCGAAGTCGCCGTCGAACGGGGTCGACAGCACGAGCACTCCGCGCAGGGTCAACGACGCATCGACCACGGGCGAGACCGCGCGCATGATCATCCGATCGTCGACGGTGACGATCGAGACCCCGCGGGTCCATGCTTGCCCGGCCCGGATGGTCGGATCTCCAGGGCCCACGCCGACCCCCTTGAACCGGGCCTCGGCACGGCCGATCGTGCGCTCGAGCACGACCTTGCCATCGGGGTCGAACAGCTGGAGCCGCGCCGAGGGGACATGGACCTCCTCGTGCGCGAGCCAGGTCTCGATCGCGGAGGGACCCTCCCTCATCGCCTTCGCCAGATCCCCGCTGTCGGAGAGCTGCACGGTCTCGTCCCCGAGCCGCTCCACCGAACGCAGCACGAGGTTGAGCCCGACGGTGAGCTGGCGATCTGCGTCCTCTCGCAACCCGCCCTCGAGGCTCGACAGGATCACCCGCGTCGCGAGCAGCGCGACGATCATCACCGGCACGAGCGCGGCGAACACCATCGCGACCACGAGCTTGGTACGCATCCGCAGCCGCAGCCGCGGCCGCCCGAACGATGAGCTGTCGCGGCCAGGCGCCGGCGTCGTCACCGGCCCCCCTCGAGACGGCGCCAGATCTTCGCGTACAACGGGTGCCCGAGCGGCGACAGCACCACGTCGCGAATCTCCGCGCGTCCGGCGACCACGTACTCGCTGTGCGCGATCGGGACCCATGGCACCTCCTCCACGAGTCGATCCTGGACGGCGCGATACAGCTCGGTGCGGGTGACCTGGTCGGCCGCGACCTGCGCCTCGATCAGCAGCTTGTCCACGCCGGCATCGCGAAAGAACGCGAAGTTCTGCGCCGACGCGCCGACGACCGCATTGTCAGAGTGGAACAGGACGTAGAGAAAATTGTCGGGGTCGCCGTTGTCGCCAACCCAGCCGTGCAGCGCGAGGTCGTGCTCGCCGTTCTCGAGCGAGATGCGATGCTCGCGGTACGGTTGCAGCACGAGCTCGGTCTGGATCCCGACCTCGGCGAGCGCCGCCTGGAGGAACCGCGCCACCCGCTCGGGCTGGTCGAGGTAGGGCCGCGGCGTCGACGGCGCGTACAGCTTGTAGACGACGTCGGGATCGAACGTCTTGCCGGCGATCGCCTGGCGGAGCAGCCTGCGCGCCCGGGGAAGATCGAAGCCGTAACGCGCCTTGGGCTCGTGATAGCCCCACTGCGTCGGCGGCAGCGGACCATCCGCGGCGATCGCGCGGCCTTGATACGCGAGCTTGACGATCGGAAGCTTGTTGATCGCATGGCTGGCGGCCTGCCGCACGCGGAGGTCGCGGAAGCCTGGCCGCTGGACGTTGAACGCGAGGTAGCTGACGTCGTTGCCCGCCGTATGGTGCAGCAGGAGATCCGGGTGGAGCTCGACGAACGGCTGCTCGTCGGGGAGGATCGACGTCGCGAGGTCGACCGACCCGGACTCGAGGTCGACGAGCCTCTGGCGGGCATCGACCACGACGCGGAACACGATCCGGTCCAGCCGCGCGGCGGTACCCCAGTAGCGCTCGAACCGCTTCATCACGAGCTGCTCGCCCATGATCCAGCTGTCGAACGTGAACGGGCCGGTCCCGACGGGGTGCAGGTTGAACGCGTCGCCCCACTGCCGCACCGCGGTCGGTGAGACCACCGGGAACATCGCGAGGTCGCCGAGCAGTGGTGCGTACGGCCGCGACACCCGGATCTCGACCGTGGCCGGGTCGATCGCCACGATCTGGGTCACCGCCTGGAGCAGCGACCGCCAGTACGCCCCCTGGTTACCTGCGAGGAAGTTCGGATGGCGGGGGTCGAGCAGGCGGTCGAACGAGAACCTCACGGCAAGGGCGTCGAGAGGCGTGCCGTCGTGGAACACGACCCCGGGCCGGAGGTGAAACAGCCACCGCTTGCCGTCGGTCGAGACCTCCCACGACGCCGCGAGGCCAGGCGCGATCTCGGTGGTCCCCGGCTTCCAGCGAACGAGCCCCTCGAACAGCAGCTCGCCGGCCTCGATCGATTCGCTGTCAGTCACACGCAGCGGGTCAAGCCCGAGGACACCCGTGGCCTGCGCGACCACGAGGGCTCTCGGATCTCGCCGGCGATACGTCGCGTCCCGGTCCTGCGGCTCGGCGTCGCAGCCCACCACCACCAGAACCAGGGCGGCCAGGGCCAAGCGCCGGGTCATCGACGGCGACTCTAGCATTGTGCCGCGATTGACTCTCGGCTTTCGCTGACTTAGCGTTCCGCCACACTTCGCGGTCCTGGTGAATGCAGGTCCGGCGACTTCGTCGAAGGGGAGCTTTCCGACATGCGCAAGAGTCTGGCCTACATCGTACTGGCGCTCGTGGTGCCAGGCTGCATGAGCTTCAAGGTGCATCAGGCACTGCCGCCGACCGCCTGGATCCTCGTCCGCGCGCAGGGGTCGATGCAGCAGGAGTCCGATTACGAGATGGCGCGGCAGGCGATCCCCGGTGCCCTCAAGACCGTCGAGGGCTTCTGGTATGTCGCGAACGGCGAAGGCGGGATGCCCGAGGTCGCCGGCAAGCTCGCCGCGGTGCTCACCGAGGGCTACTGCCAGTACGGGACCGCGTTCGTCGAGGACGACTGGGAGGCGGCGAAGTTCAAGAAGGACCTCGACGCGATCGACTATCACAACTCGCGCGCGACCCAGATCTTCACGCGCTGCCTGAACTACGCGCTGCACTCGCTCGGCAGCCGGTGGGAAAAAGAGATCTACGGCACCACCGACGTGACGAACAAGCTCATCCACGACGCCGGTCCAGACCAGCGTACGCCGATGATGTTCGCCGGGATGGCGCTCGGCTCGATCATCAACCACAACATGACGCGGACGGAGATGCTCGCCCTGCTCCCGGCCGTCAAGGCGATCATGGAGCGAGTGATCGAGCTCGACCTCAAGCGCCCGCCAGCCAACAAGCAGCTCGCGGCGTTGCCGTACATCGCGCTCGGGATGATCAACAGCTCGGCGCCCAAGGCGATGGGCGGAGATCCCGACAAGGCGCGGCAGTACTTCGAGACCGCGCTCAAGATCACCGACAACAAGTTCCTGCTCGCCCGCACTTTGATGGCATTCCAGGTCGGCACGAAGACGAACGACCAGAAGTACTTTCACGATCAGCTGAAGCTTGTGCTCGAGACCGCGCCGTCGGTGTGGCCCGAGCAGCGTCTCGCGAACGAGGTCGCCCATCGCAAGGCGCGCCGCTATCTCTCGAAGGAAAAGGAGCTCTTCTGATGACGAATCTTTGTTCTGCGTCCCTGATGCGATTGGGAATGGTTACCGGCGCCGTCCTGGCAATGGGGCTGGTCTCGGCGCCGGCGGTGCACGCCGAGACCGAGGTCACGATCGCGACGCTGGCACCCTCGGGTAGCCCGTGGATGGCGGTCCTGGACAAGTCCGCGGCCGAGATCAAGGAGAAGACGGGGAGCCGCGTCAAGGTCAAGTACTTCGAGGGCGGCCAGCAAGGCGATGAGCGGGACTTCATCCGCAAGATCAAGCTCGGTCAGCTCGACGGCGCCGCGGTGACCTCGATCGGGCTGTCGATGATCGACGAATCGATCCGCGTGCTCGAGCTGCCGATGATGTTCGAATCGGTCGAAGAAGTCGATTTCGTCGCCGACAAGCTGTGGCCGTACTTCCAGAAGAAGTTCGAGAAGAAGGGCTTCAAGCTCAACGACCGCGGCGAGGTTGGCTGGATCTACTTCATCTCCAAGACGAAGATCGAGACGCTCAAGGACCTCCAAGGCCAGAAGATCTGGCAGTGGGGTGACGACCAGCTCGTCGGCGCGATGTTCAAGAAGTTCAGCCTCAGCGGCGTGCCGCTCGGCGTGCCCGAGGTCGATGCGAGCCTGACCTCTGGCCGCATCACGGCCGCGTACGGCTCGCCGCTCGCCGCCGTGGCGCTGCAGTGGTATTCGAAGATCAAGTTCATGACCTCGATGCCGATGAGCTTCGCGATCGGCGCGACGGTCGTCTCCATCGAATCCCTGAAGAAGCTGTCCGCCGAGGATGCCAAGACGGTCGAAGAGATCGGCCGGTCGTCGGCGAAGAAGCTGCGCAAGACGATCCGCAAGGCGAACGAGGACGCCAAGAAGACGATGACCAGCAAGGGCATCACCGTGGTGCCGACGCCGGCCGACATGATCCAGGCGTTCACCACGAAGGCGCTCGAGGTCCAGCAGGACCTCGCCAACAAGATCTATACGAAGGAGGAGCTCGCCATGGTCCTCGCGGCCCGTGACGAGTTCCGGAAGACCCACAAGAAGTAACCACGCGCGCTCACGACCGAACGCCCGCTGCCTCCTGGGAGCGGGCGTTTTTGCGTCCGGGCATTTGAAGCGGCCGAGGGTGCCCTCTACCATCGCAGCGTGAGCCAAGACGGCGACGGGTCGGACACCAAGAAGCCAGGCGGCGAGCAGCACCGGTCCGGGGGCGAGGTTCTCGCCCCCACCGACGTTCCGCCAACACGCAAGTACGAGGTCAGCATGGAGCCGCCGACACGTCCGAGCCACGTCGATCTCAAGGCCCCGCCCAGCTTCCCCGATGACAGTGCGATGTCGAGCCGGCTGCGCCGGATCGATCGGCACCTCGGCACGGTCGAGCAGATCGTCCTCGTGTCGATCCTCGCGATCGTCGTCTTGACCGCGGCGGGCCACGCGATCCTCGACCGGCTCATCGACTACCAGATCCCGTTCAAGGACCGCGTGATCCGCGGTGGCACATTCGCGATCGCGATGCTCGGCGGCGCGTTCGCGACCCACCAGACTCGTCACCTCGCGATGGACCTGATCTCGCGCCGGCTGTCGCCCCGTGCGCGCCTGTTCCTCAAAGTGGCGCTCGCGCTGTTCACGATCGGCATCGTCACGCTGCTCGTGCGCGCGGGCCTCCACACGATCACCGTCGAGGAGACGGTGCCGCACGAGGACACGTTCATCACCCCGCTCAAGATCGCGTGGCTGATCCCGATTGGCGGCATCTTGATCATCACGCACACCGTGCTGCACACGCTCATCGATCTCGACTACATCGCGAGACGCAAGACCCCGCCCGAGCGGATGAGATCGGGGCACTGAGATGATGACCATCCTGACGATCGCGCTCGTGCTGTTCTTCATCAGCGGCGCGCCCCTGTTCACCATCATGCTCGGCGCCACCGCGCTCGGCGCGCTGTCGTCGTCACGCGGCTTCGAGATCGGCTTCGATGGCGCGATCAACAAGCTGTTCGGCACCAGCGGGCGTGACGAGATGGAGGTGCTGTCGACGATCCCGCTCTTCATCTACGCCGGCTACGTGCTCGCCGAAGCCAAGACGGCCGATCGGCTCGTCCGGTTCGCGAACGCGATGCTCGGCTGGCTGCCCGGCGGACTCGCGATCGTCACGATCGGCACCTGTGCACTGTTCACGGTGTTCACCGGGGCATCGGGCGTCACGATCATCGCGCTCGGTGGCGTCCTGATGCCGGCGCTCGTGCGCAACGGCTATCCCGAGCGGTTCTCGATGGGCCTCATCGCCGGAACCGGATCGGTCGGCCTGCTGTTCCCGCCCGCGCTACCGCTGTTCATCTACGGCACGGTGTATGGCCTGATCCAGTCCGAGGAGGAGAAGAAGGGCGCGGTCTGGGCCACCGAGCGGTTCCTGTTCGCCGGGGTCGTCCCGGGCCTCGTCCTGATCGGCATGCTCTCGGCGGTCGCGGTGACGGTCGCGATCTACAAGAAGCTGCCGCGCCAGAAGTTCTCGATGAGCGAGCTCGGACGCAG
>JAGSPR010000034.1 GCA_018262455.1 Deltaproteobacteria bacterium | reverse complement strand
TGCACTCCCCAACGCTAGAGCCTGACATGCAGCGTGTCATGGGAAGAATCAAGGTGATCGCCGGCCTCGTCGTCGGCCTCGTCATTGCCGGCTGTCCCCAACGCTCACCTCCAGGCGTGGCGAACGGTCCGGCGTCCCCTGCACCGGCGACGCCGGCCGACGTCGCCGCAAGTGATGCTCCGGCGGCGGAGCTCGGGGGCGAGGTGCTGACCCCCGACCCCGCAGACCGGAGCTGCGCACGTGACGATCAGTGTGCGACCGTGCACGCGGACTGCAGCAACGCACGTTGCACCGGCATTCGCAGCGATGCTGCGCCACGCTACATGACCCCTTTGCGTTGCACGACCTATCGGGGGCCAAAGACCGACTACGATTGCGGTCCGCAGTTCGGCGCCGAGGTGGCGCGCTGTGTCGGCGGCCAGTGCGAGAGCGTCTCGATCCGCGCGTCCGGAGGTGCACCCACCTATGTCTCTGGCGGCGAGGTGATTGTCGTCTCGAGTGCCGACGCGATCTGCTCGGTGGATTCGCAGTGCACGACGATCAAGGCCGACTGCAGCAACGTGAACTGTCTCGGTGTCCGCATCGATGCGGTCTCGAACTATCCACGCCAGCGTCAATGCACGAAGTACACTGGCGTTGTTGCCAACTACGACTGCGATCCCAGGTTCGGGTCAGAGTCGCCACGATGCCGCAACGGCAGGTGTGTCAGTGCGCGCGTGCGCTAGCTTCGCAGACACCGACCTTCGTGCCTCGCCGACGGGTGGAACGCGGCTTGCTGGTCGTGATGGACAGCAAAGGAGAGCTGTCATGTCCAAATTTCGGAGGACGCTCGGCGCGTCATCGCTGATCCACGACAAGGTCGTCAACCTGTCGGGCCAGGACATCGGTCGGATCCAGGAGCTCATGGTGGACGTGACCACCGGGCGCGTGGCGTACGCCGTGCTCTCGTTCGGCGGGTTCATGGACATCGGGAACAAGCTGTTCGCGTTGCCGTGGTCGGCGCTGACCGTGGACGAACCGAAGCGGCGGTTCGTCGTCAATGTCACCAAGGAGTCCCTCGAGGCGATGCCGGGCTTCGACAAGGATCACTGGCCCGATCTCGACGACCTCGCGTATGCGACCGGGGTCTATCGTCAGTGGGGTGCGACCCCGTACTGGACGTAGCTGCGCGTCCACGCACGGCGGGCGTGTGCGCGCGTGCGGGCTCGGGCTCGTTTGGCCGGTCCCTGCTAGACGTGCGCGGCGCCCGCGTCGGGGGCCCGATCGGTCACCTCCTGAACGCCAGCCATGCGGGCGCAGTGCGCGCAGCAGAAGTACTGACCACGCGCCTCCATGCCCTGGCCGATGATCGGCACCCTGCAATGCGCGCAGCGCGGCGCGAGCACGTGGATCGCGCAGGCAAACGAGTCGAACACGTGGCGGGTGCCGCCGATCGTGATCTCGAACGCCTTGTCGTACATGTTTCCGCAGCACTCGCAGGTGTCCATTCGAAGAGCTGCTGCAAGCGACACGCCGGGCGTGGAAGTGGCGTGGAACGGCGGTTGCTGATCGATCCTGGATGAGCCGTGGTTCCTCGCGCATCCGGATCGCGGTGATAGGTCTTGGACACTTCGCGCAAGCGGCGGTGGTGCCGGCGATCGAGCAGCTCGACGACACGGAGCTTGTCGCGCTGGTCTCGGGGTCGCGCCACAAGCTGGACGAGCTCGGGGATCGCTACGGCGTTCGCCACCGGGCGAGCTACGAGGAGCTCGACGACCTGCTCGAGGCCGGCGTGGTCGACGCGGTGTACATCGCCGTGCCCAACGACCTGCATGCTCAGATGACGGTGATCGCGGCGCGGCACGGCGTCCACGTGATGTGCGAGAAGCCGATGGCGACGACCGAGGCCGAGTGCATGCAGATGATCCGCGCGTGCGCGCAGCGGCAGGTCAAGTTGATGGTCGCGTATCGCCTGCACTTCGAGGCGGCGAACCTGATCGCGGTCGAGATCGCGCACGGTGGCGAGATCGGCGAGCCGCGCGTGTTCAGCTCGGTGTTCTCGATGCAAGTGCGCGATGGCAACATCCGCACGCAACCGCGTCGGGGCGCGGGCCCGATCTATGACATCGGGATCTACTGCGTGAATGCGGCACGCTACCTGTTCCGCTCCGAGCCCCTCGAAGTGGCCGCGATGAAGCTCGCGGGCAAGGATCCGCGGTTCTCGTCCGTCGAGGAGGCGATGGCGGTCTCGATGCGGTTTCCTGCCGAGCGGATCGCGCAGTTCACGTGCAGCTTCGGCGCCCACGATCGGGCCCACTACCAGGTGATCGGGACGGAGGGCTTCCTGACGCTCGAGAACGCGTACGAGTACGCCGCCGAGATGACGCTCCACGTCGAGGGCAGGCACGGCGAGAACACGCGAACGTTCACCAAGCGCGATCAGATCGCCGCCGAGATCGAGTACTTCGTGCGCTGCATCCGCGACGACCTCGATCCGGAGCCGAGTGGATGGGAAGGCCTGGCCGACGTCCGGATCCTGCAGGCCATCCAGGCGGCGGCGCGGTTCGGGCGCGCGGTGCCGATCGAGGCAATCCCGCGGCCGCGTCGACCGGGACTCGCTCAGGAGCTCACGGTGCCCGCGCATGACCTGCCGGTCCTCGTCGACGTCGAGCAGCCGACCAAGTAGCGCGCGCCCGGGCGGAAGCGGTACGTTGCCGCCATGGACGGGTTGACGACGATGACCTATGCGGTCGACGGGCGGATCGCGCGGATCACGCTCGATCGACCCGAGCGTGGCAACGGGCTGACCCTGCTGACGCCACGCGAGCTCGCGGCGTGCGTCGAGGCGGCCAACCTCGATCCGAGCGTGCACGTCATCGCGCTCGCCGGAAACGGCAAGGGCTTCTGCGGCGGCTACGATCTGCTCGCGAGCGCCGAGCAGGGCATGGAGGGCCAGCCGCTCGTCGGCCCGGCGGGCTCGCCGCTCGATCCGGCGGTGCAGCGTGACAACCACGATCCCTCCCAGCCGTGGGACCCGATGACCGACTACCAGATGATGAGCCGCAACGCGCGCGGCTTCATGAGCCTGTTCCACAGTGACAAGCCGGTGGTGTGCAAGGTGCAGGGCTTCTGCGTCGCGGGCGGGACGGACCTCGCGCTGTGCAGCGACCTGCTCGTGATCGAGGACACCGCCAAGATCGGATATCCACCGGCGCGCGTGTGGGGCGTGCCGACCACGGCGCTATGGGTGCACCGGATCGGCCTCGAGAAGTCCAAGCGCCTGCTGTTCACCGGCGACTGCCTGTCGGGGACCGAGGCGGTCGCGTGGGGGCTCGCGATCGAGTGCGCGCCGCGCGACCAGCTCGATGCGCGATTCGAGGTCCTGCTCGAGCGGATCGCGCGCATGCCGGTAAACCAGCTCGTGATGATGAAGCTGATGCTGAACCAGGCCGCGTACGCGCAGGGGCTCGCGCAGAGCCAGCTGCTCGGCACCGTGTTCGACGGCATCGCGCGCCACACGCCGGAGGGCTATGGCTTCGCACGCCGCGCGGCGGAGGGTGGGTTCCGGGTCGCCGTCAAGGAGCGCGACGAGCCGTTCGGCGATGCCGGACCGTCGACGTTCAAGGGCTGAGCACGGCGCCATGCAGGACGGTCCGGTGATGCGGTGGTAGCCGACGCCGCCAGCATGGCGCTGGTCGGTGGCGCGGCGTTCGCTGCCGGCATCGTCAACGCGATCGCGGGGGGCGGCAGCCTGATCACGTTTCCGGCCCTCGTCGCGGTGGGGTTGTCGCCGGTGACCGCGAGCCTGACGAACACGGTGGCGTTATGCCCGGGCTATCTCGGCGCGACCCTCGCACAGCGTCGCGATCTCGTCGGCCAGCGCGGCCGGATGGTGCGGGTGTTGCCGGGGGCGGCGCTCGGGGGCGTCGCCGGGGCGGTGTTGCTGCTCCACACCGAGGACCGCGCGTTCGACTTCGCCGTGCCGTTCTTGATCCTGTTCGCGGCGGCGTTGCTCGCGGTTCAGGATCCGCTGCGGCGCTGGCTGCTCGCGCGGACCACGTCGGGACGCGCCGAGCGCTGGGCGGCCCTGCCGGTGGCCGCCGCCGCGGTCTACGGCGGTTACTTCGGCGCCGGCATGGGGGTGATGGTCCTGGCCGCGCTCGCCGCGGTGCTTGCCGATTCGCTGACCCGGGTCAACGCCCTCAAGCAGAGCGTGTCGCTGGTGACCAACGTCGCCGCGGCCGTGGTGTTCCTCGGTTCCGGTCGGGTGGACTGGCCGGTGGCCGGGGTGATGTTCGCGTGCTCGCTCGCGGGCGGGGCCGTCGGTGGCATGATCGCGTCGAAGATCCCCGCCCGCGTGCTGCGCTGGACCGTGATCACCCTCGCGGTGGTCGTGGCGACGGTCTACTTCCTGAGGTCATGAGCGCCCCAGCGCTCGAGGCTTACTGGCAGAGCGAGCTGGTGGCGTGCTGGTCGTCGCGGATGAGGACGGTCTCGGCATCGACGAATTCGCCGTTCATCCGGCGCTCGAGGCGGTGATACCAGGAGCGCATTCCGAAGATGGTCTTCGGGAAGTCCACGAAGCCATGCACGCTCGTGTGGACCCAGATCGGATTCTTCTGCGCGTCGAGCGCCCGCGGATCGGTGGTGCCCGCGCAGATCGCGGCATCGTTGCTCACGCAATAGAACTCATCGATCCAGTTCTGGGTCTCGGGTGAGCCTGCCGGGTTGGTGGCGAAGCAGACGTCGAGATTTCCCGTCCCGCTCCCCGGATGAAGCTCCGGTTCGGTTCCAGGCACCGCTGGGCTCGGCGGTGCCTCCTTCTTGAGGGCTGGAACCGGGGTGAGGATCTCGCGGAAGGTCTTGTCCGCAGCATCGCGATACGGATTCCAGCTCGCATCACCCACCAGGTCGGCAGGCCACAGGACCATGACCCCGACGTCGAGCCGCTTGTCCTCGAACCCCCGCATGATCAGGTAGGGATGTCCGGTCTTGAGGCTGGTGAACAGGCCATCGAACTTGACCAGGCCGTCGGCGTTGAGCGATCCCCGGTTGGGGGCGATCTCGAGCTTCCAGACCTGATCGTCGACGACGTTGTTCTTGTCGACGTCGTAATCCCACACGGTCTGCCCGGCGCCGTTCTTGGTGGTGCAATCGCTCTTGTCGGTGTCACAACGATAGACCGCGATCCACCACTCGGGACTGACGCTGGCAGCAGGCAGCACCAGCAAGTTCGAGCGCGCGTCCTTCTGACCATCGAAGCGATCCGGGTTGACGGCGTCGTTCTTGCCGTCTCCGTTTCCTCCGCCCGCTGGATCGACAGCACAGCCGCCGAGTGCACATCCGAGTACGAACATTGAACCAATCATCTGCCGGGTCATCATCGAATCCTCCTGAGCACCCCGCTGTGCAAACAGAAGGCCGCACCCATTTGCTGCTCGGTCGGCCTTAGTGAAGCCGCAACACATGTTCGATGAAAACAGAAGTTGCCGCTGGCTGATCTGGTCGCCGGTCTTGTTGGCGACTGATGTACCCAGCCTGACTGTGAGTCTGCGTCACGGCTTCGCGTTCGATGTGCTGACTGAATCTCCGTCGAGAAAACCTGCCCGATCGGTCTGCATGAGGCTCCGTCAAACTTCGCGCGGAGCGCGGGGTGGAGGTGATCGTCGCGCGAGAGATCGTGTTTGCGAGACGAATGAATCGCGCTCACCATGACCGAAGTTTCGGCTCCGCGGCGATCGTCGACCCACCGTGAATGACCGTTCGATCCACGCGATCACGACACCGAGCAGTGGCCCTCGCTTGGATGAAACCGGCGGCGGTCTCGTGGGTCTCCCCGTCATGCAAAGGCTCGTGCTCGGGATGCTCGTCGCATGTGGTTCCGGGATCGCGGACCCGGCAGATCGAGCGCCGCGAGCGGTCGCGAGCCCGCAGCCGGCCGTGGCCGCGACCGCGGCCAGGCCCGCGGTCGCTGAGGTGGTGACCCCGGTGACGCCGAGCTGTGTCGAGGACGGCAAGCCCTACGACGAGGCGGTCATGCGGGAGCGCATCACGCTGCTGGCCTCGAAGGGGCTCGATGGGCGCGCGCCCGGCAGCGACGGCGACGTCACCACGCGCAAGTTCATCACCGAACGCTTCGACTGCCTCGGGCTCACCAAGGCCGGTGCCAGCTTCGAGCTGCCGTTCACGACCGGGGGGCAGCACACCGCGAACGTGGTCGGCTACGTGAAGGGGAGTGACGCCACGCTCGGCTCGGAGATCGTGCTCGTCGCTGCCCACCATGATCACCTCGGCGGGGGCTACCTCGGCGCCAACGACAACGCCTCGGGGCTGGTCGCCCTGCTGTCGATCGCGCAGGCCGTCCAGCAACACGCGCCGCGGCCGAGGCGCACGATCGTGTTCGCCGCGTTCGGCGCCGAGGAGGGCGGCATGCTCGGCTCGTACGAGTACGCGAAGACCCCGCCGGCGGCGTTGCCGCTCGACAAGATCATGCAGGTCGTCAACCTCGACATGGTCGGCAGCTACTCGTCCCGCAAGCTCGTCGCGGCGATGGGGGCATTCAAGGGCTTTGCCGCGCGCAAGCTGCTCGACCAGCTCGACCGCGGGTTTCCCAAGCTCAATGTGTCGAGTGGCGGGCGGGCACGCGGCTCGGACTTCGAGCCGTTCTGCAAGCTCGGCGTGCCGTACGTGTTCTTCTGGACGCCCGACGCGCGCTGCTATCACGAGAAGTGCGACACGGCCGACCAGGTCGACTACCCGCACATGGTCGAGATCTCCCGGCTCGCGGGCGCGCTGACCAGGGAGCTGGCCGACACCGACGTCGACCTCGCCGCGGCTCGCAAGAAGCTCGGCTGCGGGGTCGCCTACTAGCTAGGCCGTCACGGCGGCGTCAGGGCGTCGGGGCGTCAGGGCGTGGCGCGGACGTTGGTGGAGAACGCGGACCCCGCGGCTGCCGCGCCTGCGGACTCCCCTCGCCGTGCTCACACAGTCCTCGCGGGTGTGGACCGGTGCTCGCTCGAGGAACCGACGTGCCCGCTGCGGAACTGCGCGCGGCGAGGGGGTCCTCCGGCCGGCGCGCCGCGGTGACGATGCTCGGAGGTCTTGAGAGGCTCGATACCTGATCGAGTCGGAGCCCGAAACTAGCAAACGCCGCCGCCTGCTGCTGATCAACCAATTGGTTCGCGCAGGTCGAGCTCCATCTTGACGATCTCGAGCGCGACGCCGTTGGCACCGTGCGAGAACTCGCCACGACCGATCTCCACGAACCCGTGATGAGAATAGAACGCGTGGGCGTTGCTGGTCGCCTCCAGATACACCACCCGCGCACCGCTCGCGCGGATTGCTGCGAGCGCAGTCGCAAGTAACTTGCGCCCGATCCCCCCGGCCGCGCGATCGCCGCGGATGAACAACTTGGTCAGTTCGTGACCGGCGATCTCGACAAGACCGACCACGTCGCCGTCATCGGCGACCCAGAGCCGCCGGTCAGCGATGGCCGGCAAGTACATCTCCGGACCACGACCGTCGAGCCAGCTCGCGATCTGCGCGTCGGTGTAGTGGCTCGTACACAGCGTGGACACCGAGTCACGGTGTACCGCATAGATCCGATCGATCTCATCCGTGCGTGCGGCGCGGACGTGCACGTCGCTCATGTCGCTTCCCCATTCCGGAGCGGAGAGGTCACTCGCGTCGCGAGCTTCGCGTATTTGAGTCCGACGATGTAGCCCACCACGACAAGGATGCTATCCGCGATCAGCCTCCCGTCGAACCACTGGTACGTATTCGCCTCGACTCGTCGATCTCCTCGTTCGCTCTTCTTCCCGTCGTTCCAGCGACGTAACGTGCGCGATCTCGCAACGCGCGGCGCGCCCGCGAGTGGGTCCTCCTCGGAGAGCGCAGCCGAGGCGCGGGGGTCCCCCAGCATCCTGGCGCGCAGCGCACAGGATGCGTGGCTCACCGGTCGTGCGTGCGCGGAGATCGCGGTCGCCCGCGAGGCTGCTGCGGAGCAGCGAAGCCGGGGGAAGCGCCGAGGCGGAGCGGGTCCGAGGAGGAACCCCGAGCGCGGCAGCCGCGCGTCCCCGCGCAGAGTATGACGCTCGCCATCTCGCGCGATCTCGCCGTCGAGAACCGCCCGAATTCCGGGCTAGAACCTCGCGATCTCACGAAGCAGGGATCGACAGGGGCCGGGCCGTCACGGCGTCCAGCGCAGGCCCAGCCCGGCGAGCATCGCGTGCCCGCCGTAGCTGGCCTGCAGCGAGTCCATGTCGGTGGTGTCGCGCCGCAGCAGCCACATCGACTCGACGAAGCCGTCGACGCTCCACGTGCGGTCGAATCGCCAGCTCGCGCCTGCGGAGAGCCCGAGGCGCGTCGAGTCCGGAGAGGATGGTGCGAGCCGGTCCGCCGGTGCCGGCGACTGCTCGAGGTAGGTGCCATGGCGGAGCGTCAGCTTGCGGCGCGTCCACTCGCCGCCGGCGCGCAGCGCCACCGTGTTGTGCCAGCGCTGGTCCTGCATCACGTCCGGGGTCGTGGTCTGGGCGAAGTCGACGACGAGCTGCTTCGTCGTGCTCCACATCGTGAGCTCGAGCTCCGCGAGCGCGGCGTAGCTGCCGCGCTGGTAGCGGCCGCCGACCGCGAGCTGGTCGGGGAGCACGAGCTCGCTCTGCGCGGCCTGGTCCGCGATCTTGTCGCTGAACGCGTCGGGCGCCGTGAAGTTCGCGCCGCCGTGCACCGGGAGCCGGGTCCTGCCGCGGTACGCCGCGCCGAACGCCAGCTCGGGCCGCGCCTGGTAGAACGCCGAGGCATCGACGCCGAAGCCGTGGCCGTCCATGTCGATCGCGACGTCGCCTTCCAGGTCGATGAAGTCGAGGTCACGCGCGATCTGCAACCGCCCGAAGTCGGCGTGCGCGCCTGCCGCGACGCGGAGCTTGCCGAAGCTCCACGCGACGAACGGGGCCGCGCGGAACACCTGCAGCTCGGTCGCCACGATCTCGTGACGGCCGGGCCAGGTCGTCGGCCAGGTGACGCCGCTGCCGAACGGCACGCCGAGCGACACGCCGGCCGCCCACCGATCGTGGGCGTAGCTGAGGTCGAGGTGGGGGGGCGTCGACCACCCGGCGTCGGTCGAGGCTGCCCACGAGCCATCGAGCGCGCGGGCCTCCAGCGACGGCCGGGCGACGATCAGCGACAGATCGAACCGCCAGCCACCGCCATCCGCGAGCGCGGCCGGATCGTGCCACGCGGCGCCCGGATCGTCGGCGCGCGCGACGCCGGCACCACCGGTCCCCGATGACACCGCGGTCTGTTCGGTGACCGCGAAGCCACCCGCGTGGGCCACGGTCGCCAGCGCGGCCGACAGGCCGAACCCGAGCGTGCCGAACCCGAGCTTGCCGAACCCGAGCATGTTGAGCATGTTCGACGGCTTCATGGCAGTGCCTCCGCGTTGAGGAACTTCGCGAGGTCGCTGCAGCCCCGGTAGTACTCGGGTTCGACCGGCAGGGCGAGGAAGCCGTGCTCGGCGATGTAGTCGCGGCGGGCCGCACCGGTGACGTCCTGGAGCTCCTTGGTCGAGCTGTTGGGGATCACGTTGTCGAGCGTCGCCATCTGGATCAGCAGGGCGCGCGCGCCGGCCTCGGGGCCGAGGTGCAGCGGATCGATCGCGTCCATGATCCAGCTCGCCACCGCGAGCAGGCGCTTGCTGTCGAAGCTGTCGCGCACGATGTGCTCGCGGATGAACAGCGCATCCATCTGCGGCCTGAACGACGGCGAGTTGTCGAACAGCCGGATCAGGTCCGCGCCCGGCACGTTGAGCACCGCGCGCGGAATCTCCGGTGACGTACCGAGGAAGATCCCGCCCATGATCCCGCCGAGCGACTGGCCCGTGTAGAAGATCTTCGTCGTGTCGACCGGGTGACCGAGCAGCGGCTCCCACGCGCCTTTGCGCAGCGAGCGATCGAGCGCGCCCAGATCGATGACCGCCTGCAGGAAGTGATCTTTGCTCGAGGCGATGTGATCGATCTCGTTGAACACCGCGCCCGACGCGATCGGCATGTTGAGGATCGGGAACATCGCGAGGTGGTTGCCCTCGCCGTTGGCGTCGACGCAGTGGCCGACGTTGTTGCAGGTCGAGCCGCCCTGGCACGGCGACAGGGACTGGACCTGCCCGGTGGTCGGGTTGGTGACCGAGATCGGCCCGCCGGTCGCGCAGTACGTGCGCTTGCCGTGGAACGGAAAGTCGATCGAGATCGCGGCGAAGCCCCTGGCGGCGAGCTCGTTGGCGACCGCGAGCACGAACCGGCGCTCGGTGACCAGCCCGTGACCGAAGATGACGACCGGGATCGGACCCGGCTTGGGGTTCTTCGGCACCGTCAGCGCGAACGGGACCTGCTCGACCTTGTTGCCACCATCGCTGCGCAGCGCGCGGGTGATCGGGTCGAGGAAGTACGGCGACGCGATCGTCCCCTGGTAGACGTCCGACACGTTGCCCAGCGAGGTGACGCCGAGCGGGAAGTTCAGCACGGCCTCGGTCGGCGTGAAGTGCTCGATGCTCTGGGGATCCGGCGACACGCCCAGCTTCTCGGCGGACTTCCGGGCGTCGGCGAGCGGGCGCTTGACCTCCATCGTCGTGAACGGCCACGCGGCGAGCAGGTGATCGCGGCCCAGCTGATCGAGCGCGCTGACGATCTGGCTGCGCGACGCCTCGAGCTTCTCGGCGTCATCACGATCGACGCCGGCGACCTGGCTCGCGGTGCCATCGAACACCTTTGCCTTCGCCTTGAGGAAGTGACCGGCGGGCATCGCCATGATCGGCTTGCCCGCGCTGTCGCGCACGCCCTGGTCGACGACGACCAGGTAGCTCGTGGTCTCCTCGAGCCGCCCGGGCGCCACGATCACGTGGAGGTTGTCCGGCATCAACGTGACCTTCGCCGGCAGCTGCACCGGGGCCGCGGCGCCGAGCTTGTACAGCTTGACGGTCGACGCGTTCACCGTGGTCGCGTCGACCGGCGCCGTGAACTCGTACAGCAGGTCCGACGACAGCCCGAACCCGGTGAACTCGGTCAGCCGCTGCTTGGCCTCGGCCTCCATCGCGCTGTCCCACGGCGCGAGCGGCAGATCGACGTGCCCGGTCCTGGGGTCGAGCATCAGGTTGACCGGCAGCGGCATCCGCTGCGAGGCCTTGTCCATCGCGAGCTCGGTGCGCGTCGTGACCGTGAACGCCCACAGCGCCGCGACGTCGGCCCGTGGCAGCTCGCGCGCCTCGAAGTAGTCGAACATCGGCGCGATGTCGAGCCGGATCTTCTCGAGCTTCTTCGCGTTGGCCTGGCGCTCGGCCGCGGTGTTGCCCGGGAACGCGCGCTCGTGCTCGGGCGTGTCGAGCGGCTGGGTCTGGCGCAGGAAGTAGAACGCCGCATCGCACTCGACGCGCTCGCCCTGCTTGCCGGCCACGCCGTGCTGGCCGCCGCGCACCACCACCATGTAGCGATCGCCGCGCACCCAGCCGGTGCGTGGCGGATCGATGGTGATCTTCATCCCGTCGGCGGCGACCGAGATCCGGACGTCGTCGACCCGGGTCGGGGTGGTCGTCCAGTGCCAGACCTGGAGGTTGTCGACGTCGACGGTCCGCGGATCGATCGGCCCGGTGAGCTCGATCGAGGCCGACATCAACGACGACCAGCCGTCGAGCGTCTCGAGGTACGTGTAGAACTCCTGCTCGGCCAAGGTCAGCTTCGCGACGTCCGCGGGGGTGTCATTCGGCAGATCGAGGACGCCGGCGACGGGATCGCGCACCGCATCGTTCGGCATCGGGATCGACTTGGCGTCGGGATCGAACCGCGCGTGGATGATCGGCAGTCGATCATCCAGGTGTGGATCCGCGCAGCCGATGGCGACGACGAGCAGTGCCAACCCTGTGGTGGCCAGATAGCGATGTCCCATACATGCCTCCCTCACAGCCGCTCGTCTCAGCCTCGAGAGCGTTGTGTACGGAGGTTCTATGAAGTCTCGTTCGATCGAGTCAACGGCGATCGCCTGATGCCTGCTGATCTCTGCCCGATCTGCCCACGACCGTGAGCAATCACCGATCAGCTGATCTGGATCGACTGCTCGCTGCGGCCCTGGTAGAGGTCCCAGAACTTGTTCGCGATCGTCGACGCCTCGAGCGTGGCCTGGCCGGCGTCGAACGCGGTGCCCTTCACCGCGCCCATCACGACGCCCTCTCCGACGTAGACGCCTTCCTTGCGCAGCCGCTCCGCGAGCAGGCCGACGGCCTTGTGCTGCGCGGCCTTGGTGACCGCGAGGCCCATCGCGTTCCACGCCACGGCCATCGCGTCGACCTTCGGGTCGTAGAACGCGAGCCCGCCGCCGGTGACGAGCACGGCGGAGTCCGGCTGGCTCTTCAGATCGGCGAGCGCGCCCTGGACCGCGACGACCAGGCCGGTCACGGCGACGTCGAACGACGCGCGGAGCTCGGCGACATTCGAGGAGGTGAGGTCACCGGCGCCACCGAGGTAAGCGTTGTAGTGGATCACGGTGATCGGGCCGAGCTCGGCGCGGACCTTGGCGACCATCGCGGTCACGGCGGCGGCGTCGGCGAGATCGGTCGGGAACGGCTTCGCGGTGATGCCGGCCTTGCCGAGCGCGGCGGCGGCAGCCGCGAGCTTGTCGCGGTTGCGCGCGACGAGCGCGACCTGGAAGCCCTGGGCTCCGAACTTGCGCGCGACCGCATCGGAGATTCCGGATCCGTACCCACATACGACGATGGTCTTGGTCATGTCCAGGCTTGTAACACGGGGCCTCCGGAGGGGAGCCTGGCCATCCGGCGGGGAACGGAGGGGTACGGCCGGATTTTTTCACGGTCGCGACCTGGGATATACGTGTCGGATGCCGACCCCGGCCCCGTTGTCTGGTTCCGAGCTCGACCTGCGCGCGCGCATGCTGAGCGATGCTTCGAAGGCGTTCGCCGAATCGGGGCTCGAGCTCGACAGCGTGCTCGCCGAGGTGGTTCGCAGGGTCACCGGATGCCTCGGGGACATCTGTGCGATCCGGATCCTCACGCCCGACGGGCGGTCCCTGGTCGCTCCCGCGTTCTTCGCGCGCGATCCCGAGATCACCGCGATGCTCCGCGATGCCCTGGCCAGGCCCCTGGCGTCGGATGAGGGGGAGTCGGCCGAGGTCCTGCGGACCGGACGCGCGATCGTGGTCGCGGCGGTCGATCCGGGCGTGCTCGCCCGTCGCTATCCCCGAACCGAGGTCGCAGCGTTGCTCGCGCGCTACGCGCCGAGCGCGATGATGATCGCGCCGCTGCGCACGCGAGGCCGCGCCTTCGGGACCCTCACCGTGTCGACCTCCGCGGCGACGGGAGCCGGTTACACCAGCTTTGACCTCGCGTTCCTCCAGGAGCTGGCCGACCGTGCCGCCCTGGCCATCGAGAACGCCGAGCTGTACCGGCTGCTCAAGGATTCCGACGACAAGCTCCACCTGGCGATGGAGGCCGGGCGGCTCGGCGTGTTCGAGTGGGACATCGTCACCGGCCGGGTGTTCTGGTCGCCTTCACTCGAGGACACGCACGGCATCCCGAGGGGGTCATTCGCGGCGACGTTCGAGGCGTTTCAACGCGACATTCACCCGGAGGACCGCGCGCGCGTGCTCGCCGCGATCGACCAGGTCGTCCGCGAGCGGGCCCATCACCATCTCGAGTACCGGATCATCCGGCCCGACGGTGAGGTCCGCTGGCTCGAATCCAACGCCCGCTTGCATTGTGATGCCGAGGGCCGGCCTGCGCGGCTGCTCGGAATCTGCTCGGATGTCACGGACCGCAAGCGCACGGAGGACCGGCTGGCGCGCACCCTGCGATCGCTGACCGAGGCCGACCGGCGCAAGGACCAGTTCCTGGCGATGCTGGCCCACGAGCTGCGTAATCCGCTCGCCCCGATGGTTCACGCGCTCGAGCTGCTCGCCCCGGGTCCCGGGGCACGCGACCGGGACGTCCGGGCCTTCGAGATCCTCGGTCGTCAGGTGCAGCACATGACGCGGCTGGTCGACGACCTGCTCGACGTCTCCCGGGTCTCGCGCGGCAAGATCGAGCTCGCGCGCGAGCCGCTGGACCTGCGCCGGGTGGTCCGCGAGGTCGTGTTCGACCACGACGACGGCGCGCGAGCTCGCGGGATCGGGTTCGAAGTCGAGCTTTCCGACGAGCCCTGCCGGGTCGACGGCGATAGCATACGGCTGGCGCAGGTGATCGGGAACGTCGTCGGGAACGCGATCAAGTTCTCGAGCTCCGGGCAGACCATCCGGATCGCCGTCGAGCTCGATCGGGACGGCTGGCCCACCGTGCGCGTCCGCGACGAAGGGGTCGGCATCGCGTCCGAGCTCCTGCCGTGCATCTTCGAGCCGTTCACCCAGGCCGATGCAGACATCGACCGCAGGCATGGCGGCCTCGGTCTCGGGCTGGCGGTCGCCCGTGGCCTCGTCGAGCTGCATGGTGGGCGGGTGACGGCGGATTCGGCCGGCGTGGGGACCGGGACCGAGGTTTCCATCTCGCTGCCGGCTTGCTCGGACGTGGTCGAGGTGGCCCGTCCCCCCGCGATCGCGACGACCGGCCCATCGCTACGGATCCTGGTCATCGAGGACAACGCCGACGCGGCCGAGATGCTGTCCGAGCTGCTGCTGTCCGCGGGCCATTGCGTGGAGGTCGACAGGTCCGGAATCGACGCCGCACGGGTCGCGGCACGGTTCCGGCCGAACGTGATCCTGTGCGACCTCGGCCTGCCCGGCAAGACCGGGTTCGAGGTGGCCGCCGAGCTGCGCCTCGCGCGCGAGACCGAGCACGTGCGTCTGATCGCCCTCTCGGGGTACGGCAGCGATGAAGACAGGCATCGAACCCGCGAGGCCGGGTTCGACCTCCACCTGGTCAAGCCGGTGGTGCCGGAGACGCTGCTGACGCTGCTCGCCGACGGGCTCTGCTAGCGCGCGACGCAGGCCTTGCCGGAGATCGTGCCGCTGATCGCGACCGAGGCGCAGCGATGCGTGCTCGGGCAGCCGGCGTCGTCGAGACAGACCGAGCCGCAGACCTTCTGCGTGGTACCGGCGCTCTACGCCGACGGCAAGCTCGAGGTCGGCGCGCAGTTCGGCTGGGACTGCAACGCCGGCCTTGCCCATCGCGAGCTCGATCTGCTTGCCACCACCTGCGACCGTGCCGGGAAGCTGCCGTCGATTGTCGGGAACCTTTCCACCTCCGCTGGTAGTAACGGGGCGTGACGGCGGCCGTGAAGCTCGAGACGCGTACCAGGCGCGAGATCGACGATCTGACGCTGGCTCGTGCGCAGCAGGGGGACGCGGCGGCGTTCCGGGTCCTGGTCGAGACCTACCAGGACGCGGTGTTCGCGCTGGTGTGGCGGTTTCTCGGCCGGCACGCTCAGCTCGCGGTCGTCGAAGACGTCGCGCAGGTCGCGTTCCTCGGGATCTTCCGGAGCTTGCCGCGGTTCCGCATCCAGGGCGAGGCGCGGCTATCGACCTGGATCCTCACGATCGCGGCGCGCACGGCACTCAAGGAGCGGCGTGGCGACCCGCGGCCGACCGTCCAGGTCGACGAGCTCGCCGAGGTGCTCGCGTCGACCGACTCGTCGGACCAGGGCGTCGACCATCGCGCTTTCGTCGAGGCCCTGGGTCGAGCGCTCGCCGCGCTCGCGCCGCCCTATCGCGCGGCGTTCCTGCTCCGCGAGTATCACGGCTTCGAGTACGAGGAGATCGCGACCGCGCTCGAGATCGATCTCGGAACCGTGAAGTCACGATTGTCGAGGGCACGTAGCCAGCTCCGCGAAGAGTTGAAGGAGTTCGCGCCATGATCGATGACCGCGAGGACGGCTTGCTGTCGCCGGAGCACCTGGCGCGCTACGACGTGCCCCGCGCCCCGGATGGCTTCGCGGCGCGGGTGATGGCAGCGGTGGCCACCGACGAGCGCACGCAACCGGTGGTGCCGCTGCGCGGGCCTGCCGGCTGGCGGAGGTACGCGATCGCCACGATCGCGGCCGCGGCCGTGGTGATCGCGGTGGCGTGGGCGGTGGGTGGGGAGCGCGCCCGAGGCGGCTCGGGCGCGCGCGAGGCGACGACGCGGGAGACGATCGCGCTCGCCACGCGTGGCGTCGCGGTCGCCGAGCCGGGGACCGAGCTGCGGTGGACCGTGGCGTCGAGTGGCGACACGGTCATCGATCAGGCCTCGGGCTCTGCATTCTATCGGGTGGAGCGCGGCGGGCCGTTCGAGGTCCGCACGCCGCTCGGCGTGGTGTCGGTGACCGGTACCTGTTTCTCCGTGGAGGTGATCAAGATGACCAACAAGCAGGATCTACTCAGAGGCGCCGCGGTCGGTGCCGCGCTCGCCATCGCGGTGGTGGTCACCGTCTACGAGGGTCGCGTGACGTTCGCCAACCCGCACGGCGAGCTCCGGCTCGTAGAGGGGGACGCCGCGATCGCTCGTGCGGGCGCCGCGCCCGAGACGCGAGGGCCGATCACGGCGGCGGCCGATCCTCAGGCGCGCGCGCTCGCGGATGCGCGGGCGCGGATCGCGACCCTCGAGCAGGAGCTGCGAAGCGCACGGGGGGCTGAGGGCGCGAGCGCGGCGTCATCGGCAACCCGCGGCGATCCCGGGCGCTACTTCGCCCCTGCGCCGGAGACGTTGCTCGAGATGGCCAACACCTGCCGGATCGCCTACGACCTGCCCGGGCTCGACACCGAGTCCCGGCCGGAGCTGGTCGACGACGAGCTGTCGACCGGGGTGGGCGTCGCGAGATCGGAGCGAGATGCGGTCAACCAGGCCTACCTGAAGGTGCACGATCGCGCGGTGGACGCGCTACGCCGGCTGTACATGGAGCTGACCGGGAATGATGCCGACGCGGCCGCAGCGCTGGCGATCGGCTCGCTCGGCAAGGAGATCCTGGCCAAGTCGGGCCCCGCAGAGGAGCTCGCGGCACGCCGGCAGATCGCCCGCGAGCGGGCGGGGCTCGAGCCATCGGTGGCTCCTGGCGAGCTCGCGCATCGGCCGATCGTCGAGCGATACCTGCGGATCATGATGGGCCTCGGCAACGAGGCAGAGGCAGCCGCGGCGGGCGTGGTCGGCGCGAAGCGGGCGCGCGAGCTCCGTGCCCATGGCGGTGTCGGCTGGAACAACGCCGTCACCGACTACGGCAGCTGCGACCAGGAGCGGCGATGAGCACCGAGCGACGGCCGCGGCGTGGTTCGAGCCTGCTGGTGATCGCGCTGCTCGGCTGCGGCGCGACGGCGCCCGTGACGCTGCCGGCCACGACGCCGGCAGCGACGCCCAGACCGCGCCGCGCGAGCGAGGTCCACGTCGATCGGCGGATCGAGCTGGTCTCGATCGTGATGCGGCTCGCGGGCGCCGAGGAGTACCGGATGGCTCCTGCGACCGGCTACGTCGCCGACGTCGACCGGGCGTTCGCGCCGTTCGCGAACCACCCGGCGATCACGATGACCAGGGCGCTCCGCGAGCAGCACGGGATCGCGTTCGATGCGCCGATCGGCCTCGCGATCCGGCTCGATGATCGGTTCGAGCTGCGCGACGCCGATGGCTTGCGTGCTGACGACGAGCGCTGGCAAGGCGTCGATCTCGCAGCGTACACGGCGCAGCTCCGCGCGTTCGCGACCGCCGCCAGGCTCGACGTGTTCCTCGCCGCCCACGCCGCCCACTTCCGGGCCGTCGAGGGCGCGCTGCGCACCCGGCTCGACGCCGAGCACCCGGTCGACTGGTTCGATGCGACTTTCGGGGTGCGCGCGCGCGCGCGCTACGTCGTGGTGCCCGGCATGCTCGAGGGGGGTGGAAACTACGGCCCGTCGACCACGCTGCCCGACGGCACGCTCGAGATGTACCAGGTGCTCGGGCTCGGCAACGTCGATGCGGAGGGACTGCCGAAGATCGACGACGAGACCGTCGACCTGCTGATCCACGAGATGGCGCACTCGTACGTCAATCCGGTGATCGACCGCCACCAGACCGCGCTCGCGCGCGCCGGCGGGCAGCTGTTCCCGCTGGTCGAGGCCAAGATGACCGCGCAGGCCTACGGCACCTGGCTGACGATGTTCCGCGAGTCCGGCGTGCGCGCGGTGACCGTGCTCTACATCCGCGATCACCGTGGAGCGCCCGCCGCCGCCGATGCGGCGCGGCGCGAAGTCCGCAACGGGTTCGTGTGGACACCCGAGCTCGAGGCGCTACTTCAGCGCTACCGGCGTGATCGTGCTCGCTACCCTACTCTCGACGCGTTCATGCCCGAGATCATCGGCCTGTTCGATCGGGTCGCGGTCCGCTACGCGCACGGGCTGCCGGCGGGGCCGTTCGACGGGCCGCTCGATGCGGTGTTCGAGCCCGCGCACGATCTCGTGGTGGTCTCCCCGGCGGGCAGCGATGACGGGCTCGCCAGCTACCTGGGCAAGATCCACGACAAGCTGTTCGCCGCCGTGCCGATGGTCGTCGCTTCGGATCACACGTACCGCGACCATCCGAACCACGGCCTCGTCGCATACGGCTCACCGCAGACCAGCCCCGTGGTCGCGGACGTGCTCGCGCGGGCGGGCATCACGGTCGACCGCGAGACGATCACGATCGGGACTCGGCGGTTCACCGGGCCATCGCTGGTGCTGATCGCATGCTGGACCCGTCCCGATGACGCCAACCATGGGGTCGCGGTGTATGCGGCGGGGACCGACCGCGATCTGGTCGACGTCCACTCGATCCGCCACGGCGGCCAGGACTGGCTCGTCGCGCGGCGGACCACGAAGGGCTTCGTGGTCGTCGACGCGGGAGACTTCCCTCGTTCCGAAGATGGCCGCTGGCGGCTGCCTTGAATCAGTCGATCTTGATCGTCGAGAGCGCGCGCAGATCGCCGGTCGCCTGCCAGCCCTCGCCTTGCTGCTTCATCATGCGGAACCGCAGCGAGCCCTGACGGTTGAGCTTGACGAACGGGATCGTGGTCTTGTCGTCGAAGTCCTTCTTGTCGAGGTTGAGGCTGGTCCCGGCGGCATCGATCAGCACGAGCTTGCCGTACCTGGTGACGCCGACGGCCGCGAGCAGCTTGGTCAGCGGCCAGCCCTTGGTATCCGCGTTGCCCGGCATCGACTCGCGCGGGATCGCCATGATCTGCTCGCCGCTCAGGACCTTGTCTCCCCCCGCGGTCTTGAATGTGAGCACGAGCTTGAGCGGATCGCTGTCGCCGGTGTTGCCCTGGTGGTCACCGCCGCGGCCGCCCTTGGCGACTTTGATCCGGATCTCGAGGATGCCGTCCTGGCGCAAGCTCGGCTTGCCATGCTTGGCGAGCTCGACGGGATCGAACATGCCGAACGCCGGGCGCCCAGCTTCGTCGGGAAACACCGCGGGGACCAGCTCGGGGTAGGTCGCCGACGGCTTGTCGAGCTCGACGGGCTTGGGCTCCGCGCCCTTCAGGTAGACCGTCTGCCAGGTGCCGAGCCGACGCGAGTCCTCGGGAAGCAGGGAGTCGAGCCGCGGCCACTTGGCGATCTGCGCGGCCGTGATCTTCGCGACGCTGGCGTCATCCACGAAGACCTCGATCGAGCCGGGGGCAACGGGCGCGGCCGAGCCCGCCGAGCCCGCCGAGCCCCCGGCTTGCGAGCCCGCGGCGGGCGACCTGGCGGGATCGTCCTTCTTGCAACCGATCGCGACGACGAGCGCCACGCAGAACCACATCGAGGTGCGCATCGCGGGGCAGCGTATCACGCCGTCCAGCGACGACGCTCAGCTCGACTTCGGCTTGGCGCGCGCGTTCCACAGCCGGAGCGCGAGCACGAAGCCGATCAGCGCGACGGGCAACATGGCGACCGGCCAGATCGTCCAGTTGCTGATGTCCTTGACCGCGGGGTTTCCCCGGGTGGTGCCATCGGCGCAGACCACGAGCTTCTCGGGCAAGTACGCGCCGTAGATGAACGACTGGATCATCGAGCCGCCGTAGACGCAGCCATCGATGATGCCGACGGCGACGCCGGTGTTCCTGCGGCCGCCGAAGTCGGCGCTCGCGGTGCCGGACAGCATGCCGTGCACGCCGATGATCGCCATCGACATGAACGCGACCACCCACGGGATCGGCGCGGGCCACGTCAGCAGCGGCACGATCAGCAGCGCGCCGACGAGCATCAGCGAGTAGAGGACCGCGGACACCGGGCCACGACGCGACTGGAACAGGTGATCCGAGATCGCGCCGGCGAAGATGCCGCCGGTGATGCCGGCGATGCACGACACGACGCCCCAGTTCTCGATCACGAACGAATCGCCCAGGCCGATGCCCGAGCTGAAGTCACGCCCCCACTGCAGGATCGCCTGGCGGAGGAAGCCCGAGCACAGCTCGATGATCGCGATCGTGAGGATGATCGGGTTGCGCAGCAGCCGCCAGACCACGGCGAGCGCGCCCTCCTTCACGCCGTCATCGGGTGTGCTCGCATCACCGAGATCGAAGTCCGCGAGGCCAGCCTTCGACGGCGTGTCGCGCACGAACAGCCAGCACAGCGCGAAGAACAGCCCGAGGATGCCGGCGGGGATGAAGAACAACCACTCGAGGTTCTGCGGCAGCGCATCGGTGATCATCTTGCCGCCGTCGTAGGCGAAGAACAGCCCGAGCGAGATCAGGACCCCGAAGATGCCGCTGAACGTGCCGCGTTCACGGAGGTGGAACCACGAGCCGTTGACCTTGACGATCGAGACCGCGCCGAAGCTCTGGAAGTACATGTTCGCGCAGTACAGGACGAGCATCGTGCGGAACGGATCGCCGAACGTCGTGCACGTCGCGATCATGTAGCCCATCACGAGGTTCGTGATCGCGGAGCCGCCCGCGGCGATCAGGATCGTCGTGCGGCCGCCCCAGCGGTCCGTGAGGGGACCGTTGAGCAGGAACGCGATCCCGTAGGTCGCCGAGCCCCAGCCGAAGATCGTCCCGAACTCCGATTCGGTGAGGCCGCCGACGTACTTGTACTGGTTGAGGTTGTACCTCGCCATGTAGAGGAACGAGTAGGTCAGGCCGAGGACGAGCCAGTTGAGCAGGCGGCGGTGGCGGAACGCCCGCGAGTGGCCGAGCTCGACCCGCGGCAGCCGCACCACGACGATCCCGATGACGATCAGCAGCAGGCCGATCGGCAGCAGCTTCTCCCACAGCGGCTTGTCGGGTTTCGGGGCGACGTGGACCGTGCGCACGAGCAAGCAGTCCTCGGCGGCGACCTGGTGCGTGGTCGGCGGCTTGGCGCACGCCTTCGCGACCGCCGGGTCGATGTCCGGGCCCGTGGCCGGCGGCATCCCGACGCTGGGCGAGCTGCCCGTGGCAAGCGCCGACTGGGTGAACGACATGCCCGCGACCAGCCCGAAGACGAGCAGGATCGAGAGGGCGAACAGACGGGTGATGGAGCGGGGCATCGACGAACCGAGGCTCGTTATAAGTGCGCCGCGGTGGTGCTGTCTCGCCGGGCGTGAGGGTTTGTCGGTGGTGGGCGCGTCGTTTCGTGACTCGCCTACACGGAATCTTCTTAGGACGGCCACTCACAGAAGCTGCTGAATGACAATCAGGTACAGTAAATAAACAGCCACTCTCGAGGATCAAAAACTGTAATTCACATTGCGAGTGACGCACCGCGACTATCGACTTCCCGACGACAAACCGCTCTCAGAATATCGATTATCGACGTAAGTGTGCTTGCGGGTGAGACAATAACCACAAGGACGGAAGCGTGCGCCGCTGGTATCCCGTGCGCCATGGCACGAACCAAGACCTACTCGGTGGCGATTCTCGTGGGCCTGCTGGGAGCAGGGGCCTGTTCCGCGGGCGCGGATGGCGTGAGCAGCGATGGCAGCGGAACCGGCAGCGGGAACCCAGGAGACGATGGCGGCGGCGGTGGAGGCTCTGGTGGCGGATCCGATGACGGCGTCCTTCCAACCTACCCGACCGAACATCCGCGGATCTATCTGACCCCGAACCGGGCCCGCCTCGAGGGCGCGCTCGCGACGAACACGGCAGCCGCCACGAAGTTCCGGGCGACGGTCGACCAGTGGGTGGCCGGCGCCGACCTCTGGGGCTTCCAGTCGTGGAACGCCGCGCTGCTCGGCCAGCTCACCGGCGACGCGAAGTACTGCACCAAGGCGGTCGCGGTCGTCGAGGCGCAGGTGACGGCGGCGGAGGCCAGCATCGCGGGCGGGACGGCCCCCGAGGTCGCTGGCGATAGCTACCTCGCGATCGGCGAGCTCGTGGGAGATCTCGCGCTGGTCTACGACTGGTGTCACGACACCGTCACGGCGAACCAGCGCACCCGGTGGCTCGCGTACGCGAACCAGGCGATCTGGAACGTCTGGCATCCCGCGGCCGCGAAGTGGGGCAACACGATGAGGCCGTGGAGCGGCTGGTCGATCGACAACCCGTCGAACAACTACTACTACTCGTTCCTCCGCGCGACGATGCTCGTGGGCCTCGCGGCCAAGGGCGAGTCGCCGCAGGCGGACGAGTGGATCGCCCAGTTCCGCGATGCCAAGATCTTCGGCGAGCTGGTCCCGACCTTCACCAGCGATCTGCCCGGCGGCGGCTCGCGCGAGGGCACCGGCTACGGCGTCGCGATGCGCCGGCTGTTCGAGATGTACGACTTCTGGAAGGCGACCACGGGCGAGAACCTCGCGACCAAGACGGCCCACGCGCGGTCGTCGATGGTGTCGTTCATCCATCAGACGCTACCGACGGTGGATCGCGTCGCGCCGACCGGGGACCAGTCACGCGACGCCACCGCGGCGTTCTTCGACTACCACCGCAACTACCTGCAGGAGCTGATCTCGATCTTTCCGGACGACCCGCTGGCCGGCCGCGCGAAGTCGCTGCTCGCTGCCTCGACCGTGACCGCGATGGGCAGCTCGTTCATGTTCGCGTACGACTTCCTGTACGACAACTCCATGGTCACGAACCGCGCTCTCGATGGCATGGGCACCGCGTACTACGCCAAGGGCATCGGCGAGCTCTACGCGCGCTCGGGCTGGGACAAGCACGCGACGTGGATCAACCTGATCGCGGGTCCCTACACCGAGACCCACGCGCACCAGGATCAGGGCTCGATCATGATCTTCAAGGACGGCTGGCTCGCGTACGATCCGGTCGTCGAAACGCACTCGGGCATCGACCAGGAGATCACGACCCACGGCCTCGTGCGGATCGACAGCGGCGGCGCGCCGGTGCGACAGATCGTCGGCACCATGTCGAAGCTGCAGGCGCTCGCGACCGGCACCGGCTGGGTCTACGCCTCGGCGGACCTGACGCCGGCGTACGACGGCAACGCCGCCGTGCAGAAGGTGCACCGCGAGCTGCTCTATCTCGAGCCCGACGCGGTCATCGTGTTCGATCGGGTGCAGACCGCGAGCGGCACCACCCAGACCTGGCAGCTCGCGACCCCGGTGCAGCCGGCGATCAGCGGCAACACCGCGACGGTGTCGAACGCGGGTCACAGCCTCAAGATCACGCGGATCGCGCCGAGCGCGGGCGGGATGTCGACCTTCGACTACCGCAGCAACTCCGACTTCAGCGGCGGGTTCCGGCTCGACGAGCAGCAGCCAGGGGGCGACAACCGCTACCTGCACGTGCTCGGGGTCGACGGCGCGATCACCTCGGCCACGGCCTCGGGTGCGACCGGCGTGACGGTGCAGCTGATCGATGGCCGCACCGTGACGGTGGCGTTCGATCGAGATCAGGCCGGCGCCACGCTGACCATCAACGGCGTCGCCACGACCCTCGCCCCGGGACTCGCGACCCTTCCGGAGTAGGGCGTCCGGCTCCCGCTGGGGCGCCCGCCGTGATACGCGGGTGACCGACGGGCTCGGCCCGCCTCTCATGCCCCGCTGGCTGACCACCTTGCTTCGTCTGACGCCGATCGTCGCCGCGGCGTCGGTGGTCAGCGTGCTCGGCCTGATCGTGTTTCGGGCCGTGGCGCCGCTCGAGGAGATCCACGGCTCGAGTGGCGAGCTGGGCAACTACCTCCAGACCGTCGGCGGCATCTACGCGGTCTTGCTCGCGTTCGTGGTCTTCGTGGTGTGGGGACAGTTCAACGATGCGCGTGGCTACGTCGACCGCGAGGCGACCGCGCTGATCGATCTCTACCGCACGGCGAGCGGACTCCCCGACGCCACCCGGATCGCGATCCAGGACGGGCTGCGGGACTACGTCGACTCGGTGGTCCGCGACGAGTGGATCGCGATGGCCCGGCACGACGATGCCGCGGTCGATCGCACCGGCGAGAAGCTCGATCCCGTGTGGGTCGCGATCCATCACTGCACGCCGGCCGACGCCTGTCAGCACACGGTGTGGGGCGAGATCCTGTCGCGTTTCAACACCCTGACCGATCTTCGCACCAGCCGCCTGACCTCGGCACGGTTCCGGATTCCGCTGACGATGAGGATCTTGCTCTACTCGGGTGCGGTGATCGTCGTCGGATCGATGTACCTGATCACGATCCCGCAGCTCTGGCTGCACGCATTCGTGACCGCCGCGCTCGCCGGGGCGATCGCGCACGTCCTGTACCTGATCGTCGACCTCGATGACGCGTTCGCGGGGAACATGCAGGTGGCCAAGCGCCCGTTCGAACAGGCCCGGATCTCGTTCGATCGCAACTCGCACCTCGTCGCGATCGACCGTCGCGAATGAACGAAATGGCCTCCGGCATGCACTGAGCCGGTGCATGCGGAGTCCCTGGATCCTCGGCGCCCTCGCCGCCTTGCTCCCAGCCTGTGGCGGGCGACAGGTACCCGAGCGCCCGCACCGATCGCAGGCCGAGCACCTGGCCGCCGCCAGCGAGCATGACCGGCGCGCGGCCCGCGAGGATCTGGCGCGAGACCGGGCGGCCGCGGAGCGCGCGAGCTGGGACGATCCCGCCGCCTACAGCTGCGGCGACGTGGTCCTGAACGATCAGCTCACGACCGGCGGGCAACGGCTGACCAGCTGGATGCCATGCTGGGACTTCTCCGAGGAGGCCCAGCTCCGGCATCGCTGGCGCGCCCAGGTCGAGCGCCAGGCAGCCGCGGAGGAGCGCGCGCGAGCGACCGCCCTCGCCCGTACCGAGCGCGCCGCGTGCAGGGGAATTCCGGACCGCGAGCTCACCCACTCGGTGTTCGCGCATACCCAGGAGATCGCCGAGGTCATCCCGCATCGCGACACGGGACGAATCCATGGCGTGCGCATCGTCTTCAAGCCGGTGCTCGGGCTGACGGCGGGCTGGGTCGAGCAGGCGATCCGGTGCCAGCAGGCGCGGTTCGCCACGCTCGGGCGGCCGGCCACGCCGAATGATCCGAGCCTGATCGAGGGCGCCGAGGTCACGGTGACCGAGCGAGAGGGGCACGTCGAGGTCCTCGTGACGTCGCCGTCCGACGTCGATGCCCAGATCGCGCTCGACCGCGCGCAGGAGCTGATGCGCGAACAGACCGCGACGCGCTAGCTGCCTGCCAGGTAGCGATCGATGCTGAGGTCGAGCTCGCTCCGCACCACCCGGAGCAGGCTCTCGAAGGTCTGGCCACCGATCTCGAGCTCGGCGAGCAGGCGACGCCTCACGGTGTCATACACGACCTCGCGTGCGGCCACGAGGCGGCGAGCCGCGGTGGCGCGATGGATGCCGTGAAGCGCAGCGAGCCGATCGATGCCGAGGCCGTCGAGATGGTGCTGGCGGAGCAACAGGCGATCGTCGGGTGGCAGGATCCCGATCGCGGCGGCGAACGCGGTGCGGAACTCGGTCGCGTACTGCCGGCGAAGCAGTGCGAGCTCGGGGTCTAGATCGGGCGCCGCGAGGTCGGCGACCGCGCCGTCGTCATCGTGCGTCGCGGTCTTGCCGCGTCGATCGATCATCGCGCGAACCGCGACGACGCGTAGCCAGCCGCCCAGCGCTCCCTTGCCGGCATAGCCGTGGATGCGTGGCGCGGCGTGGTCGCGTGGTGACAGCAGCTCGGCGGGGAGATCCGCGAGCAGCTCGTCGATCTGCTGCGGATCCGCGCCGGTGCGACGCAGCGGGCCACGCAGCCCCTCCAGCAGGAGGCGGATCGCGGCGACCGCGGTGGGGCGGCCGAGCGCGGCGTGGTGCGCGATCACGAGGTCGTCGAGCCGGAGCCCGAACAGCTCGTCGATCGAACCGAGCCGGCCCGCGAGCGCGGTGGCGAACGCGAGATCGATCGGGAGCTCGGAGGCGGTCGCGAACGCCTGCTCCACGTCGGCGAGCCGGGATGGCGGCGCGTCGAGCAGGCTGCAGAGACGCTCCGCCGGTGACATCGGCCGTTCATAGCACCGCGACGAAATCTATGGATCGGCCATCCATGGCGCAGTACGAGAGCGGGGTGACCGCCTGCCTCGATCCAGACGTGCTCGACGCATGGGCCGGCGGTTCGCTGGCCGCAGCCGAGCGCGCGAAGGCGATGACCCACATCGCCGAATGCGCGGCGTGCCGACGGGCGATCTCGGCCCTGGCCCAGCTCGATCCAACGCAGGACGGGCCGACGCAGGACGGCGTCGCGCGACGAGCCCCGTCGCGCGACGGCCTCGTGGGCTCGCGGCTCGGTCGCTACGAGATCCTGCGCGTGCTCGGTCGCGGCGGCA
>JAGSPR010000462.1 GCA_018262455.1 Deltaproteobacteria bacterium | reverse complement strand
CGGAGCGGGCTAAAGTGACCACGATGCTGGGGCCGCTTCGCCGGCCCGCACCGTCTCCCGCCATCTCCCGATCGCGACGCTCGAGGTCGGCACGCGCATTGGTTGAGGCTGGTATGGTCGGCGCGATGGCCCAGCAGTACTGGCTGATGAAGTCCGAGCCGGACTCGTTCGCGATCTGGGATCTCGAGCGGGTCCGGGTCGAGCCGTGGACCGGGGTTCGCAACTACATGGCGCGCAACCACATGCGCCGGATGGCGGTCGGCGACGAGGTCGTGTTCTATCACTCGAACGCCGTGCCGCCGGGTGCCGCGGGGCTCGCACGCGTGGCCCGCGCCCACGTGGTCGATGAGACCCAGTTCGATCCCGACAGCAAGTACTACGATCCGACCGCGACGCGCGATGCACCCCGGTGGGACTGCGTCGACGTCGAGTACGTCGCGACCTTTCCACACCTCGTCTCGATCGAGCGGATGCGCAATGATCCGGCGCTCGCAGAGATGATCCTGCTCCAGCGCGGCATGCGGCTATCGGTCCAGCCGATCACCAGGGCCGAGTACAAGCACATCGTCGAGCTCGCCGCGTCGGCCTGGGAGGCCCCGCCGAAGCGGAAGCCAGCCGGCAAGCCGAAGGCCACGCGGCGACGAACGCCGGCGTGATCAGCTCGCCTTGAGCGAGAGCGCGACCGAGACCTGCAGCTCGCCTGGCGCGGCCGGGAACTTGACGAGCGAGAGCACGTTCTTGATGCAGGCCCCGAGCGGCGAGCCATCGAGATCGGGAGGCTGGAGCGAGATGGTCTTCGCCTTGCCGGCGGTGGTCACGACGATCACCACCCGGGCGTTGCTCGGCGGCGCGCCATGCTCCCGGGCGCACTGGGTGATCCGGGAGCGGTTGCCCTGGATCGCCTCGTCGTACGGCGAGACGTGCTTCACCGGGATGTGTGGGATCGGCTGGTGGTTGCTGCCTCGACCGGCAACCGCCGCATCGGCGCCCGGGCGCAGGTCCGTGACGGCGGCGTCCTGCGCGGTGCTCGAAGCGATGCTCGGCGCGGCGTCCGGCGCGAGGTTCGGCACGGCGTTCGAACCACCGTTGTTCGCGGGCTCGCTCGTGATGTTGACCACTGCGGGAGGCTGCTGCTGCATCTGCCGCCAGACGAGGAACAGCGCGGCGGTCGCGATCGCGACCATCGAGATCGCGAGCAGCGGCCACACCAAGCTGCGGCGCGGTGCAGCAATCGCGGTGGTGACGGCCGGAAAGATCACCGGCAGGATCTGACCGCTCGTCTGCGAATCGGCGCCGAACGGTTGCGGCGTCTGACTCTGGAACTCGACCGGGGTCTGCCGCTGGAGTGGCCGCGCCTCGATCGGGGCCTCGGAGAGGCTCGATACGGACTCTACCGACGGAAACCCGTCGTCGTCGTCGTCATCATCGTCGACGTCATCGTTGGAGGGGGCAGGAACGGCCGGCAGCGTGGTCTTCCCGGTGGGCCGCGTGCGGTGGATCGCCGTCGAGACCTGCTCGCTGCGCCTGGCGATCTCCGCGGCGAAGTTCGAGCATACGAAGTCACTGATCTCGCCCTGGGTCCACGGCCGTCGGATCGCGGACAGGGCGTCGATGACCGCGGTGCCGAGCTGGCGCGCGGAGTCGAAGCGTTGCGTCGGATCGCGATCGAGCGCGCGCGCGAGGTGCTCGGCAACCGCGTCGGGGAGGTCCGCACGATAGCGACGGACGTCCGGGATCGGCTGCTCCATCACGGCGCGGAACGTCAGGTAGTCGGTCTTGCGCTGGAACAACCGGCGCAGCGCAAAGATCTCGTAGATGACGACGCCGAGCGCGAACACATCCGCCCGGCGATCGACCGAGATGCCGCGCAGCTGCTCGGGCGCCATGTACGCGTACTTGCCCTTCACCGTACCGGTCTGGGTCTGGGTCGCCGCGTCCTTGACCTTCGCGATGCCGAAGTCGAGCACCTTCACGACGCCCGCGTCGGTGAGGAACACGTTCCCGGGCGTGACGTCGCGATGCACGATCCCGAGGGGCTCGCCGCCGCGATCGCGGAGCTCGTGGGCGTAGTGGAGCGCGTCGGTCGCCTGCTGGATCACGCCGCCGACGAACCCGAAGTCGAGCGGCTTGCCTTCCCTGGACGACTTGCGCAGCAGCGAGAGGGCCGTGATGCCCTCGAGATACTCCATCACGATGTAGAGCTGGCCGTCGGTCTCGCCGAGCTCGTAGACCTGGCAGATGTTCGCGTGCGAGAGCTTCGAGGCGATGCGAGCTTCGGCGATCAGCATCGCCCGGAACCGTGCATCGTCGGCGAGGTGCGGGAGGATCCGCTTGACGACGAACAGCTTCTCGAACCCTTCCGCGCCTTCGAGACGAGCGAGGAAGATCTCCCCCATGCCGCCGGTCGCAAGGCGAGCGAGGAGCTCGTAACGACCGAGCCGGGCGGGTGCGGTAACCCCCGAGGTGGGCATCCAGCCAGCGAGTCTAGCAGAGCCCGTCGGGGCGCATTTGGCCTACATGCCCTTACTCGTTGTGGCGCCTGCTATACACGTCCGATCCAATGCGCTTCGAGCTGCACTGCCATTCGACCTGCTCCGACGGCACCGAGGCTCCGGCGCGCGTCGCGGCTCGTGCCGCCGAGCGGGGCGTCGAGGTCTTCGCGTTGACCGATCATGACACCACCCTGGGCTCCGGCGTCACGGTGGAGGGATCGGCGATGCGGTCGATCCGTGCCGTCGAGCTGACGTGCGATGACGACGGCCGCACCGTCCACGTGCTCGCCTACGACCGGGCCGGAGGTGCGAGCGGTGCGAGCGGCGGGTGGTTGGCGCTCGAGCAGCGGCTCGCCGCGGTGCGGACGGCCCGGACCAACCGGATGCGCGTGATGATCGCCAAGCTCGCGCTACGCGGCGTCCAGATCGAGGTCGAGCCCCTCGTGGCGGAGTCCGAGCGGCGCTCGGTGGGGCGCCCGGACCTCGCGCGCGCGATGGTCGCGATCGGGGCTGCGAGCTCGGTCAAGGACGCGTTCGCTCGCCACCTCTACGACGGCGGCCCGGTCGACGTTCCACATCGCTGCCTGCCGCTGACCGAGGCGCTGGCGCTCGGACGTGCCGCGGGATCTGCGCTCGCACTCGCGCATCCGCACCTCTACGACGACCGCAGCGCGGCGATGATCCGCAAGCACAAGGCCGACGGGCTCGACGGCATCGAGGCCTTTCATGGCGCCTACGATCCGCGCGAGCGCAAGCGCTGGATCGCCGTCGCCGACCAGCTCGGCGTGACCTGCACCGGCGGCTCGGACTGGCACGGCCCGGAGGACGCGATGGCGCAACCCGGCGTCGAGTTGCCTCCAGATCGCAGCGATGCCTTGCTGCGCTGGCTCGGTTAGCCGCATACACCTGGCTACCGTCCCGCGCGTCGAGGCACGTTCACGATCCGCTCGACGTGCGTGATCGCCCACGGGACGTGGTCGTGGAATGGCCCGTTAGCCTCGAAGATGTAGTGCGCGCGACACGATCTACGGGCGGCATCGACAGTGCTCGCAGCAGTCCTGATGGGCGACGTGCTGGTGTTGTTGCGGCGAGATCACGCGGAGCTCCGCGGCGCCCTCGGCGTCCTGGTAGCGGCCGACGCATCGGACCACGAGCTCGGCGATGCGCTCGAGGCCGTTCGGCTCGGGCTGCTGTCTCACACCTCGGGCGAGGGATGGCTGATCGACGCGGTGCTCGACGAGGTTCACCCATCGGCGATCGTCTACCTGCTGTGCTCCCAGGTGCTCGCTGCCCACTTCGCGCAGGAAGCCGCGCTCGCCGCGCTCGAACAAGCCCGGCGCGGCGATCAGACGTTTCGCGAGCGAGCCGCGCACCTCGCGGATCTGATCCAGGACCACGACAAGCACGAGGCTCGCTGTGTCATCCCCGCGCTGCGGGACTACCTGTCTCGAGAGCTGTACGGGGAGCTCTGTCGGTCGTACTCGATCGGCCGGCTGCGCGCCCTCGGCACGATCCCCCTCACGTTGGGTACACCAGGTTGTCGATCGTGACCGGGGGTGGCGCGCGCGTACGGGCGTAGACACCGGATCCGGGGAATTGCTAAGGTGCGCCCGTGGGGCGCGCCTTCGAAAAACGCAAGAGCACGATCTTCGCGCGCATGGATCGCGTCGCGAAGCAGTTCACGAAAGTCGGCAAGGACCTCGCGATCGCGGTGAAGTCGGGCGGCACGAGCCCGGACGGCAACCCGATGCTCCGCCGCATCCTGCAGAACGCGCGCGCCCTCAACATGCCCAAGGAGAAGGTCGAGGCCGCGATCAAGAAGGCCAGCGGCCAGGGCGCGGCCGACTACGACATCGTGCTCTACGAGGGGTACGGGCCGCACGGCGTCGCGATGCTGGTCGAGTGCGCGACCGACAACGTCACCCGCACCGTCGCCAACGTGCGTCATGCCTTCAAGGCCCATGGCGGCAACATGGGGACGACCGGCAGCGTTGCGTTCATGTTCCAGCGCCAGGGCGTGTTCCGGCTCGAGCCCAAGGGCGTCGACCGCGACAACCTCGAGCTCGAGCTCATCGATCATGGCCTGATCGCGCTCGAGGACGGCGAGAGCGACAAGGGCGACAAGCAGCTGCTCGTGCGGTGCGCGTTCAGCGATTTCGGCGCCATGCAGACCGCCCTCGAGAGCCGAGGCCTGCACCCGATCTCGTCCGAGTTCGAGTACGTGGCCCAGAACCAGACCGAGCTGCCCGAGGACCAGATGGACGAGGTCATCAAGCTGGTGGCCGCGCTCGAGAGCGACGACGACGTCCAGAACGTCTACTCCAACCTCGCCTAGTGGCGGTCGCCACGCGCATCGTCGCGACCGCGTTGGTCGCAATGCTCGGCAGCGCGCCTGCCGTCGCCGACGACGCGAGCTCTGGTCCCTGGCTCGACGAGGCCGGCCCCGCCATCGCGGCGACGCCGGACACCGCGCCGCTGTCGACGAAGCAGCGGGCACTCGCGGTCGCGGCCGCGGTCATCGCGCGCGGGATCGGCAGCTATGCGGCGGACCGCCCGCGCGTCGCCAAGCGCCTCGCGATCACCGGTGCGATCGGCCTCGGCGCGATGGCGGTGGGCGGGTTGCCGGTCCTGTCCACCGCAGGCAACCCGTACACGATCGTGCCGGGCGTGCCGCTCGTCGTCGGTGGTGCGGGCTTGGTCTTCGGTTCGTGGTTCTCGGATATCTGGGTCGCCGCCGGTGGCGAGCGCGTGCGCACCACGCCTCGCGCGCCGACCCCGTGGTCGCTCGAGCTGGGTACGACGTTCGTCAGCGACCCGCTGCGCGATCGCCAGCTCGTGCGCGGCCTGGGCCGCATCGTACGCGGGCGCGTCGAGCTCGGGGCGGGTGGTTATGTCGACATGGGCGGCGACGAGCTCGCGGGCCTGGTCGAGACGCGCGTCCGGATCTTCGGCGCACGCTCGACCGGTGCCGCGATCACCGACGGCACGCGCCTCGATCTCCGCGCGGCGGTGCGTGGTCGCGATGACGACGACGATCGCCTTGCCGTGTTGTCCGGCGAGGCCGAGGCAATCCTCCGGATCGACGGACGCCGGCTCGCACGCGAGCTCGATGCCACGGTCCTCGAGCTGAGCGGCGGCCTCGGTTTCGACTACGTGCGCTACCGAGCCAACGAGGCCACCGACATCGGCTCACTGCTGCTCGGGAGG
>JAGSPR010000174.1 GCA_018262455.1 Deltaproteobacteria bacterium | reverse complement strand
GCGCGGGACTCGGGTCCCCCGTACGATCTTGCCATGCGTCGTGCGCTTCTCCTGATGATCCTTGCCAGCGCGGGTCCGGCCTCCGCCGATAACGGTCCGCACCGAGAGGGTGAGTACGGGGGAGTCGCGCCCGGCCAGAAGCCGGATCCTGCGGCGAAGCCCGCGCGCCCCAAGCGCCCGCCCCCCAAGGGGACCCTGACCTGGATCGGGTTCGAAGCGAAGGAGGGTGGCGCCCAGGTGTTCTTCCAGTCGGTCGCCCCGTTCGAGGTCTCGCAGCAGCTCGAAGGTACGACGCTCGTGGTGCGCCTGACGCTGACCCGTCTCGCGGCCAACACGTGGCGCCAGGTCGACACGCGGTTCTTCGACAGCCCGATCGCCGGCATGGTCGCGCGCCCGGTCCGGGCCTCACGCGGCTCGAAGAAGCATCCCGCGCAGGGCGCGGGGATCGAGGTCCGCATCTCGTTCAAGAACCCGAAGGATGCACGCGAAGCTACCCTGCGCTCGCAGGCCGAGGCAGATGGCATGCACTACGCCTATCTCTCGTTCGGCCCGGGTGCAGATGCCAAGCAGCCGACGATGACCGACCCCGAGCAGTGATCCCGCGCCTCGGCCCGATCAGGGGCGCGCTCAGCGGGCGTCGGCCAGCGCGTTGCGCAAGGTCGCCTCGTCTTGCTCGCCGCGGAACGCATTGCGCGCGTGGCCATCAGGCCCGAGCACGAGCACGTAGGGCACGGCCTTGATCTCGTAGCGCTTGAGCAGCGTGCCGTCATCGACCAGCACCGGCGCGCTGAAGCCGACGGACTTCGTCACCGACGACGCATGCTTCTTCGCACCCGATACGAAGATCGCGACGATGTTCGCGTCCTCGGCGTGCGCGGCAGCCTGCGCGATCGGCAGCTCCTTCGTGCAGTGCGGGCAGGTCGGGCTCGCAAACAGCACGAGCGTCGGCTTGCCTCGCAGGCTCGTCGGATCGAAGGCGCGGTCGTCCGCGGAGGTCGCCGTCAAGGTCGCGACGATGTCGCCCGAGGGCACGCTGGGGCCCTTGTGACAACCAGCGATCGCGAGGCCGATCACGAGCAGTTGAGTCAACCGGGCCGGTGATGGCATACCAGGAGCATGGATAGCACGCCGGACCCGGCGATCGAGGACCGGAGCTCGGATGCGACCGAAGTGGACCCGCTCGATGAGCTCCTGGCGCTGACGCGTCAGCTCCGCGGTCAGGTCCAGCGCCACATCGCGCTCGGCGACTGGGCAGCCCCCGGTGCACCGACGGCGCGCCTGCCGTCGACCCAGCCGGACGTCGGGTTCGACGAGTCGCCGCCGGCCGCGCTCGGCCGCCGCACGCTCGCGCAGGTGCGCAGCGAGCTGGGCGAGTGCACGCGATGCAACCTCCACACGAGCCGCAAGTCGATCGTGTTCGGCGCGGGTGCGGAGGATGCGCCGCTGATGTTCATCGGCGAAGCGCCGGGCGAGCACGAGGATCGGCGCGGCGAGCCGTTCGTCGGCCCGGCCGGCGAGCTGCTGGACAAGATGATCGAGGCGATGGGCTGGACACGCGACAGCATCTACATCGCGAACATCCTGATGTGCCGGCCGCCGAATAACCGCAACCCGCAGCCCGACGAGATCGCGTCGTGCATGCCGTTCCTCCAGCAGAAGATCGCCGTGATCGCGCCGCGCGTGATCGTGGCGCTCGGGCGACCCTCGACGAACACGCTGCTCGGCATCGACGCGCCGATCAGCACCCTGCGCGGTCGGTTTCACGATCGCCACGGCACGAAGGTCATGCCGACGTTCCACCCCGCGTACCTGCTGCGCGAGCCCGACCGCAAGCGCGACACGTGGAGTGATCTCAAGCTCGTGATGGCAGAGCTTTCCCGGCTCGGGATCCGTCCGCCGAACGCCACCCGCTGATCATGGGCGAGGCCCCCTGCGATCTGCTCGAGGCAGAGCTCGCGCTCGATCGGCTGGAGGCGGAGCTCGCGGCCGAGCTGCCCGGACACGTCCGCGCGTTCGCACGGGCCCACAGCCTCGGCATGGCGCCACCCCCGGCACCCGGGGCGGCGCGCCGTCCGGGCTCGCTCGCGAGCGCGCGCCGTGCACTCGTCCACCCCGAGCTGGCCGATCGCGCGCTGGCGACGATGCGGCTGCTCATCCCGATCGCGATCGACGACGATGCGCAGGTCGCGAACGCCCGTGCCGGCGAGGCCACGTGGCAAGGACTCGAGAGGCTCGCCACCGCGCGTGACCTTGCGGCGCAGACCCGGCTCGGGCTCGGGTTCGTCGAGCTCGTGCATCGCCTGCACGGATCCGCCGGGGTCGCGGCTTCGGCGCCAGCCGTGCCGCCGCCGCTCGAAGGCTGGCATGCGCGGGGCGAACGGCTCGATGTCGCGGCGATCGAGCGGGCCTGGCAGGCGCTCGCGGCTCGTCACGGTGCGCGCGGCACGCTGCGGTTCGCGGGCGGCATCGCGGGGGCCAGGTCGCGCGCGTTCATCGTCGAGCCAGGTCGCGAGGTCACCGCGATCGTGCCGCGGACGGTCGACACCCCGGCGGCGCGGTTCGAGGTGCTGCACGAGCTCGGGCATGCGGTCGCCGCGCTGGTCGTGTCGGTCGCGTTGCCACGCGTGGTCGACGAAGCCGTCGCCGCCTACGTCGCACGGGCGCTCGAAGTGGCCGACGATCTCGAGCCGGCCTGGCACAGTCCGCTCGCGGCACTGGCCCGTGAGCGCCGTGCAGTCGTCGCGGCGGCCCTCGATGCGGTCGAGCGCCGTGCCGGAGCGCCTGCGTTGCCCTCCGAGCGCCCGCCGTGGGCGCTATGGCACGACCCGGGGGCGCAGGCCGCCTATGTTCAGGCCGAGCAGCTCGCGGCGCGCTGGTGGTCCGAGCTCGGCCCGCGACCAGGCCCTGGCGCGCTCGCGACGGCGATCGTCCGCGAGGTGGCCGCGATCGACCGGTCCACCGTGCTCTGACCGAAACGGTGAGACGTTGGGTTTGCCCGGGGACGTGCGGACGGCCAAGATGCGGCGTGCGCCGGAGTCGGTTCGTGCTCGCGCTGGGGCTCGCCGTTGCGAGCTGCGGCGTGCGTGCGCCGGCGCGGATCGACCTCGCGGCGCTCGTGACCGCACGGGGACCTGTCGAGGCGCGCCACGCGCTCGAGCTCCGGGTGGTGACCGACCCGACGGATCTCGGTGCGCGACTCGCGCTCGCGGCCCTCGACGATCGCCTCGGCCGCCCGAGCGATGCGATCGAGCAGCTCGAGCTCGTGATCACGACCGGCGGACCGCTCGGGACGCGGTGGCACGACGACGACCGCGCACGGCTCGCCCGGCTGATCGCGGCACGGGGACGGGCCCGGCTCGAGCGCGGCGCGCTGTCGGCCCACGCGGACCTCGCACGCGCACGGCAGCTGGGTGCGAAGGTCTCGGACAGCGAGCTTGCGCGGGCCAAGCTCGTGGGCGCGATCGCGCAGCTCCGGCACATCGACGCGGCCGAGCGCGCCGCCGCGAAGCGCACGCTGCTCGAGCTGGCGTCGACCCCGCTCGGCGACGCAGCCTGGCGCGGCGCCAGTGTCACGGCGACGCCGGCGCAGCGAGGGGCACTGGGCCGTTATGCATGGACCGTCGGTGCGCGTCGGGCTGCATGGGAGGAGCTCCGGGCATGGCACGACGCGACGCCATCCCCACGCGACGAGCCGCTCGCCTCGCTGTACCTGGCCGCCCGTGCGTGGTGGACGCCGGTGGATGCCGCGCCGCCACCCGCGAGCGATCTCGTCGGCCCGCAGCGCTGCCGGTTCGCGAGCGCCCGGTGCACGCCGGCCGAGGTCATCTCCGACGCCGCCGCGGTCACCGCCTTGCTCCACGCACCGCCGGTCCGGGCCACGACCCCGGCCGACGCGGTGGCCTGGCTCTCGATCACGCTGACCCAGGCGCTCCATGGCGAGGTGGGGTGGGGAGCCGCATTCGCCGCCCGCGTCGAGCTGCCCGCGATCGCCACGTCGGCGATCGCGCCAGCGTTTCGCGCCGCGTTCGCCCGGATCTCAGGGCGGGGCGATCCGGGCGACGTCAACGCCGCCGATCTCACGCCGGCGGCCCGGCTCGTCGTCGCGGCCGCGCGTGCGCTCCGGGGCGCCTCCGATGTCGAGGTCCGCGCGGCCCTTGGCCCGGCCGTCGACACCGAGGATGGCCGCGCGATCCTGCGCATCGTCGCCCCCCCCGCCGCGGATCGGACCGCGGGCGCGTTCGCGACGGCCGTGGTCGACCACGTCCGCGCGCGGATCGTGTACGGCCCCGATGCTGCCGCGCTCCGCCGGGTCGTCGACGGCTACCTGCGCGATCCAGCGATCGGTGACCGGCTCGCACTCGACGTGATCGCGGAGGCCGAGGACGCGGCGGCCGCCAGGGCGGCGTTCGGAGCCTTGTTCGACGCGCTCGGGGATCCGGGCCGTGCGCGCGTCGCGTGGCAAGCCGCGGTCGACGCTAGCCCCGAGCCCCTGCACCTGCGCGGCCTCGCCGAGGCGATGGCGCGTGCCAACGATCCCGACGCCGCGATCATCATCGGGACGACCGCCGCGGCCGCATGGGGGGATCCCGCGATCGTGTGGATCGGGCTCGCCCGCACGCTCGAGCGCGTCGGTCGGCATCAGCATGCCCTGGAGGCCGCACGGAGCGCGATCGATCTCGCGGGGCAGGATCTACTCGACGATGCGCTCGCCGTGGCGATCGACGCCAGCCGCGCGCTCGGCCGCACCGAGCAGGCCGATGCACTCGCGCAGCGCCGCGCGAAGATCTCGCCGGTAGCGGCGGCCGAGCGCGACGACGATCCCACCGATGCCTCCGCCGCGCTCGCCGAGCTGCGTCGCCGTCCGACCGCGAGTGTGGTCGCGCGCATGTGGGTCGCCTCGCGGTGGAACCCGCGCGAGGTCGCGATCCGCGCGAGCCTGCTCGCCGCGATTCCTGGTGACGATCCGCGCCGCGGCGTGATCGAGGCCGAGCTGGTCGGCCTCGCGTCCGATCGCGACCCCGAGGTCGGACGAGCCGCGGTGGCCGCGCTGCGCTGAAGCCCGCGCTCGACTCGCGGCGCCCGACTCGCGGCCACCGTTACCGGCGCGGGGGTGGCCGCGTGCCGCGCTGCTTGTAGGCGACGTAGTCGGCCACGATCCGCGCGTGATCGAACACCAGCGGCCGGGGCAGCGCGTCGGGCTTGCAGACCACCGCGCGTGCCGCATCGTCGCCGCCGATCGGCGTGCCGCTCGCACGACCGATGAACACCGTCGAGACCGTGTGCTTGCGCTGGTCACGCGACGGGTCGGAATAGACATGGAATAGCTCGATCAGCTCGACATCGAGCCCGGTCTCCTCCTTGACCTCTCGAACCGCGGCGTCGGCGACCCACTCGCCCTCGTCGACGAAGCCTCCCGGCAGGGCCAGGCCCACCGGCGCGTGCTTGCGCTCGATGAACACGAGCTCGCCGGGATGGCCCGCGAGCTCGATCAGGACGTCGACGGTGGGAGTCGGGTTGTTGTGCACTAGTTGGGTCCTGCGCGAGGGCGTTCGATCCACGTGGTCAGCTCGGAGCGGAGCTTCTCGGCGTCGGGGTCCGACTTGTCGAGATTGGTGGTCTCGTCCGCATCGGCGCCAAGGTCAAAGATCGACCAGTCGCTGTTGTCGACGAACAGCACGTGGCGCTTGCCGTCGGCGGTCACCATCGAGCGTGCCTCGTGCTCCCACTCGGACACCGACACCATCTCGGAGTACGCCGGCTTGCCATCGAGCGGCTTGCCCTCGAGCGCCGGCACCAGGCTGCGGCCCTGCCAGCTCGCGGCCGGTTTGATGCCGAACAGGTCCACGATCGTCGGCGCGAGATCGATCAGCTGCACGACGTCGCTCGCCTTGCGCGGCGCCACGCCGGGCAAGCGGAACATCAGCGGCACGTGGATCAGCTCGCGATACAGCGTCTGGCCGTGGAAGAACATCTGCTGGCCGGCGAACCGATGGACGCCGAATGCCTCGCCGTGATCGGCCATGAGGACCACCGTGGTGGTCTTGGCGAGCCCGGTCTTGTCCAGCGCGTCGAGTAGCTCGCCGACGAGGCGATCCTCGAACGCGACCTCGTAGTCGTACTTCTGCGCGAGCGCCGCGGTGCCGTGCTCGGTGATCGCGAAGCCCTCGTGCTCCATGTACGTCGAGTGCGGCTCGAACAGGTGGACGAGCATCGCGAACTTCGTGTCCGGCGTCTTCGCGAGCTCGTCGAGCCTGGCGAGCGTCTTCTTGACGATGCGCGGGCCGGCGATGTCGTGGTTCGAGCCCGGGATGCCGAGCGCGCCGTCGTTGTCCCACTCGTCGGCGCCCTGCTGGATGTTGCTCTTCATCCAGGACACCACGTCGGGACAGCTCTCGGGCTCGCGGACGCGATCGCAGAAGTAGAAGTGCGAGGTCTCGCCGATCGTGCGGAAGCCGGCGGGCTTCATGACCTCGAACAGCAGGTCGTTGCTGTCGAGCACGGAGGGGTAATTCGTGCCGCGCTTGCCCTCGGTCGCGAGCTGGCTCGGATACCGCGAGGCGAGGAACGACGGCACCGAGCGGGGCGTGTTCGGCGCCTGCGCGAACGCCTTGTCGAACACGACCGACTGATCGGCGAAGGCATCGATGCGCGGCGTCAGCGACTTGCCGTCGCGTCGATAGCTCGCGATCCCGAGCCGGTCGAACCGGAGCGTGTCGACGAAGATGATCAGCACGTTCTTGCCGCCCGACAGGGTCGACGCGACGGCCGGCTGCGTGCCGGCATCGGGTGGGGGCGCGAGCGCCTGCTTCCTGGCGTCACCCCCGACGCAGTTGTCATCCTTGCCATTGTCCGGGATCTCGGTCGCACCGGGGTGGACGTCGGGATCTCCGTCGTCGCAGTCGGGGCCGCCGAAGAACGCAGAGGAACCGTCGCCGTCGCGATCGATCAGCTTGCGCAGGATCGGGACGAGCACCGACCCGGCATACGAGCGCTCGGTCACCGCGGTCCGGGTCGCCTCGGAGGGGGCGCGCAGCCCGACGATCACGAGCACGGCCGCGAACAGGATCCCGCCCGCCGCGATCGCGCCACGCGACGGGATGCGCTCGCGAGCCCGCGCGAACGGCCCGTACGACAGGATCGCGATGGCGATCGCGACCACGGGCAGCATCGCGAGCACCGTGAACGCCGGCAGGTTCAGCCGCTCGACGTCGAGCCCGCGAAACAGCAGCTGACGCGCCAGGAGCAGGATCGCCACGCCGAGCAGCCCGAGCCCGCCGAGCAACATCACGACGCGCGACATGCGGCCGATCGGCGGCACGATCCCGGTGAGGAGCCGCGTGACGCGATACAGCGGCAGCGCGAAGGCCGCGAGCATCGGGACCATCGCGACGACCGCGACCCCCAGCAGCAACGCGCCCGGCCCCTTGCGGTTGACGTCCCCCACGAGCAACACGGCGAGCTTGGAGGTGCCGAACACCATCACCGCGGCGAGCAGCAGCGCGGCGACGATGACCGCCGCCACCGAGCGATCGAGCTCGGGCCGTTCCCTCAGCGTGTGAAACAGCCGGCGAACCCAACCGCTGCCCCACGCCGCATTCCCGCTGGCGAGCACGAGCCCGACCGCGAGCGCGATCGGTAGGCTGACGAGCGCCCAGATCCCGAGCACTGCCGGTGCGAACCCGAGCCCCCCACCGGCGTGGACGACGTCGAACGCACCGAGGAGCAAGCCCGCGAGCAGGACGACACCGGCCCCGGTTGCGAGACCCGATCGATAGGGTGGGGCGTCTGCGGGCGGCAGCCCGCGGGCATGGGGAACGTCGGACATCGAGGCTGTCGTTACCACATCCGGGGTTAGCTGCGGCGGACCTCGACGAGCACGCCCTCGACGAACCGAGGATCGATCTCGGCGTCCTTCACGCTGCCGAGGATGCCCTCGAGCTCGTCGAGCCAGCCGTCGATCAGCCGGCCAAGGACCGGTCCCGATGCCGTCAGCTGGGCCGCACCCAGCCTGGCCACGATCGCGTCGTGCGCGACGGCGCGGGTCTGCGCCGACAGCTTGCCGTTCGCCATCCGATCGCGAAGCGCGGTGAGCTCGAGCTGCGAGAGCGCGTCGCCGGTGAGCCCGCCGCCGATCATCACGCGTGCGAGGGCGGTCCGGATGTGATCGTCGAGCGCAGGGGCCTTCATCAGCTGGGCCATCGCGGTGAGATCGACACCGAGCCCATCGACGAGTGCGATCCGCAGCGTGAGGGCGGTGAGCAGCTCGCCGGCGCGACGCAGATCGGCCTGGGACTCGAATGGACGCAGGCCCGGCGTCGGGGGATCGTCGGCAGCGCGCGCGAACAGGGGCCGTGGCGAGCACAGCGCGGCGACCAGCTCGGTCGTCGGGGGGCCCGCGGTGGCGGACCGCGGCGCGAGTGCCTGGGCGAGTCGCGCGAGCTTGTGGGTGACGGTGTAGCCGACGCGAAACAGCCGCGCCAGGCCGATCGAGCGTAGCGCCTCGTTCGCGCGTGCCAGATCGCCTCGCGCGATCGTCTCGAGGCCAAGCGACAGCGTCGACGTCGCGTACAGCGCACCGCGGCGGACGACCTCGGGCTGGCCGGGCTTGGCGCGCCCCGCCGAGAGCACCTTGTTGACCAGCACCATCAGCGCGTGCTCGATGCGCTCCGCCTCCACGCTGTCGTCGATCGAGGCCATCGCGCGGGCGAGGAAGCTGCGACCGAGCACCTCCTCCGCCACGACGAGCGGGATGTGCATCGCATCCTCGGTGATGATCCGATCCTGGGTGCCCTCGCCGAGCTGTACCTGCTGGACGTCGAGCGGGCGAAACAGGTCGAGCGCGTCGTAGAAGTCGACGTACCCGAGATCTGCGAGCCGCGCGACGCGCCAGCGGTAGCTCATCTCCTCGAGCTCGGCGGGCGGCTCTGATCGCGCAGCCATGATCGTGTGACGCGCGACATCGGGATCTGCGCGGTAGAGATCTTCGACGATCCGCATGATCAGGCGCTGGGTGTCGTCATCGCCGGTCAGCTCGAGCAGGAAGAACCGGTCAGGCGTCGGCATGATCGGCTCGTCGTTGTCCTCGGCCGGCCCCTCGTCGAGCGACGTGTCGTAGACCTTGAGCGTGCGCTGGAAGATCAGCGCGCGAAGCTCGATGTCGAGCTTGCTCCAGACCTGACCGAGCTTCTCGAAGCCGGCCTCGATGAGTGCGGTGAGCCACGGCTTGAGCGGCGCGATCTCGATCTGGTCGCGGTTCCAGGCGTCGAGATCGAAGCAACCCTGGATCTGCGTCGGGGTCGCGAGCGCGATCAGATCCTGCGCGTCCTCGAAGCCGACCTCGTGGACGAGCTCGAAGATCTCGTTGGGCGACAACGCCGCGACCGCGCCCTCGGCATCGTCTTGCGACAGCAGCGCATCGATCCTTCGATAGCCGCGCGGGCCTGCCAGCTGGGAACGCAGCCGGGCGAGCGGACCGCTCGGCTGCTCGCCCCCCGGTTCCTTGCCACCTCGGCCCGGAGGATCTTCGCGCTCGGACATGCCGAGCCCTATAGCACCGAAGTGGCGCTCGACGCTCCGCGGTCGGGCCCGCCGACCTGCGAGGTCCTGCTACGTTCTCGCCATGGCGGATGCCATCGAACGCAGCGTGAGCTCGGCGATCGCGACGATCGGTCCGGGTCGCTACGGCGTGGCGTGCTCCGGAGGTGCCGACTCGATGGCGCTGGCCGAGGCGACGATCCGCGTCGCGGGGGCGGACCACGTGGTGATCGTGTCGATCGACCATGGGCTCGTGGCCGGCAGCCACGCGGTTTGCGACGGCGTGGCGGCCTGGGGCAGGGCGCGCGGGTGTGCGGCCGTCGTCCGCCGCGTCGAGCTGGCGCGCCGGGCGTCGGTCGAGGCTGCGGCCCGCGATGCCCGGTATGCCGCGCTCGACCAGGTTGCCCACGAGCTGGGTTTGGCGGCGATCCTGGTCGGCCACACCGCACGCGACCAGGCCGAAACCGTGCTGCTCCGGTTGCTCCGCGGGACAGGCCCGGCCGGGCTCGCCTCGATCCCAGGACGGCGAGGCAGGTTCGTCCGGCCGCTGCTCGCGATCGAACGTGGCGAGGTCGAGGCGTACGTCGCGGCGCAGGGCCTGCCGATCTGGCACGACCCGATGAACGACGACCTCGCGATCGCGCGGGTCCGGGCCCGCCGTGTGCTGCTGCCGCTGCTGCGGGGCGAGAACCCGCAAGTCGACCTCGCGCTGACCCGGCTGGCTGGATCGGCCGCGGAATGGCTCGAGGTGATCGATGCGATCGCCGGGCCGCTGGCGCGACTTCCCGTCGATTGCGCAGCGCTCGCCGCGCAGCCCCCCGCGATCCGCAAGCGCGTGATCTCGCTCGTGCTCGAGGCCTCGGGGCTCGACTGCGAGGCGGTGCATCTCGAGACGATCGACAGCCTGGTGATCCGGCCGAGCCGCGGCGAGATCGCGGTGGACGTCCCCGGAGGCCGCGTGGTGCGGTCGTACGCCCAGCTCCGGGTCGAGCGTCATGACGCGGCGTTCGCGTTGCCCGAAGCCCGGGTGCTCGTGGCCCCACCGGGTCACCTCGTACGTGTGTGGCGGCCCGGAGATCGGATGCGCCCGGCGCGCCTCAAGGGCCACTCACGCAAGCTGTCCGATCTCTACGGCGACGCGAAGATCCCGCGCGCGGCGCGAGCCTCCGCGCGGGTCGTGGTGCGCATCGCGGACGACGTGATCGTGTGGGCCGAGCACGTCGGGATCGCGCACGGAGAACACGAATCCGTCGCAGCCGCTCCCGCCTGAATGGGCGGGAGTTTTTGGGGAGTTTCGGCTTTGCATCCAACAGGAAAGGCCGCATGCTGTGGGTCAATTACGTCCTTTCGACGAGCGGGATCTGCCGTTGCGCCAATCTCACAAGACCATCCTGATCTGGGCCATCCTGATCCTCATGTTCGTGAGCATCTACTCGATGTTCACGGACTCCTCCAGCAAGGAAAAGGAGCTCGACGTCACGTCGTTTCGGGCGATGTTGCAGAAGCCTGACCAGGCCTCGAACATCCAGAACGTCAAGGCCGAGCCGCGTGGCCATGAGGACGCTCGCTACGTCGTGACGATGAAGGCCGGGGAACCGACCAAGTGGATCGTCTACGGCCCGTGCTGTACCGATGGCCCTGGCACGATCGCACGCGAGATCAACGACGCGAAGATCGAGTACACGGTCAAGTCCAAGGACGAGTCGAGCATCTGGCCCCAGGTTCTCGTCTGGTGGCTGCCCATGCTGCTCCTCGTCGGGATCTTCTTCCTGTTCATGCGCCAGCTGCAATCCGGCGGCGGCAAGGCGATGTCGTTCGGCAAGTCGAAAGCCAAGCTGCTCTCCGATCACCAGAACCGCGTCACGTTCAAGGATGTCGCTGGCATCGAAGAGGCGAAGGACGAGGTCGAGGAGATCATCGCCTTCCTCAAGGACCCCAAGAAGTTCACCCGCCTCGGCGGTCGGATCCCGAAGGGCGTCTTGATGATGGGCCCGCCGGGCACCGGCAAGACGCTGCTCGCCCGCGCGATCGCGGGTGAAGCAGGCGTGCCGTTCTTCTCGATCAGCGGCTCGGACTTCGTCGAGATGTTCGTCGGCGTCGGCGCGAGCCGCGTCCGCGATCTGTTCGAGCAGGGCAAGAAGAACGCGCCCTGCATCATCTTCATCGACGAGATCGACGCGGTCGGCCGGCATCGTGGCGCCGGTCTCGGCGGCGGTCACGACGAGCGCGAGCAGACGCTGAACCAGCTCCTGGTGGAGATGGACGGCTTCGAGTCCAACGATGGCGTGATCATCATCGCCGCGACCAACCGCCCCGACGTCCTCGACCCGGCGCTGCTGCGTCCCGGTCGGTTCGATCGTCGGATCGTGGTGCCCCGTCCCGATCTCCGTGGCCGCATGGGCATCCTCGCGGTCCACACCCGCAAGGTGCCGCTGTCCACTGGCACAGGCGGCGTCGATCTCGAGGTGCTGGCGCGTGGAACGCCTGGCTTCTCGGGCGCCGATCTCGAGTTCCTCGTCAACGAGGCGGCGCTGATCGCCGCGCGTCGTGACAAGGACAAGGTCGAGATGGAGGACTTCGAGGAGGCCAAGGACAAGGTCCTGATGGGCGCCGAGCGCCGGTCGATGATCATCTCCGACAAGGAGAAGCGCACCACGGCCGTCCACGAGGCGGGCCACGCGCTGGTCGCCCGGTTCGCCGGCGACGAGGCCGACCCGGTCCACAAGGTCACGATCATCCCGCGTGGACGCGCGCTGGGCGTCACCCAGCAGCTGCCACCGGAAGACCGCCACCGAGTGGGGCATGAGCGACGAGTTCGGCCCGCTCAACTTCTCGAGCGGCAAGCAGGAGGTCTTCCTCGGCCGTGACTTCTCGAGCGGCTCGACCCTCAGCGAGGACACCGCACGCCGGATCGACGCCGAGATTCGACGGATCGTCGTTCAGCAGTACGAGCGTGCGACCCAGATCCTCAGCGATCACCGCAAGGAGCTCGAGCTGATCTCCGAGTCGCTGCTCGAGTACGAGACGATCGATGGCAATGACATCGATACGCTGCTGCGTGGCGGCAAGATCGACCGCCCGGTGTCCCCGCTCGTCAAGAAGCGCCAGGAAGCTGCAGCGGAGAAAGAGGAGGCCCACAAGCGCCCCTCGCTCCTGCCGCCGCTCGGCACGAAGAAGGATCCCGCGCCCGAACCGGCGTGATCTCGTCGTGCCCAGCGGAGCGGGCACCGGGATGAGCGTGGCGTCGCCCGGCCTGCGGGTGATGGGCGTCGTCAACGTCACGCCCGATTCGTTCTCGGACGGCGGCAGCTTCCTCGATCCGGGGGCCGCGGTCCGCCATGGGCTCGCCTTGGTCCGCGACGGCGCGGACATGCTCGATATTGGCGGGGAGGCGACGAACCCCCGGGCAACGCCGATCGACGCCGAGGAGGAGCTCCGTCGCATCTTGCCCGTGATCAGGCAGCTCGCAGCGACCGGCGCCACGGTGTCCGTGGACACCACCAAGGCGGCCGTGGCCCGTGCGGCGGCCGAAGCGGGAGCGACGATCGTCAACGACGTTTCGGGCGGCCTGTTCGACCCCGAGATGGCACGTGTCCTCGCGGACCTCGATGTCACCTACATCGCCGGCCACCTCCGGGGCGGAAGTCTGGCGGAGGTGTTCTCGGCCGAAGCCACGCAGCCGGCGGTCGGCTGGGAGGCGGTCCGCGACGAGCTGGGCGAGCGGCTTGCGGCACTGCCAGCGAACACGCGCGCCCGCGCCTGGGTCGACCCGGGCATCGGGTTCGGCAAGGGCAGCGATCCCGAGGGGAACCTCGAGCTGATCCGCCATGCCGGTGACCTCGGTCGCGCGCTCGGCTGTCCGGTCGTCGTCGGGCCGAGCCGCAAGCGATTCCTCCGCCGGCTGGTCGGTGGCGACCCGGACCTCGCGACCCTCGACGTGGCGTCGGTCGCCGCCTGCCTTGGGGCCCTGCGCGCGAACGCGCAGGTGGTGCGAGTCCACAACGTTGCATTGCTCCGAGCGGCTCTCGCGGTGTACACAAGAATCTAGGCGCAGCGCAGATCGTTGTCGTTACGGCGCTGCTCGCTCTCGCCAATGACCGCGTCGCTCATGCAATTCCTCGACGGGCTGTCCGTCGGATCCGTCACCACCGCGGTGGTCGACGTGGCGCTCGTCTATTATCTGATCTACCGGCTGTTGGTCACGATCCGCGGCACGCGCGCGGCGCAGATGATCGTCGGCATCGTGCTGATCGGTGCGGCGTTCTTCGTCGCCGAGCGGCTCGAGCTGTCGACGGTGTCGTGGCTGCTCGATAACTTCATCTCGTACTTCATCATCCTCATCATCGTCGTGTTCCAGCAAGACATCCGGCGGGCGCTTGGCCGGATCGGGCAGGGCGTGCTTCCGTTCGGCCGCAAGCAGGAGACCACCCAGATTGTCGACGAGGTGGTGGCGGCTACCGCGCAGCTCGCGCGTGCGCGGATGGGCGCGATCATCGTGTTCGAACGTGACGCCGCCCTCGAGGCGTTCGTCGACGACGCGACCCGGATCGATGCCGCCTTGTCGCGCCAGCTGCTGGTCTCGCTGTTCGTGCCCGCGCGAGACAACGAGCTGCACGATGGCGCGGTCGTGATCGGCAAGACCCACCGCATCGAGCTGGCACGCGCACTCCTGCCGCTGTCCCGGGCGACCGACCTTGGCACCGAGTTCGGCACCCGGCATCGCGCCGCGCTCGGCATCACCGAGGATACCGATGCGGTCGTGGTCGTGGTGTCCGAGGAGCGCGGCGAGATCTCGCTGTGCTTCAAGGGCTCGATCGCGCGTGA
>JAGSPR010000173.1 GCA_018262455.1 Deltaproteobacteria bacterium | reverse complement strand
CAGCCCTTCCATCCAGGGCGACCTCTGGGCGAACCAGGATCAGATCCTCGCCAACCAGGCCAAGATCCTCGCCAACCAGGAGAAGATCAAAGGCAACCAGGCCTCGCTGGCGAAGATCCTCGCGAACCAGCAGAAGATCCTCGGCAACCAGCAAAAGATCGCCGGCAACCAGAGCAAGCTCGCCGACATCCTCGCGAACCAGAAGACCATCGTCGCGAACCAGAAGAAGCTCGATCAGGTGCTCGCGAACCAGGCTCGGATCGCCGGAAACCAGAAGAAGCTCGATCAGATCCTCGCGAACCAGAAGCAGCTCGCGAACAACCAGAAGAAGCTCGATCAGATCCTCGCGAACCAGAAGACGATCGTCGCAAACCAGAAGCGCATCCTGAAGAAGTAGCGCGAGACCTCCGATGGATCTGCTCGAGCGAGCACGCGCGCTGGCGGCCTGCGCGCTGTTCGCCGAGCTCGCGCCAGCCGTGTTGATCCGGCTCGCCGAGCGTGCGCACGCGAGCGAGCTCGAGGCGGGTGAGCGCCGGACCACCGACGACACCGTGTGGGTCGTGGCGACGGGCTCGCTCGCCGTCGTGGCACGCGGAGAAGCCGCTCTCGACTCGACCGCGAGCTCGATGAAGCGGCATGGTGGGTCGGCTGCGCCAGGCAGCGTCGTCGGGCTGATCCGGGTCGTCGCCCCGGGCACGCCCGTCGTCGACGCGATCGCCGACCGCCCGACCACGGTGCTGGCGCTGGCGCTCGACGACATGCGCGATGTCCTCGAGGAGGACCCGGCCGCGCTGTCCGCGCTCGCCGGTGCGCTGGCCCGCTTGCTGCTCGGGGCCTCGCCGTGAACCGGCGCGCGTTCGTGCTCGGCGCCGCCATGGTGCTGTTCGGGAACCTCGTCGCGGTCGCGTTGCGATCGTACGCCGAGGCGGCGTTCCTCGAGACCTACACGAGACCGCAGCTGCCGTGGTTGTTCGTCGCGAACGCGGCAGGGTTCGCGCTCGCGACCCTGGGGTACGACTTCATCACGCGGCGCGCGCACACCCGGGTCGTCGATCTCGCGCTACTGCTCACGCTCGGGGTCGCCGCGGCCGCCGCGCCGGCGCTGCTCCGCGCGGGCGCCTCGCCCGTCATCCTCGTCGTCGCGCTCGCGGCGGTCTCGCAGGTCGTCGGGCTGGCGCTGTGGAACCGCGTCGCCGCATCGGTGGCGGGGCGCGACGCGCGGCGCATGCTTCCGCGCGCGGGTGCCGCGGTCACGACGGGCGGCGTGATCGCCGGCCTCGGCGCCGGGTTGCTCGCGTACCGGCTCGGCCAGGACGTGCTCCCGTATGTCTGCGCCGCGGTCACCGCGGTCGTGATCGTGCTCGCGCGCGCACAGGATCACGCACTGGCCAAGGGCGGTGCGCCCGGCGCGGCTGCCCCCGCGGGGACGCCCGAGGGGCTGGGCGAGATCCAGCGCCGCCTGCTCCACGGCCTCGTCGCGGTCGCGTTGCTCGAGGGCATCGTGGCGACCGTGATCGACTTCCAGTTCCTCGCCGAGCTCAAGGGCCAGTACGTGGGCGACACGTTCGCGGTCGCGCTGCTGCTGTTCTATGGCGGCACGAACGCGATCCTGTTGCTGCTCCAGGCGACCGCGGTCCCGCGCTTGCTCGTGACGCGGAGCCTGCCGACGACGGCGAGCATCCATCCCACGCTCGTCCTCCTGTGGTACGCGGCGTTCGCGATGATCCCCGGCTTCGTCGCGATCGCCGGCACGCGGACGTCGGATCAGGTGCTCCGGCTCGCCACGTCGCGCACCGCGCAGGAGGTCAGCCTGTCCGCGTTCCCGCCGGGGCCACGCGCCCGCTGGAAGGTGCTGCTGCGAGGCGCGCTGTGGCCCGCCGGCGCCGCGCTCGCCGCGCTCGGACTCCTGGTGATCGGGCCCGCCGCGATCGGACATCCTGCACGGCTCGCGGCTGCTGCGATGGCGGTCGCGGTCTCGTGGTGGATCGCGGCGCAGATCACCGCGCGGCGCTTCCAGGCCGCGCTCGCGGCACCCCTGGGGATCCGGGCCCAGCATCGCCGTGATGACCCGAGCCGGATCGACCTCGCCACCCTCGAGCGCTGGACCCACCTCGCCGGCGCCGATGACCCACGCACCGCTGCCCTCGCGCGCGCCGCCCTGACCCGCGCCCGGGTCGATGTGACCGACCTCGCGGAGCACCTGCGTCACGACGAGCCGGCGGTCCGGGCGGCGCTGTTTGATCAGCTCGCCCGTGCCCCATCGGCTGCGTTGCGAGGCGAGCTGCGAGCCGCCGTCTCGATCGAGGACGATGACCGCGCGCTCGCGCTCGGGCTCAAGGCGCTCGCGCTCGCCGGTGATGGCGGGGGGATCGAGCGGGGGCGGTCCCGTGCCGCGCTGTCACGAGAAGTGGCAGAGGCCGCGCGTAGCGCCGAGCTCACCCTGCACGGCGGTGCCGACGTCGCCGGCGAGATCGCGAACCTGTGTGGCCGAGATCCAGGCTGGGCGGTCGCGCTGATCCGCGCCCAGCGCGGGCGCGATGCCAAGGCCGACGACGCGCCGGTGCTGCCGGACTCGCTGCTCGACACCGTCCTGCGCGAGGCGACGAACGACCCCGCGCGACGTGCCGGTGCGTTCGCCGCGATCGCACGGCTTGGTCCCGCCGCGAGCCTCGCCCTGCTCGACGCCGCCCTCGCGTCCGGATCGCCCGAGGCCGGGCTCGCGATCTCCGAGCTCGACGAGGCCGGCGCGATCCACCTCTCCGCTCACCTGCCCACCTGCTCCTCCCTCGCGCGGCTCGCGATCGCGCGGGGCCTGGCCAGTGCGCCTGCGTGCACCGCCGCGATCGTGGTGCTGCTCGCCGACCCCGACCCCGAGGTCGCCCATGCTGCGCTTCGCACCGCGCTCGCGGTCGCGCGCGGTGGTGTGCCGCTCCCCGCTGCGCCGATCGCCGCGGCTCATGCGGCCGCGCTCGCCGCGCTGATCGCTCACCTCGACGCGCGCGACGCCGCGACCGACTGGTCCGCCTGCGCGCGCCACGAGCTCGGGCTCGCCACCCGCGGCTGCGCCGCGCGCCTGCTGTGGACCGCCGCCGTCGAGGCCGCCGCCGCAGGTCGAGATCCCGCCGCGCTCGCCGCCACGGCGCGACGTTTGATCGGCGATCGCGAGCCCGATCGCAGACGCGCGCTCGACGTCCTGCAGGAGCTGCAGGCCGGACGGGCGCAGATCCTCCCCGTGATCGAACGCTGGCTAAGGCCACCGGCGCCCCACTCCGGTGATCCGACCTCCCTGCTCGCCGCGCACGATCCGTGGCTCGCGCGGCTGTGTGCCGGCGAGCTCGCCACGCTCGAGCCGACGCTCGTCGCGCTCCGGCAACCGGTCCTGTTCGCCACGGTCGCCGGCCCCGCCCTCGCCACGCTGGCCGAGCATGCCACCGCGCGGTCGTTCGAGGGCGAGCTGTTCGCCGCCACCGCCGCCGGGGCTTCGATGTTCGTCGTCGTGCGGGGCACCCTGCTCGCACACCGCGATCCCTCCCCCATCCGCAGGATCCAGGCCGGCGGGGTCGTCGGCGAGCTCGCGGTCCTGACGCGGGCGCCGCGGGCAGCGAGCGTGGTCACCGAAGGCACCGCCGAGGTCCTCGAGATCGATCGCGCCGCCTTCGCGGCCGCGGCCCGCCGGGCTCCCGAGCTCGTGCTTGGCTTGTCAGCGACGCTCGCGGGCTGGCTCGCGCCGAACCGCCCCGACGTGCTCGGCTAACCGTGATCTCACTCCGCCGCGGAGCCGGCGAACGCCCCCGGGGTTAGAGTCGTGCGCATGCAGACCCGAGCCCTGGCAGTCGCATTCCTGTTCGCCTGCGGTGGCAAATCGAACCCGCCGCAGGTCGAGCCCGGCGTCGGCCCCTGCGTCAAGAGTGGGTGCAGCGGGACGGTGTGCACCGCGGCGGGCCACGAGGTCGTGACCACCTGCGAGTTCAGACCCGAGTACGCCTGCTACCAGACCGCATCCTGCGCGAAGCAAGCGGATGGCGAGTGCGGCTGGACGCAGACCCAGGACCTGACGGCGTGCCTCGCGAATCCACCGCCCGCCTCCGGGGGCTCCGGCGCGCCGGTGATGTGACTAGAACTGGAAGTAGATGAACGGCACGATCTCGTGATGCGCGAGCTCGCGCAGCACGAGCGCGACCCCGCCGAGCAGCCCGCCTTGCGCCCACGCAGGTAACGCCACGAAGCGAATGCGGAGCCAGCGGAAGCTTCCGTCTGCGAAGAAGTGGCACGCGAAGCCGGCGAGCAGCGCGGTCGTGACGATCGCGCCGAGGTTCGGGTGATCGAACGATCCATCGCCGATCTGGCGAAGCACCGCGAGCGCGTTGTCGAACGAGCTCGCACGGAAGAAGATCCACGCGAGACACACGTACGCGAAGACGAGCCCGATCGCGACGCCGCGACGGAGCGCGGTCAGGAAGCGCGGCAACAGCTCGACCGTCCCCTGCTCGACCAGATCGGCGGCGACGCCAAGCGCCCACGTCACGAGGATCACGGGAATCCACGTCCAGCTCTCCCCGAAACGAAGCGCGACGAGAGCTCCGAGCCCACACGCGACCATCGACAGCCGCAGGACCTCCACGGCCACGTCCGATGGCGGCGCGGAACGGCCCCTTGCGGACGGCTGCTCGGGGCGCCGCGCGAACAGCGCGCGCCAGGGCAGCCCCTCGCCGGCGGCCGGCTCGGTGATCGGATCGGCGAGGCTCGAAGGATCTCGGGACAGCCACGCGGTGAGGACGGCCCACACCGGGGTGATGAACAGCCAGGCCATCACGAGCTGCTCCCACGTGCCCCCACCGTCGAACTGCCAGGACAGATTCAACGTCGGCCAGTCGAAGTCGAGCTCGACCATCGGCATGATCAGCCGCTGCGCCGCCACCCCGAACACCAACCATGCGGCACAGGCCACGAACACGTTCGACGAGGCCTGGAAGCCCTTCGTCGTCGCGCGCTGGAAGAACCGGGTCACCGCGAGGCCGAAGCCGTGGAGCGCGCCCCACGCGATGAACGCCCAGCTCGCGCCGTGCCACAGCCCCCCGATCAGCATCGTGGCGATCAGGTTCACGTAGGTGCGCCAGGGCGCGCCCTTGCTGCCACCGAGCGTGATGTAGAGGTAGTCGCGTAGCCAGGTGGACAGGCTGATGTGCCAGCGCCGCCAGAACTCCTGCAGGTTCGCGGAGCGATAGGGGGACCGGAAGTTCTCGGGCAGCGAGAAGCCGAGGACCTGCGCCGAGCCGATCGCGATGTCGGAGTACGCGGAGAAATCGAGGTAGATCTGCAGGGCGTAGCCACAGACCCCGCACAGCACCTCGATCGACGAGTAGCGCTCGGGGGCCTCGAACACGCGATCGACGATCGAGAGCGCGAGGGTGTCGGCGAGCGCGATCTTCTTGAACAGCCCGACGACGATCCGGAACAGCCCGACCGTCGCCTTGTGGAGCTCGAGCGGCGGTGGCTTCGCCAGCTGCGGCAGGAGGTCCTGCGCGCGCACGATCGGGCCGGCGACCAGCTGCGGGAAGAACAGCACGAACGTCGCGAACTCGACGACCGAGCGCGTCGCCGGCAACTCCTTGCGGTAGACGTCGATCGTGTACGACAGCGACTGGAACGTGTGGAACGAGATCCCGGCAGGCAAGATCAGGTTCAGGCGGTCGACCCGCCCCTCCAGCCCGAGCACGTCCTGCGTGAAGAAGTCGGCGTACTTGAAGAACACCAGGATGCCGAGATTCGAGCACAGGCTCACGATGACGAGCGCCTTGCGCTTCCAGTGAACCTCCGCGCGCTCGATCCAGATCGCCAGGTAGTAATCGAGGACGATCGTCGCGAGCAGCAGCGCCAGCAGGTAGCGATACGGCCCCGGCATCGCCGACGCCCACGCGTGATAGAACAGCGACGACGCGACGAACAGCACGACCACGCGGCCGAGCGGCCGGTCGCCCGCGGTGGACGCCCCGAGCCCGATCCCGAGCACGAACAGGACCACCAGGTGTCCGTGGGCGACGAGCTCCTCGGTGACGGCATCGAGCGCGTGCGCTCGCGAGGCGATCCACACCGTCGCGCCCACCGCGGCGATCACGGCAACGAAGCCGTAGGCGATCAAGCGTTGACCGCGATCGGAGGCGATCCATGCGGCCCGGCTCTTGCCGGTCACGACCGCGGCCGCGAGCACGGTCGCGCCGATCAGCCAGTGGGCGAACAGCCACAGCGGCCAGTCGTGATCTCCGGTCGCGACGAGCCGCAGCAGCACGCCTCCGATCGGATCCCACAAGGTGTCGACGTCCTTCGACACCAGCATGAACACCACGTCGCCGAGCAGGACCATCACGGCGACCCGCGCCCACGCGTGACGCGGCCCGCCCCAGCGCGCGAGCGCGTACAGGAAGAACACCGCGATCAGGAACACCGGGTAGTCGGGAGACGAGAACAGCATGTCAGGGCGCGGACGAGGCCGGCCTCGAGGCAGGCAGGTTCTGGGCGCCACGCCATCGCGCGTAGTCGGCGAGCAACGCGGAGGACAGCTCGTTGGCCCAGCGCTGGTATCCGAGATCGGTGAGGTGAACGTGATCCTTGTAGGCGACCTTGGGCTCGCTCGTGACCCACTCGTGCATGCGGTCCGCGCCGCCCATCGCGGCGAACGTGTCGAAGAATGCGACCTTGTTTCGCACGGCCGCGGCGTGCTCGATCGAGATGATCTCGCGGAGCTTGGTCGGCGTGCGCCACTCGCATTCGGGGATGACGACGACGGCGTCGTTGTTCGCGGTGGGCTTCAGCCTGTCACACCCCTTGCCGCCCTCGCGAACGCCCATGTCCGGCGGCCCGAGGATCAGGATCGATGCCGTCGGTGCCGCGGCTCGGATCCGCAGGATCGTCTCGTCGTAGTTGCGTGCGAGCATCTCGAGATCGAGCTCCGGGTCGTCGGCTTCGTTGGTCCCGTACTGGAGGACGACAAGCCGCGGGTCGCGGGTCGAGAGCTGCTCACCGATCACCGACCAATCCCACGACCGCAGGCTGCCGAGCCGGCGCCCGACGACTCCGAGCGAGTCGACGATCACCCCCGGTCGCCGGCGCTCCATCGCGACGCCGTAGAGGTCGACCATGCCACCCCCGCCATGCTCGAGCGTCAGCTTGTGGGGACCATCGGGCACCGCGATCACCAGGCGCGCCGGGTGTGGCGGCTCGATCGGGGCAGTCTTCGTGGTGAGGACCTGCCAGGTCCCGTCGTCGACGCGATAGCGCAGCAACCCGTGGTCCGGCGCCGACTGGTAGAGGACCTCGAACTGCGCGACGCTGGTCCCCGCCGCGCAGTCGCTGCAGGTCTCGACCCACAGCTGCGCGCCCTTCCGCTCGCCGTACACGCGCAGCCCCGAGATGCCGTACGGCTCGGGATCCTTGTGCCCGCCGATCGCGGCCTTCCACGCCCCACTCGTGCCGTAGTGGACGTCGCGCTGGTAGTAGTGACGCGCCGGTGGACGGCCGGCAGCCACGAGACCCCGGCCGCCGTCGCCGAACCTACCCTGCCAGCTCACGCGCAGCCGCGAGGTCATCGAGTCCCCCGCGGTGTGCGAGTCGCCGAAGAACACGAGCACCACGCGGCCGGTCGGATCCTGACGCTCGGCGGCGGCGAGCCCGGTGAACAGCTGATCGAGCGACCCGTGGGGTGCGTCGAGATAGCCCGAGGGACCGAGGTCATGGACGTCGCGGTCGACGTGCACCCCGGTATCCTCGGCATCCACGGCCTTGGCGAGCAGCGGGCGCGGCTGGTTGGGCGGCTTGAGCCGCTCGCCGTCACAGCCGCTGCCACAGCCGGCCACCGCCAGGAACACCGCGAGGCTAAGGCTTCGCATACCGCTGAAAACCGGTCACGAGGCTGTCGTAGATCGCATCGGCCATCTTGTTGGCGCCCTTGCGCGACAGGTGCTGAAAGTCGCTCCCTACGAGGCCCTTGCGAAACCACGTGGCGGCCGAGCCCTTGCCGCCCATCCAGTGATACGTCGAGTAGAACGCGCAGCCCTGGGCGTGCGCCGCCTTGCGCTGGGCCTCGACCAGCATCGGCATGACCGCACGCGACGGGTACTTGCCATCGACGGCCTCGGCCTGGTCGGTCGGCGACACGACGAGGCACGCGCCGTCGGGACGCGCCTTGCGGATCGGAGCGAGCACCTGCTCGTAGTGCGCCTGGTACTCCTTGGTGTCCTTGTCTCCGGGGCTGAGCCACTGGGCCTCGTTCGCCCCGATCATGATCATGACGAGGTCGGCGTTGCGGTGACCGAGCTCGGCGATGAAGTGCGCCGCGTTCGCGTTCGCGAAGCTCTTCACGTTGACGCTGACGATGCCGAGGTTGTCGACGACCGCGCCGGTCGTGTTCTCGAGCGACACCCCGAACAGCCGCACCTTGCCCTCGGTCGTGATGTCGAGTTTCTTGGTCCCCGCGGCGACGGTGCCCGCCGCGTACCCGGGCTGCTTGGTGTCCGCCGCCGTCTCGATCCGCGCGATCTGCCCGGCGTCCCCGGTGACGGTCGCGGTGCCGCCCTTGGGCTGCGACAGGTAGTACAGCTCGATCTCGGTCGCCGTGCCGCTGACCAGCTTGAGCGAGGCGTGCCCATCGTGGGTCTCGGCGGTACTGCCGCCGACGCCGTACAGCCCGTCGGAGATCTGCGCGGTCGAGATCGCGTAGGCCGCCCAGCCCCCGCCCGATGATCGCGTGATGGCCTCGTGGACGCAGAACCGATGCGGCGGAACGATGTAGACGAACCCAGGGCCGCCGTCGCCGAGCTCGCCTTGCAGGCGCGCGCGCAGCCGGCCCGGGATCGCGTCCGTCGCGATCACCGAGTCGCCGAACCACGACACGCGGAGCGCCCGACCGAGCTTGCGCTTCTTGGTCTCGGCCATCGCGCGATAGAACCCGTCCATGCCCCAGCGCTTGCAGGCCGAGGGCGCCGTGCCGTCGACGCAGACATCCTCGAGGGCGCCGACGTGGCTGCGATCCCCGGTGTCCGGCGGGAGCGCTGGCTTGGGGTCAACCTCGGCCACGACGACAGGCGCCCCGGTGAAGCCCGGCCCGGCCGTGCCCGGCGCGTCCGGATCGCGCCCCGAGGTGAGGCGATCGGCGACCGCATCGAGGTTGCCATCGCTCCACCACAACCCGATCCCCAGGGCCACGCCGAACCAGAGGATTGTCGGGGCGATGGTCCAGCTGCGATCAGGCGCCGACATCCTAGCTAGTCGAAGGTATGCGAACGCACGGGGGAGTCAAGGAAGGTGCGGTGCACGCGATGCTCGCATGCGAGGCTGCGGGTCGAACCCGTCAGAGCGAACGACCGCCGCGACCGGATTATTCGCGGCCGAGGGCCTGGTCGGTCCACAGGGGCTAGTAAGCTCCGGTCGGTGCGATCCAAGGTCGACGACACGCTGGCGGCTCCGACGGTGCCGGCGTGCCAGGATCGAACCGAGACCAAGGTCGGCGGCTCACCTGGTCCCGCCGGCACGCGCGGGATCCCGGCGGGCAAGCAGCTCGGACACTTCCGCATCGAGCGCCCGCTCGGAGCCGGCGGGATGGGCGAGGTCTACCTCGCGACCGATCTCGCGCTCGATCGGCCGGTCGCGATCAAGGTCCTCCCCGAGGAGCTCGCCCGCGACCCGAAGCGTCGAGATCGGATGATCCGCGAGGCCCGCGCCCAGGCCCGCGTCGTGCACCCCAACGTCGGGCACATGTACTTCATCGGCGAGGAGCTCGATCGCGTGTTCTTCGCGATGGAGTACGTCGCCGGCGAGACCCTCGCGGATCGGATCGCAAAGGGACCGATGTCGGTCGACAACGCGCTCATGGTGATCCGCTCGGCGGCGATGGGGCTTCGCGAAGCCCAGCGCAGCGGCTTCACCCATCGCGACGTCAAGCCGTCGAACCTGATGATCGACGGGCACGGGATGGTCAAGGTCCTCGACTTCGGGCTCGCTGCGGGCGGGGCCGGGGCGGCAGGCGACGCGGGCCCGATCGCCCAGACGTCGCTCGCGGGCACCCCGCTCTACATGGCGCCCGAGCAGGCGCGCGGCGAGGCCGTCGATTTTCGGGCCGACATCTACGCGCTCGGCGCGACCCTGTTCCACCTGATCGCCGGCAAGCCGCCGTTCGGGGCCGATTCCGCCGACGCGCTCGCCACGCTGCACGCCACCGCGGCCCGCCCACCGCTGCCCCGGCGTGGCCAGCCCCGCACCCAGATCGGCGCGATCGACGCGCTCTGCACGCGGATGATGGCAGCGCGGCCCGAGGATCGGTTCGGCAGCTACGACGACCTGCTTCGCGCGATCGAGCTCGCATCGATCGCCCACACCCGCCCCGCCGGGTTCTGGGCCCGCAGCGTCGCGATGTCGATCGACTTCATCCTGCTGGGGATCCTGACCGCGTCCATCCAGGCGATCGCCAACGGCGTCAGCGATGGGATCAGCATCCCGATGGCGGTGACGCTGCCGTTCTTTGCCCTGTACCACACGCTCGCGGTCGCGCGGTGGGGCACCACGGTCGGGAAGTCGCTCATCGAGCTCGAGGTGGTCGATCTTGCGACCGCGTCGCGCCCCCGGCTCGGCCGCTCCGCGAAGCGTGCGCTGGCGATGTTGGGGGTGACCTGCAGCACGTCGCTGATCGGGTTCGCGGCCGAGTCGTTCGACAACCAGCTCACGAAGAACATCGCGACGAGCGGGACCGCGCTCAGCATCCTGGTTGGCTTCCTGCTGCTGCTGTACGCATCGGCGCGGGTGTCGGGCAAGCGCGCCCTGTGGGACCGGATCGCCGGGACGATGGTGCGATATCGCACGACGCGCGCAACGCCGTTGTAGGGCTGCTACGATGCAGTCGGGTGCGATGCGAGCCAGCACGATGAGTCGCACGAAGGGGGCAGCATCCCGCCTGTCGATCGCGTTGTCGATGCTCGTCTGCGCGGGCTGTCCGCCGGAGTCCCAGTACGTCCCTACCCGCCGCGCGGTCGAGGTGCCGGTCCCGCTCACCGCGTCGGACCCTGCGTCGTTCGGGAGGCTCGAAGATCGACTGACCGACTTCGCGTTCGACGGCGGCCAGCTCGAGTTCGAGCTATATCGCCGCGGCAACCGGATCGTTCAGGTCGCGCGCAACCGCTACGCGGCGCCGGTGATGATCAAGTGGACGATGACCGCGTTCGACAACGTGGCCCCCGTGTCGCCGATCGAGGGCGTCGCCTACCTGCCGGCTGCGGCGTCACCGCTCGGGGTCGGCCAGACCGTCGTGCTCGGCGAGCTCGACGTGCTCGATGGCGCCCAGCGCTACCGGCGCGAGCTCTCCTTCCGTGCGCGGTTCGGCGACCCACGGGCCCATCCCACCGACTACGTCTATCGCCTGCCGTATCCCCACGGCCTCACGTTCTCGATCCTGCAGGGGTTTCACGGCACGTTCTCGCACCGCGGCTCCAATGAGTTCGCGGTCGACATCGACTGCCCGGTCGCCACGCCCGTGCTCGCGACCCGCCCAGGCGTCGTCATCGCAGCCAACGCCGCCGCGCAGGGCGCCGGCACGACCACCGACTTCGTCGAGTACAAACGCACGAACTTCGTGCTGGTGATGCACGACGACGGCACGCTCGGCGAGTACATGCACCTGTCCCCCAGTGGCATCGAGGTCAAGCCCGGCCAGCGAATCGAGCGAGGCCAGGAGCTCGCCCTGTCCGGCAACACCGGGTTCTCGTCGACGCCGCACCTCCACTTCCAGGTGATGACGGCCGGCGATGACGGCGTCTCGGCACGCTCGTTTCCGTTCCGCTTCGCCATCACGCCCAGGCGGATCGAGGAGCCCGTTCAGGGTCGTCGCTACTCGTCGTGGGAGTGACCTGTCGCTCCCTGTTCGAGTGATAGGATGCACTCGTGATGTGCCCGGTCTGCCGCCAGCGCCCCGCCGAGGTGGGCGTGCTCTGCGAGGAGTGCCGCGATGATCTGTCGAGCCCGCTCCACATCATGCCGGAGCAGCTCCAGCTGCACGGAAGCCATCCCACCATGGCCGCGCTCGTCGATCTGTGGGGGTGTCCACACCGGCTCGATCCGCAGACGATCATCGGCCGCCAGGTCGAGCGGTCCGGACTCGCGATCCTCGAGTCTTCGGTGTCCCGTCAGCACGCGCAGATCACGCTGTCCGGAACCGACTGGACCATCCGGGACCTCGGCTCCGCGAACGGGACCTACGTCGATGACAAGCTGATCGACGCCCCGGTCGTGGTCCAGGAGGGCGACCGTGTCCGGTTCGGTCAGATCGCGTTCTACTTCATCGAAGACGTCGGTCGGCTACCGGCCCCCCGCCCTGGCCGGACCGCGACCAAGACGATCCGGCCCCCGGATGGCCCGATCGGAGAGCCGCCGCCGCGCAGGCCAGCCCTGGAGATCACGTTTCCGGGGGATCACGAGGCGGAGCACACCTTCATCGGCCTGCCAACGATGACGTTCAGGATGCACGAGCCTACCGGCGGCGGTGGCGGCCTCATCGAGGTCGACGGCAGGCAGGTCCAGCTCA
>JAGSPR010000777.1 GCA_018262455.1 Deltaproteobacteria bacterium | reverse complement strand
CGTGTCACCTATCCGCCACGATCGCCGAGGGAATCCCGTAGTACACGAGGTCGGGTAGGCGTTGATGCACCCCAGGCGGATATGTATAGTCGCGCGCCCTATGAGTCGGAGTCCCGACCGCGCACTCCACGTGATCCTCGCGATCGCGACCGCCTGTAGTCTGAGCATGGTCGGCGGCAACCGGATGTTCCGCGAGACGAAGTTCATCGACGCGGTCGCCGAGTACGAGAAGGCGCTCAAGACGGTCGACGATCCGATCGTCCACTACAACCTCGGGCTCGCGTACTCCAAGGTGTTCAAGCCCGGCGTCGACAAGCCGATGCGCCTCGGGATCAAGGGCTCGTTCGTGTGCGACACGATCCCGAGCTCGAAGCTGGTCCCGTCGAGCGTGTGCGTGAAGGACGGCGAGCGCCGGTTCGACGACTGCGACGACAAGAACGTCTGTGCGTCGAGCTACCAGTGCAAGCAGGTCGACCTGTGCACCCTCGAGGGGCCGCAGCTCGCGGACGCCGCGGCCACCCACTTCCAGGCCTGGCTCAAGGCGAACCCCGGCGACGACGACACCCGCAAGCAGATGACGCAGGTGTGGATCGACTCCAACCAGTTCAAGCTCGCGATCGACTACTGGACCGGCCTGCTCGCCGCAAAGCCGAACGACCAGGAGATCATGGGCAACCTGGCCGGCATCAACCTCAAGGCGGGTGACTGGCGGACCTCGATCGAGTGGTACATCAAGGTCGCCGACGTCGCGGCCGACACCTCGAACAAGATCGCGGCCTACCAGTTCATCGGCAACGTCGCCTGGTCCAAGCTCAACTCCAAGTCGTTGACGGCGGTCGAGGTGCTCGAGCTCGCGGACAAGGGGATCGGCGCGCTCCAGAAGGCGGCCGCGCTCTCGCCCAAGAACCCGAAACTATTCGGTCTCCAGGCCTCGATCTACAACTTCCGGGCGCTCGCCCACGGCGCCTCCTGGGCCGCCGCGATCGACCGTGCAAGTGCTCAAGATCTGCAGCGCACCTCGCGCGTTCTAGCCGAAGAGGCGAAGAAGGCTCAGGGCGCAGCTGCGCCCACCAACCCAACCCCGATGTCCGGGGGCCCGGCCGAAAAAGCCGGCGGCTGAATCGCCTCACAAGGAGCAGCCGCAGATGTCGAACGAACCCAACGATAACGACGAACTGACGACCCCGTTCATCCGTGACGAGGAGCCCGCGAAGGTCGCGAAGGTCGAGGCCAAGCCGGCCGTCGATCCGTACCGCTCGGCAGGCGTCCCGGCCGAGAAGAAGGCCGGCGGTTCGATGTTCGGCAACTTCGCCGCCGCGAAGTCGCGCAAGGCACCGAAGTGGGCCGCGCCCCTCCTGATCGCCGTGACCGCGTTCCACATCGTCCTGTTCGTGACGATGTGGATCAAGTCGATCTGGGAGATCGAGATGCTCGAGCGTCCCAAGACGAAGTACGAGCTCGCCGTCGCGCCTCCTCCTCCTCCTCCTCCTCCTCCGCCGCCGGGTGGCGCGAAGCCGCAGACCCCGCAGATCACGCCGAAGAAGATGAAGGTCAAGGACATCGTCCAGCCGGTGAAGATCGAGAAGCAGGAGCAGCAGGTCGTCGAGAACTCTGGACCCGCTGGTGAAGAGGGTGGCGAAGAGGGTGGCGTCGAGGGTGGTGTCGTCGGTGGTGACATCAACGGAGTGATGGGCGCTCCGCCTCCTCCTCCTCCGCCGCCTCCTCCGCCCGCGCCGCCGCAGAACGTGCCGCCGACGCTCCTCGAGGGCTCGCGCAAGACCGAGATCCAGCGCTCGGGCAAGGACAAGATCATCGGCAGCTTCAAGCTGTGCATCAACGCAGGCGGCGCCGTGACCTCCGTGAAGATGCTGAAGAGCACCGGCTTCCCGGCGTACGACAGCAAGATCCAGTCGAAGATGAACGGGGAGTGGAAGTACCGCCCCTATGCCGTCAACGGACGCGCGGTGCCGGTGTGCACCGCCGTGACCTTCATTTACTCGCAGAAGTAGACGACGAAAACTCTAGCCGCAGGAACGTGCCATGGGAATCGACCTCGTAGAGCTCTGGGAACACATGAGCATCATCGTGAAGATCATCACGGTGATGATGATCGGCATGTCGGTGTTCATGTTCTACGTGATCGCCGAACGCATCCTGACGTTCCGCGCGGCGAGCGATCAGAGCATCCGGTACGTGCAGGCGCTCGGTGAGTTCCTCCGCCAGCACAAGATCAACGACGCGGCCAACGCGGCACGCACGATGTCGAAGAGCCCGGTCGCCAAGGTCATGGAGTCCGGCCTGGCCGCGCTGCTCCAGGGCCGCGAGGCGCTCAAGACGGAGGGGCCCGACGACGTCGGGAACTTCGACCTCGTCGACTCCGTGAACCGCGCGCTCGAGCGCGTCAAGGAGCGCGAGACGAGCAACCTCCGCAAGGGCCTCGCGTACCTCGGCACGGTCGCCTCGGCGACGCCGTTCATCGGTCTGCTCGGCACCGTCATCGGCATCCTCGGAACGTTCCAGCTCCTCAAGGGCGGCACGGTGACCATCACCGAGATCGGCCCGAAGATCTCCGAGGCGCTCGTGTCGACGGCGCTCGGCCTCGGCGTCGCGATCATCGCGGCCATGGCGTTCAACTACTTCACGTCCCGCGTCGAGCAGTACGTGATCGACATGAACGACGTGTCGAGCGAGTTCATCGACTACGTGCTTCGCGAGGGTCGGGCATAGTCTCGTGGCTGGTCGAGCAGGACACGCGCACCGCGTTCGGCGGATCTCGGGCAAGCCGCCCGTGCTCGATCACGTGCGCAACGACATCAACGTGACCCCGCTGGTCGACGTGATGCTCGTGCTCCTGATCATCTTCATGCTGATGACACTGATCATGGGTCGCGGGCACGACGTGCGGCTGCCGAGCGCG
>JAGSPR010000033.1 GCA_018262455.1 Deltaproteobacteria bacterium | reverse complement strand
GTCCTCGTCGAACTCCTCCTCGCCAGGCTCGGGCCTGCCGAGCAAGCGCGCGAGCATGACGTTGAGACCGTTCGACAGGCCATCGAGCTCGGGCCCGACCGGCCGGAACGTGCGATCGACGTTGCCGTTGATGATGTCGGTGATGCCCTGCTCGACTTGATCGACCTGAGCCACGAGCCGCCGGTGAGACAGGTACATCCCGAGCATCGCGATCGCAAGTGCACCACCGCCGAGCAGCAGGATGAACAGGTTGCGCGTCGCCGCACTGCCCGAGTCCTTGGTGAAAGGCGCCAGCACGACGGCGCCGGCGCTCACCGCCGGGTACTCCGCAGGCAGGCCCTTCGTGAACGAGCGCGGCATCTTCACCGCGGCGGCGAAGTAGTCCACGCCGTCGATCTTGACGCGCTGCTTCGAGGCGTTGTCGCCCAGCTGACCGCTGGCGAGCAACTCCGCCAGCTGTCCGGCTGCCTCGGTATCCTCTTCGACGCCAGCGCCACGCGTGAAACTCGACGCGAGCACACGCTTGCCGTCGTAGTACGCGATCTCGGTGCCGAGCAACGCGCGATCCTGCTGCGCGTTCTTGGCGGTCTGTGCGTAGGCCACGACGATGGCGCCGATGATCACGACGCCGTCGGGATCCTTGCTGTTGGGTGCCTCGGGATCGATGATCGGCGCGACGCCGACCTTCATCATCCCTTTGCCGTCGTTCCAGATGTCACTGATGATGACCTTCTTGCCGAGCACCACATTCAGCGCGGGCAGGATGGTCGGCAACATCACCGGGTTCTTCTCGTCCTTGCTCTCGTTGCGCCACTGTCGGGGGACGACAGCCGGCACCTCATGCATCGCGAGCACGTCACCGTTGGCGTCGACGAGCGCGATGATGTCGGGCTTGATCGTCCCCTGCTTCTCGTCCGCGGTGAACTTCTGGAAGCCGATCCGCGCCTGGGTCGCCCGCTCGGACGAGCTGCTCGATTTGATCGCCGTGACGAATTCGGACCGCGACGCGAGCCGCTCGGCCTTGTTCGACACGTCGATGCCCTGGAGCTGGTTCAGCCGCTGGACCACCTGGTAGGCGCGTGTCAGCTGGGCATCGGCGTCCTTGCGGACCCGATCATCGAAGCTGACCGATGAGACGAAGAAGGCGATCGCCGTGAGTACGATGATGACCGCGGAAACAACCGCGGTGATTACGGTGCGGGACATGCTCCCATCCTTCCCGCCGTAGCGAAGCGGCGGCGATGGGCGATTATTCGTGGCTCTTCAACAAGTTGTCAATTCGGGGCGCTACCTCTTACCGTCCCCACCCTTGGCGGGGGTCGGTCGGGTGGCCGCGAGGTCGCAGATCTCCGCGGCCGCCTGGGTGGTGTCGAGCTGGAACTCACACACCGCCTGGGCGACACCACCCTGGATGCCCTCCGACAGCTTCGCCGCGACCAGGTACAGGCGCGGCTCGCCATCGAGCTGACCGCGCTCGGTCTGGTCGCCAATCGTGATCACGAACGGCACGCTGGAGCAGTCCGGCGGTGGCTTGCCCTGGACGTACGCGCTCCTCATGCACAGAGCGGACTGCGGAACTGCGAACACCTCGCGGATCTTGTCCGGGAGCGTGACCGGCGGCCTCTTCAACCGGGCCAGCTCCTCGTTGACGTGCGCCTGGATCCTGCGGAACTCCGTGGTGTAGGCGGTCGCGACCGCCTCGGGCGTGACCGTGCCATCCGTGGTGACTGTCAGGGTCCCGATCGTCCGCTTCGGGGACATTGACAGCCCCGGGAACGTTTCAGTCGGGCGATCCGGCGCGCTATTCGGCTGGAGGAGCCGCATCACGCCGTACCCACCACCCCCGGCGACCATCGCCCCGACTACGATCCACGGCAACACCGACTTCTTGCGGCGGACCGGACCTGTCGGCTCGAGTTGATCGGCGAGCTCGTTCGCGGTCGCGAACCGCTCCGGTGCCGGAGTGACCGGGATCCGGGGCTTGGCCGGCAGATCGCCCAGCAGCACGCGGCTGAGCTTCTGGGTCTCGACGAGCCCAAGGTCCCCGTCGCGGACCGCGGTCTCGAGGATCTTCCGCATCTCGCGCGCGTCGCCGAACCGATCAGTAGCGCGCTTGGCGAGGCTGCGCATCAGGGCGTCCTCGACCGCGACCGGAACATCGACGCCGAGTGCCGACGGCCGCTTTGGCAGCTCGCTGAGGTGCTTCGTCATGATCTCGAAGTGGGTATCGCCATCAAACGGCGTCTCGCCTACGAGGGACTCGTAGAGCGTCGCGCCGAGCGAGTAGATGTCGGTCCTGAGATCGACCTCCTGACCGCGGACCTGCTCGGGCGACATGTAGCGGACCGTACCCATGGTCTGTCCGGCCTCGGTCAACCGCGTCGAGGTCGTCATCTTCGCGATGCCAAAATCCATCACGGTCGCCGCACCATCGTCCGCCCGGACGAGCACGTTGGACGGCTTCATGTCGCGGTGGACCACGCCACGACCATGCGCATACTCGAGCGCCCGCAGCACGTCGATGCAGATCTGGCACGATGCTCGCCATTCGAGCCGGGTGTTCTCGAGGATCATCCGCTCCCACGTGCGCCCCTGCACGAACTGCATGGCCAGGACGAAGGAGCCGTTCTCCTCGCCGAAATTGTACAGGTGGACGATATTCGCGTGATCGAGCGCGGCCAGCGCCTTCGCCTCCTCGATGAAACGCGACTTCACCTGGCTGTGGGCCGCGAGCTCGGGCGGCAGGATCTTGAGCGCGACCTCCTGGTTGGTGAGCTTGTGCTTGGCGCGGAAGACGACACTCATGCCGCCCTGCCCGAGCACGTCCATGAGCTCGTACTGGCCGAGCATCACCTGCCCCAGCATGCGGTGCGCACCGCTCGCCCCGATCGCCACGCCACAGCTCCCGCATCGCAGGTCGATCTCGAGCACGTCCTGTCCGCACGCCGGACACTGTGGTGTCATGGCGCAGCCCTCCTCACCGCGCGCTCCCACCCAGACACGCGATCGAGCAGGCGTCCGAGCTCGTCGACGAGGATCTCGGGGTACTCGACGGGCGTGTAGTGCGTGCCGCCCTTGATCACGACCATGCGCGAGCCCGGGATCAGGCGGTGGATGTGCTCCGCGGTCGCCGGCGGGGTCATCAGATCCTTGTCGCCGGTGACGATGGTTACCGGGATCGCTACGTCGGCGAGGATATCCTCGGCGTCGTGCTCGTCGAGTCGGTTGAGGAGGTCGCTGTAGATCACCCAGTCGATGCTCTGAAACCCGGCAGCCACCTCACGGAAGATCTCGATGTCGATCGTCTGGGATACGATCCCGACTCGCTTCATCGCGCCGATCAGCGCGTTCGAGCCGGCAACGCGTTTCGACGCGCGGCCGACGAGCGCGGCCTGCGCACGCACGAGTCGCAGCAGCATCGGGATCGTCTGACCGATCAGCCGCGATCCCATCACCGTGCGGAACGCTCGCCCGTAGGTGCCGTTGATCGCGTAGAGCCCGCGCACCCGCTCGGGATGTCGCTTGATCGATTCGAACCCGACCTGGACTCCCATCGACCACCCCACGAGGACGAAGTCATCGACTTGCTCCTGCACGAGGATCGCCATCAGGTCGGCAACATGATGGGCTATCGTGTTCGCGCGTGGATCGGCGGGGGCCCCCGACGAATACAGCCCACGGTAGTCCCAGCAGATCACCTTGTACTGGTACTGGGCGAGTGCCTCGTAGAGGTAACGGAAGGCTACGTAGGTCCCGCCGAGCCCGTTTGCGAGGACGATGCAGGGGCCGTCGCCGACCACCTGGTAGCCAATGCGAGTGCCGTCAACGGCCAGAACATGGCGCTGTTCGATCTGCGAACGTGGTCCGCGCTCAGGGGAACCGGCGGGGCGATCGACCATGTGCCTGAAAAGGGTAGCCGAAAATGGCCGCGGCCGCGAAGTACGCGGCCGCTTGGTTCACGCGATGTGCAGAGGGGCTAGAAGAACAGTACCGCGGCAAGCCGCGCGCGCGTGTACTCCTCGCTGTCGTTGCTGCTGGCCGATGGCGGGGTAACCTGACGGACCGCCACATCGGTCGCCGGCGCCGGGGCGTCGCTGCTCACGGTCGCACGGCTTCCGGCGCGCACGTCGAACAGCAAGTGGAAGTGCGGCGACACGGCCCACCGGAGGCCGATACCGAGCTCACCGAAGTTCTGCGTCGTGCTGAAGTCGCCAGCGACCTGTGCCTGCTGCACGCCGAGACCGGCGAGCACGTACGGCGCAAGCTTGTTGTAGGCGCCGATCTCGTACACGAGCGATGCCCCAAGGCGACGATCCTCTCGGAGATCCTGCTCGTACGTGGTCTTCCCAAGCTCGCCCTCGATGAGGAGCCCCTGGGTCAGGCGGAACCGACCGAGCAGACCTACATCGCTCGAATCGGACTGGTCCTGCACGCTCACGCCACCGGCGAACAAACCGATCCCGAACTTCGGGAGCGCAGGTCGAGGTGCCGCAACAACGGCGACCTGCGCCTGGGGCTGGGCCTCGACCGGGTAGTAGGAATTGGTGCTGTAGACCCCATAATACGACGGGACCGGCTGGTAGTAATAGTAGCGGTAGCGCGGGTAGTAGCGCGGGTAGTAGCCGCCGCCACCGCCGACCCAGATGTGCCCCCCTGTCGACCACGTCCGCGTGGGGCGATATGCGGGGCGCGCCCACGACACCGACACGTTGCCTTGGACGCGCGCATGGACGTGTCCGCCGCCGCTGAAACGGAAGCGACCGGCCTCGGCAGTATCGGTCTGCGCCAGGGTGGCGAGAGCAAACACACCAGCGAGGAGAGCAAAGCGTCGGTTCACGGGGAAGCCTTTCTTGGGTAGCAACTGAGTCCCGGCTAGGACGCTCGAGACCAGCAGACGGTTTAGTCTGCACTCGTTGGGCCAGCCGCACCAGCGAACTTGTGGTGGTGAAACGCGGGCGATTCTGGCTCCTTACAGTGATGCCGGGATCACAACGTTCGCTCTAGTGTGACCAGTTTTTCACGATGCCCTGTGGCTGTGGCCCGTGTGCGACAGCTGGCAAATGCACCGCAACCCCGCCAACTCACGGGCATCCTTGACACTCGAGACGTCTGATCTCTACTCTCTCGCTCCGAACCGGAGATGGCCGAACAATGAGCGACTCGAAACGAACCGGTAGCCGTGACATCAGCGACCTCAAGGCGCGCCTCGGCCTCAAGAAGGGTGCGGCGCCCGGCACCGGTCAGACCCGCGCGAACGGTGCGCCCTCTGGTGGGGTGGTGCCACCCCCCGGCCTGAATCTGCCACCTCCGCCGGGAGTGCAGCAGCCACAGCAGCCGGTGATGCCGAACGCCTCCGAGGATCCGTTCGGGGCGATGAACGCGATGGCTGCGGTCCATACCGTCCAGCGCGCTCCCGAGATGGTGATCGTCCACGACGGAATCCCCGTCGAGAACATCGGCTCGAGCTCGACAGGCGCCAAGGTCGCGAAGATCGCGATCCCCGGGTTGATCGCGCTCGTGATCGGCCTTGCGATCGGTAAGCTCGGTGAGAGCGCGAGCGCATACAACGCGGCGATGAGTGACGTGAAGGAGATCCTCGGCGAGAAGGGGACGCCGTCGACGATCTCGAACATCAAGCAGACGCTGTCGACGCTCGACACCCTGCTCGACGAGGCGAAGACGAAGAATCAGTTCCGCCCCGACGACGCGGTCAACAAGCAGCTCGAGACGCTGAGCCAGAAGCTCGAGGTCAAGTCCGACGCCGTGTTCCGCAAGAAGCTATCCGCGCTCGAACCCAGGCTCGCGGCCGAGCTCGTCGCGTTCTACGCGGGTGCCGCCGAGGTCAAGTCGATGATCGACGCGCACCTGATGTCGGCGAAAGCTGATGCGCTCGTCTTCAAGAAGTACAAGGACAAGTCCGACGAGGCGATCCTCAAGGAGAACGAGAACACCCCGCTGATGGGTCAGCGTCGCTACGCCGTGCTCGTCCAGGCGCCGACCGACAGTGACAAGGGGCTCGATTTCGGGGCGAAGATCGTCGAGCTCGGAGGCGTGTACTGCGGCGATGCAGCCAAGGAGACCGTCAACAAGTGCCCCGAGAACTCCCCGCCGAGCGCGTACGCGTACCGCACGGAGATCGGTCCTCAGGGTTTGTCCAAGGTGCCGTGGACCAAGGGCGAAATCGCCGCTCCGGCCACCGATGCCGTCCCGGCGAAGAAGCTGCTGACCTTGCTCCCCGGCTCCGTCGGTGACTCGCTCATCAAGGGCGCTGACGGGGTCGCGTCCGAGATGTACTACCAGCGCCGCCTTCGGATGCTCTATGACCGTGTCCATGGCCGTGTCGGCAACGATGGCAAGGCGAGCGGCGGGCTGGTCGATCAGGGCAACACGCTCGAGAAGGACCTGACGACGGAGACCTCGAAGGGCTCGCGCTTCTCGTTCTTCATGTAGGCAGGTCGCGCTCGCGGGGTGAATTCGCTACCGGCTTGCGCGTCAGCTGTTCCGTCACACAATACCCGGACCTCCTGGAGGACGAATGCGTCGATTCAAGCTCCTGATCGCCACTTCCATCGTTGGGCTCGCCGTCTCGGCGTCGCCGAGCTTCGCCAAGAAGGGTGATGAGAAAGCGCCGGCGGCGAAGAAGACACCCGCCCCCAAGAAGCCGGCCAAGGCCAAGAAGATCGTGCCGGTCTCGGCCGAGCACAAGAAGGCGCTGGCGGAGCTCTACGCCGGATTCAAGTTCGGGATGACCAAGGATGAGGTCGTCGCGGTCTTGAGCAAGCAGCTCGACGAGCGCTACGCCGAGAAGATCAAGGGCACGACCGACATGGCGGCCCAGGATCGCCTGCGCAAGGACAAGAAGAAGGAGCTGTCGCTCGTGAGCTCGAGCTACACCTCGTTCGAAGGCAAGCGCGGTGGGTGGGACGTCTCGATCATCGAGGACGAGTTCGCCCACAACACCGGCGAAGCGATGCTCGAGCGATGGGAAAACAAGGACGGCAAGAACCAGCGCCGGTTCTATTTCTTCCATGACGGCAAGCTGTGGAAGATGTTCGTCTCGCTCGACGTGTCGATCCTTCCCGAGGACAAGAAGAACTTCGACACGTTCCAGGGCGTGATGCAGGGCAAATACGGCCCCGGCGATGTCGAGGCCACGCAGATCACGTGGCGCACCGACGAGTTCGAGGTCCGCGCGATCGACAAGCTCAAGAACTACGACGCGCTCGGCCTCGTGATCCTCGATCCGCGCGTTCTGAAGGAACTGATCCCGCTGCGCGAGGCAAAGGCGCCGAAGAAGGCCGAGACCAACTCGGTCATCAAGGCCGTGATCGACCCAGATCAGAAGGATCACCCCGACGTGAAGCAGAACGGCGACGCCGTCGGAGACGTGATCAAGGCGCAGGGCGGCGGCACGCCAGCGCCGAAGAAGTAGCAGCGGTCGGTCGCCTGCGGGCCGACCGTCGTCGGCGCGGTGTCACCTACGGGCCGACTGCGGTCGGCGCGGCATTGATGACGGCGGAGGCTGAGGCGCCGGTGAGGGCGTCCGGCGTGACCGCGACGTCGAGCTCTTCGCCGCTGATCGAGCCGTGGCAACCGCCGCAGATGGCATCGAACAGGTTGCGCCGGACCCCCATCGCGATCCGCTCGCCCGGACCCATCTGGTGTTCCTCGCCCATCCTCACGACCACCTTCCCTGATCCATCCTGGAGCTCGAACACAAGGCCAGTGCGGCTCGGGAGCGTGACCTTGACCGATCCGTCATCCGCCAGCGCCGCCTTGCCGAGGAACTGACGGCTCTCGAAGATGCCGTTGGCGCCTGGCGAGCAGTTCGAGGGCGTGCACGTGCTCTCGGTGTAGACCGCGAGGAAGCGCGCACCGCTGAACGCATCGAGCGGCCGGCCACGGCGGAGGTTGCCGGTCAGGACGGTGAACACCATCGGCGCATCCGGCATGTGGACGACGGCGTCCGACGAACCGACATCCGTGGTGCCGCCGAAGATGAGCTGGCGGCGGTTCGTGTAGAGCTGCCGTGCCGGGTACTTGTACGCGAGCACCGCATCGACACGCACCTTGCCGTTGCCCCCCGTGAACATCGGGCTCGAGCCGTTGTCGCGCGGGTTGACGCGGTAGATCTCGAAGTTGCCCTGCGTGACGTTGTTGGCGAACGAGACCATGATGTTGCCGTCGGGCAACGACACCGGGTGGCGGTAACCGGCAGCCGCGCCCGTCCGCCCGGTCGCGGTGCCGTCACCGACGATCCGCAGCGCCTGAAGATAACCGGTCTCGACCCGGCCCTGCTCGAATGGCCCGATGCTGCGGTTGAAGATCCCGAGCGCGCCGGCGGCCCCGGGCGCGACCGATGAGCCATCGGTATTGGTGTCGGAGAGGATCATCAGGAAGTCCCCATCCGCACCTTCGCGGATATCGGTGGCCGACGAATAGCCGATCGAGGGCTTCGTGGCCGTGGGGTCGGCCGGATCGGCGTACAGCGAGTCTTTGCGCTGGGCCAGCAGCGGATGGTAGTCGGTGAGGTCCCAGTTGAGGCGGCGACCTGCGAGCTGGTAGAAGCCGTCGCTCGCCTTCTCGGTGGTCATCGTCACGCGGCCCTCGCGCATGAACCCGGGGCCGACCTCGGAGTTCGACAGGAACGTCATCTGCTCGACCGATGCCGGATCGGCCGCCAGGCCGTTGACCTTGACGCGCCAAAGATCCGACTGCGGAAGGAACCGCTTGCGTGACTTGAGCGCTCCTCCCTTGCCGCGGGTCGACGCGAACACGACGTACTCGCCATCGGGTGACCACACGGGATCGAAGTTGTGGACCTTGAGGCCGTTCGAGTCCGGAGCCGCCAGCGTGAGGAGCGTGCAGCCCGTGCCGTCGATGTTGACGGCGTAGACGCCGAGCGGCTCTGCTGCCGACGCGCGTCCCGCGAACACGACGCGGGTGCCGTCGTTCGCCACGCTCGGCGACTGGATATCTCCACCGGCGCCGAGCCCCGGGCAGCCCGCGCTGATCACCTGCGTGTCGGCCACCGCGTCGACGTTGTTGATCGCCTGGTTCGCGCCGAACGTGGCGTTCGCGACGCGGAGCTCGGCCCCGGTGTGGAACTCGTCGAACTCGAGCCGCCCTGCACTCGCACTGCCAGCCGGACGCTCGACATAGACGATCTTGACCGGCGAGCCCGCGGTCATCGTGGTCACCTGCGTGCCGATCGCGGCGCGCTCGAGATCAAGCCACGCCTGGACGGTGCAGAACGTCGTCGAGGTCACTGGATCGAAAGGCGGACACGGCTGCTCGGCCGGGGTACCAGGGGTCTCGAGGACCGGGCCGCCACGGTGCTCGATGCCACCGACACCGGCGACCCGGGGGTCATCGATGAGGATCGCCTTCGCGACCGCACGACCGCGGCGAGCGTCGGGGAACTCGAGCGCCATGAACTCGTTCTTGAGCAGGTCGTAGTTCTTCTGCAACGCGACCGCGGAGAAGAAGCCCGGGGTGCCACTCCGCAGCTTCAAGTCGTTGGTGGCGGTCGGGCTGTGGCATGCCTCGAACGCGCAGCCGCGCTGCAGCAGCACGGGTTGCACGTTGGCCGCGAAGAACTCCTTGGCCGCATCGCCGTTGGCGAAGTCGAGCACGCCGACGGTCTCGGCCCAGGTCCGGATGGCGACGAACTCGCTGTCCTGGACCGAGGCGAACTGATCGCCGCCGGTGTGCCCGCGTCCGCCGGCGCTCGCCGCGAGCGGAACGCGGAGCAACTGCGAGTCGTCGACAGGGTTGTTGACGAACGCGTGCGCCTGGCTGTAGTTGAACGTGAGCTGCGCATCGTCGGAGCCGCAGGTGATGTAGAAGTCCGACTGCGGCGCGCCGTGGCAGTTCGCCTCGTTGCAGCCGTGCGCGCTCAGGACGGGCTGCACCGTGGACTTGAAGGTCGCGAAGTTCGCCGCGAAGCCAGGTGCGGCGGTGACCGGAGTTGGATCGAACCCGCCCGGGATCTCCGACGAGCACCCACCACTACCGACCTGCGGAGGGGATGCCGGCTTGAGCCCGTTCTCGGTGGCGCCGTTATCGAGCCACGATTGCAGCGTGAAATAGGCGTCGGATCCGACGTCGAAGATGCCGCCGCCCGAGTGCTGGACGTCGATGTTCTTGAAGGTGGGCAGGCCGCCGGTGTCGGTGCCGTACTGGAGCTTGAGCCGCCCGGGACCGACCGCCTTGATCAGGAGCAACGGATACGGATAGGCGCCGAACGGCGCGAGCACGTCGCGTCGCTTCTGGATGTTCGCGAACGAGGTGACATCGAGGTTGCCCGCGGCAAACTTGAACACGTCGCCGTCGTTGGTCGAATGACAGCCCGAGGTGTTCCCGGCGCATTTCTGCACGAGGATGGGCTCGATGTTGCGCTCGTAGTAGGTGCGGCCCTTCGGCGAGTCACTACACCCGGCGACGGCGATCGCGCAGATCACCGCACCGAGGAGGCGTTCCCTGATCTCCATGGTCCTCATGTTACCTCGCATGTCACGGTCGACGGACCGCAAGAATGACGAAAGCCGCGCCTTTGAAGGGCGCGGCGCACATCACGGCGAACTGCTGTGATCAGTGCAATTGCGCAAGGGCGGCACGGGCCGTCATCCGCACCAGACCACTCGGATCGTGGCTGGCCTGGGTGAGTGCCACCCGCGAGGCCGCCGAGCCGAGCTTGCCGAGTGCCCACGAGGCGTTGCGGCGAACGATCGCGCTGTCGTCGGAGATCGCGAGGTTTTCGAGCGCTGCACGTGCGCCGGTCTCGGTCATCGCACCGACCACGGTGGCCGCCTCGGCCCGCACGTTGGCGTCACCGTCGTTCAGCAGTGCAACGACCGGGGCCGCGTTCGCCTGGCCGCGGACATCGCGCCACGCCTTGACCGCAGCGGCCCTTACCAAGGCGCTGGCATCGGCCATCGCGGTGGTCAGCACCGGGTTACCGCCGAGGTTGCCGAGGTGATCCACCGCGCGGACCAGCGCGAGCTTCGCGTCGGCGTCGAGATCAGTGCGCAGGATCGCCTGGCGCATCCGTGGCAGCGCGGTGAACGTGCTGGACGATCCGAGGAAGTCGGCTGCATTCCGGACCTGGATCGACGAGCCCGACACGAGCTCTGGCTCGAACTGCTCGGCCATCATCTTCTGGAGGGTTGGCCGCTTCGCGAACCACCAGGCCGCGACCTCGCGGACCGAGAACCGAGAGTCCTCGGTGAGCTGGGTGACGAGCTGGATGCACTCCTCGCAGCCCAGCCCCTCGGTACGTTCGACCTCGGCGATGATCGCGTCGGCCGAGTGCGAGGCTACTGCTTGACGAATCGAGCCGGCGCTGCCGCCCTTACCTGCGAGCGAGGGTGAGGCCGCGGCCGAGATCAGGAACGCCATCGTGGCGAATTTGAGTCCGATGTTCTTCATGGTGTGTCTCTCCTTGTTCCGCGAGGGATCAGTATTGGGTGAGACCCGGGTTGTTCTCGCGGGCGTAGAAGTTCACGCCGAGGTCGGCCGCGAGGATGAGGGCGTAGAACTCGTCGGCCGTGAGCTCCTGGCCACCGACGGTGGACATGTGCGACGCGCCAGCAAAGGCACGGGTCGCCAGGTCCTGTGTCGGGAACTGGAGCGGCGGGTTGAGCTTCTGGATGGCGAGCGAGCCGCGAGCATCCTGGGGGTTCAGGTAGATCTTGAAGTTGCCGGCCGTCACGAGGTCTGCCTTGCTGATGGCCTCCATGTCGGGGCCCGCCATGCTGAGGTAGGAGGCGGGCCAGTCGGCGAAGCTCACACCGCCGACGGTCAGCGCGATCTTGGCCGAGCTGAGGTTGAACGTCCACGAGATGCTCTCGCCCGTGACCGGATCCGTGATCGTGTAGGGGGCGATGCCGGCGACGTTGGAGTCGCCGTGGCAGCTGACGCACTTGGCGTCGAAGATCGGCTGCAGCGTCTTGTCCCAGGCGACACCCATGATCTCGTCACGTGTGAAGCTCGTTGCCTGCTGGCGCTGGGCGCGCGGGACGTCCGAGTACATCTGCGTGGCCCCGATGGCAAACGCCTCGAGCTGACCGGGGTCGACGTTCGTGGTCCCGGTGCGATCCTCGTGGCAACCGCCGCACACGCGTGATTCACCGGCGCGCCCCGAGAACCACACCGGCTCGTTGAAGATCGACATGCCGAACTTGTCGATGGTCTGGAGGTGCACCGGCACGTTCGACGGGATCTTCGCGAGCCACGAGCCGTCGCTCGCGAGCCGGGCGACGCCGAGCTGCGACTGGCCCTCGAACCGCGTGGTGCCGAACATCTCGGGGAAGCCTTCCTCCGACGAGAAGCCCTCCGAGACGCGGATGCCGTAGATCGAGCCGGGGTCGAACGTCTTGAGGCTCGAGTTGTACGCGTTGAGCGAGCCGATCAGCGTCGCGCCGCCCAGGTTCGCGTCCGTCGCCGAGGCCACGATCGGAGGCGCAGTGCGGGTCTGCAGCGGGCGGGCAAAGATGTCCCACATGTCCGGGTCATCGAGGATCGGGCGGCGCTGCTGGCGCGCGCTGTCGTAGAGATAGACGCCGAAGTTCGCGGACAACCCCGCGGCGCCGAGCACGCTCGACTCGACCGCGCCATCGGACCACGACACGAGCAGGTCGGGCTTATCCTTCGCGTTGAGCGGGAAGGCATCGTAGTAGCGGCCGATGGTCTCGGCGGACGGCGCGTTGTCGACTGGCACATCGGGCGTCAGCGCGTGGTAGGTCGCGCGCGCCTCGGCCTGTTTGTCGCCGGCGCTGACCACCCCGCCCTCGTCGACGACAGTGCCGAGCCGGATATCGATCAGGGCGCCGGCGTTGATCGTGCGGTTACGCGCCGTCGCGATCGCGACGAAGCGGCCGGCGCTGACCTCCTGCGCCTTGAGCGTCGAGTTGGAGGCGCCCGTACCTTCCTTGCCGAAGGCCTCGCGGAGCTCCTGCATGTCCTGGTTGACGAACATCAGGTGACCGCTGTTCTCCTCGCCCAGGTGATCCCACTGGGTGAACACCACGCGGCCATCCGAGACCAGGCTCGGCGACGTGCGGTGCGACAGGTTCCGAGGGCCGAGCTCCTCGTTCGTGCCGTCCGTGTTGATCCGGCCAAGCTGGATCGTGCGGCCGCGCTCGTACTCGTCGACGAACTGGCGGGCGCCGGCTTCGACCACCGCGTTGGTGGTGAACATGATCTTGTCGCCCGGGAGGAAGATGGGCGAGACGTAATCGCGCGTCGCGTCGGTCGGAATCTGCTCGACCGAGCCGTCCGCGAGCGTCAGGAGGAACAGCCCGTACGCCTGGTTCTCGGCGAGCTTGCCGGAGAACACGATCTGCCTGGCGTCGAACGAGATGTCGTAGCCGGAGATGTCGATGTTCGCGAGCTCAGGACCTGCCTTGTCACAGCAGATGACCTCGAGCTTGCCGTCCGCGGTCGGCGGCGAGAGCTTCACGAGCCGCGCGCCGGCCTTGTAGGACGTGTACTGGAAGATGTCGCCCTGATCGTTGCGACTGGGGCGTTGCAGGATGATGAGGGCGTCGACATTCCCGAGCGGGCCCGAGTTGTCCTCGCCGCCACAGCCAATCCCTGCTGCCGTCAGCAGCGTGGCTCCAAGCGCGATGCGATTGATGTTGTTCACTAGGTTTCTCCTCCGAGTGAATGAACCTCTTACAAGCATCGCGCCAAGCAGAGCGCCTTTTGTTTCAGTAGCTTGCACGAGAGATCGCCTGGGCTACCGGCCCCCTACTCGGGGGGATTGGGGGTAGCGAGCCACAGCGGCGTGGGGAGCGAACGCACACCGCCGCAGATCGCCGACGATCGACCGGGCCTATGTGCCGAGGGTCTTCAACTCGGCGAGCAGCTGGAGCGCCTGGAGCGGTGTCGTGCGGTCGAGATCGATCGACGCGAGCCGTGCGGCGTGGGGAGACACCGCAGCGTTCGCGGCGCCCACGCCGTGTAACGATAGCTGGGGCGAGCTGCCGAGAGCCTTGCCACCTTCGAGCTGATCCATGATCTGGCGGGCCCTCGCGGTCACCGAGCGAGGCAGCCCGGCGAGCCGGGCGACATCGATGCCGTAGCTCTTGTTCGCGCCGCCTGCGACGACGCGACGGAGGAACACGATCTCGCCCTTGTGCTCGCGGACCGCGACCGAGACGTTGCGGACGCGGGGACGTGAGTCGGCGAGCGCGACGAGCTCGTGATAGTGGGTGGCGAACAGCGTGCGGGCACCGATGGCATCGTGGAGGTACTCCCCCACCGCCCACGCGATCGAGACGCCGTCGAACGTCGAAGTCCCGCGCCCGACCTCGTCGAGGACTACCAGCGACCGGCGCGTGGCCTTGGCCAGGATCGAGGCGGTCTCGCGCATCTCGACCATGAACGTCGAGTCGCCGCGCGACAGATTGTCCGCGGCTCCGACCCGCGTGAACACGCGATCGCACACCCCGACGGTCGCGGACTTCGCGGGCACGTAGCTGCCCATCTGCGCGAGCAGCGCGATCTGGGCGACCTGCCGCATGTACGTCGACTTGCCCGCCATGTTCGGCCCCGTGATCAGCACGAGCTGTTCGGCGTTGGGATCGAGCCGACAGTCATTCGGAACGAATGTGCCGGTGGGCAGGATCGCCTCGATCACGGGGTGCCTGCCGTCGACGATGTCGAGCACGACGCCGTCGTCGACGATCGGCCGACAGTACCCGCGGATGGCGGCGACCTGGGCGAGCGAGCCGCAGACGTCGAGGATCGCGAGGGCCGCGCCGGCGGCCGAGACCTCTCGCGCGACGGCCGCGACCCGAGCGACCTCGACGCGGAACAGCTCGGCCTCCCGTTGCGCCAGCGTCTCCTCGGCGGCGAGCACTTTGCGCTCGAGCTCGGCGAGCTCGGGCGTGACGTAGCGCTCGCCGGTGGCGACCGTCTGCTTGCGGATGTAGTGCGTCGGCACCTTCTGCAGGTGCGTCTTGGTGACTTCGATGTAGTAGCCGAACACCCGGTTGTATCGGACCTTGAGGCTCGAGATACCGCTCTGCTTCTGCTCGCGCTGCTCGATCGCGAGGATCTCGTCCTTGCCGCCATCGGCGAGCCGGCGACATTCATCGACGATCGCATCGTGGCCAGTCCGGATGATCTGGCCGTCCTTGAGCAGCGACGGCGGCTCGTCGACGAGCGCGCTCGCGAGCCGCGAGCCGAGCACCGGTAGCGCATGATCGGCGCAGGCGCGAAGGTCGAGCAGCACGGGCAACCCGAGCTGCGACAACGCATCTTGCCCCGAGCGCACGAGCTCGATCAGATCGGGCAGCTGGCCGAGTGAGTCGCGGAGCCGGCCGAGATCACGCGGGGTGGCGACGCCGAGCGTGGCCTTGCCCGCGAGCCGCTCGAGGTCGGCGAGCCGGGACAGCGCGCGGCGGATGGCCTCGCCCAGCGACGGCCGCTCCACGAGCCAGGCGACCGAATCGTGACGCCGTCGGATCTGCGCGACGTCGACCAGGGGATACAGCAGCCAGCGGCGTAGCAAGCGAGCACCCGGCGCCGTCACGGCGTCGTCGATCACGTCGAGCAACGAGCCCTGCTTCTGCTTGCCGATCAGCGTCTCGACCAGCTCGAGGTTCGCGATCGCTGCCTCATCGAGCACGACGCTATCGCCAGGGGAGTACAGCCGGAGCCGAGCGAGTGGCAGCACCCCGGTCGGCTGGGTGGCGCGCGCGTATCCGACCACGGCGGCGGCAGCCCGGGCCGCGAGCAGGTGATCGTCGAGATCGCTCGCCAGCTCGGCCGCGGCATCGATCGATCGCCACAGCCCACCCAGGACGTCGCGCGCCCCGGGCTCGTCGGGAATCGTCGTCGCGTTCCAGGCCGCGCGGTAGCGCGAGCGGATCGCTGCCAGCCGCGAGCCGTCGGCCAGCAATTCGGGAGCACATAGCACCTCGCGCGGCGCGATCCGCACGAGCTCGTCGAGCACGGACGAGAGCGCCAGCTCGGTGGCCGCGAGCTCACCGGTGGTCGCGTCGAGGAACGCGAGCCCAAACAGATCGATCGACGGTGGGGCTCCGCCGGCAGGGTGGCGGGGCCCTGGGACGAGCGCCACGACGTAGCGCGGCAGCTTCGGATCGAGCACCTCATCGTCGAGCACGATCCCCGGGGTCACGATCCGCGCGACCTCGCGCCTGACGAGGCCCTTCGCGAGCTTGGGGTCCTCGACCTGCTCGCACATCACGACGGTGTGACCGAGCTCGGTCAGCTTCGCGACGTAGCCGCGTGCGGCGTGATGCGGGACCCCGCACATCGGGACCGCGTCCTCCTTGCCCTTGTCGCGCGTGGTCAGCGTCAGGTCGAGGAGGCGGGCGCCGAGCACGGCATCCTCGAAGAACATCTCGTAAAAGTCGCCGAGCCGGAAGAACAGCACCGCGTCAGGATGCTTGTCCTTGATGTCGAGGTACTGCCGCATCAGCGGCGTCTCGGCGGGACTTCGGCTCACGCACGAGCGCTATCACACCGCTCCGACACCGAGGTCCGATCGGCCCCCCTTGCCAGGTTGGCACGTGCCCCGTGCCCCGAAGACACGAGATCTGCACGGACTCTTGTGTCACGCCATCACGATGCGCAACGTCGCCCTCAGCCTCCTGATCGTCGCGTGCTCGTCGCCGTCGAGGCCGCCCGAGTCGAGTCGCTTCGAGCCATCGAGCCCCGAGGTCCGCGGTGTGGCCACGGCACGATGACTTCCTCGCGACCGCGCACGCCGCCGGCGCGTTCATCAGCGTCAACCATCCGTTCGCGGTCCCGACGAACATCCCCGGTGCGCGGGCCTCGCGCATGGACCTGTCGTACCACGCATGGACGCGCGACCAGCCCGGGTTCCGGTCGATCGATGGCGTCGAGATGTGGAACGTTCCGCTGGCGCTGGCCAATCTGATCTCGCGCCCGGGCGGTCGTACCGGCGAAGAGCGTGCGTGGAGCGCGGCGGACCGAGTGGTCCACGCCGAGCATCGCCGGATCACCGCCGTCGGTGGCAGCGACAACCACCAGCTGAATGTCATGGCCACCACGTGGGTGCTCGCGGTCGATACGAGCGAGGCGGCGATCCTCGACGCGCTCCGCGCCGGCGCGACCTGCATCGGCGGCCCAGAAGCCGGCACGATCCGAGCGCACGGCAACGACGATCCAGCATGGGTCCGGGTCGGGGGGGCGCGTCCATGCGACGCACGCCACCACGCTGGCGTGGGATGGTCGCGCGCGGCTGTTCATCGACGACGTCGATCGCGGGGAGCACGACAACGGCTTCGTCCACGAGACCGCCGGTGCGCTCCACACCTACCGGATCGCGGTCGGCGCGAGCCGCTGCGGGTTCATCTACGCGAATCTGTGACGGCCACGCGGCGGCGTGCATCCCAGACCGCCCACAGCCACACCACCGCGAGCACGGCAAGGCAGAGCGCGCCGACCAGCACGAAGCGATCGACGATGTGGCGCGTGGTCCAGCCGTACACGTCCTCGAGCTTCGATGGATCGGACAGCCCGACGCCCTCGATCTCGCCAAAGGGGATGGCGCCCTGGTCGGTGCGCGCAGCCCACCAGGTCGAGAACGTGTCGACGAACGCAGCCGCGCCGATCGCGAGCAGCCCCCAGCGCAGGCCGCCGGTTCGCAGACGCCAGCCCTCGGGCGCGAAGAAACCCAGCATCAACAACGTACCGAGCACCATCGCGCCGGCGTCGCCGCCAAACGTGATCGCGGCGTCCGCGGTGGGCTTCGCGAGCTCGGAGGTCGCCACGAACTGGACGAGCCCGAGCGCGATGCCGATGGCGACGAGCTGCATCCGCTGGGAGCGCCAGCCATACCCGACGAGGAACAGGTTGAACGCCCCGACGAGGACCGGCGCGATCGTGCCGCGGGCCTCGGGAATCAGCGTCTTCCACAGCGACGGGATCGCCGAGAAGCCGCACCACCATGCGGTGATCGCGTGGCCAAGCTCGTGCGGGATCATCGTCAGGAACGTCCGCTGCAACATGTGGCCGGTGGGCCATGCGTGGAACACCAGCGCGACGAGGAGGGCTCCTGGGATCGCCGCTGCTCGGAGCTTCCACTCGAGGTCGTGGCGCAGCTCGCCGGCCGGCGCGTCGTCGCTCATGCAACGTCGTCGACGCGAACACCGGGGAGAGTGGTCACGCCCGCGCCGAGATCCGCGCGCGCATCGAACGGCTGGCTCGTGCCCTCGCGCCATTGGCGCAGCTCGACGGTCGGAGCGCCGTTGTCGCGAGGCTGGATCAGCACGTGCGTGAAGCTGCGCCGCAGCCCCGGACGCAGCGCGGGGAGCCACGTGCCCACGTTGATGTAGAGCCCGCCGGCGCGCAGCGGTTGCCAGCGTGGATCGTGCGTGTGACCAAACACGACGACCGGCGCATCGACCTGCTTGCGAATCCGCTGCGGGATCGCCCGCATCGGCAGCTGCGAGGTCACGAGGTGCGCACCGAGCCATCGCGAGATCCCGGCCGCGGCGGCAACCGCGAGCGCGGTGCCGACGAACGCCCAGACGAGCGGTAGGAGGATCAGCAGCAAGACAATCGCCACCACGACGCCGAGGAGCAGCCCGAAGCGATCGAGCATCAGGAACCGGCCGAGCCGCCTCATGCTCGACGTCAGCGGCGTGCGGGCCAGCCGATCGATCGCCGCCGCCGCCGTCGTCGACACGCCTCCTGCCGCCGCGACCTCGGCGAGTCGCCGCAGATGCTCGCGCCGCCGCCGCTCGCGCCGCTTGAACGAGCGATGGAGCCGGCGCGCGCGGAACAGCGACTGCACGAACCGACCGTAGGCGATCCACAGCCGGCTACCCGCTCGGAACCCCGATCCCATCGAGTACTGCATGTAGCCCCAGAAGCTCCACGACTCGATCCCATGCGGATCGATCTCCGGGACCGCAGCGCCGAAGTAGCGAACGGCGGCGTAGTCGGCGTTGAAGATGAGGTTGCCATCCTTGGGATCCATCGGGGCGAGGTTGAACTCGAACGAGCAGCCCTCGTCGTAGACATGGCCGTGCTCGATCCACGCGACGCCGGGCACATAGACGAACCACGGCACTACCTTGATGCGCGACAGCGCGCGCTCGTTCGCGCCGGCGCGGGCGATCTGCGCGAGCAGCTCGGCGACCACCTCGGGGGCGAGCAGCTCGACATCGTGGTTCCCGACGACGATGTCGACCTGGTGACCAGCAGAAGTGAACCGCGCGAGCTCGGCGAGCAGCGGGCCGTGGTTGTCGCAGATCATCCGCATCCTGATGACGCCGGTCTTCACGCTGCGGCCGAGGCCGTACTTGCGCTCGTCCGCGGTCTTCGCTGGCCGATCCTTGTTGCCCGGGATCACGATCGACATGAAGTCGAACAGGTCGCCCGCGATCACCAGGTGCCACGGTCGGCCGTCGCGGCGGCGCACCGTATGGTGGCGCAGGAACTCGCGGAACGCAGTCGCGCCGAGCTCGATCGCGTGCCTGCGCTCTCGCGACGCGCCCGGCAAGAGCTCCTCGCCGAAATGCAGATCGCTGACGACCAAGATGTTCGCGAGGCCAGCCATACAGCGGTTGTCTTCACACCATGCACGGTCGTAACGGCGGTGACAATGTTACGACACGCAGCGGAAGGTGTGGCCGTGTACGCACCCATCGCAGGTCGGGGCCGCCCTCCCGCTGCCCGGAGGCGATCGCGGCAGCCCGCAAGACCGCGCGCCTCCATGACAATCCAGCACGTGGACGTGGTATCCCATGCCCGTCGTGACCCAGGTCATCTTCATCCTCCTGCTCGCGGCGTCTCTCGCATTCTTCGCGCGGACCAGCTGGCTGTTCGGTCGTGCCGTGTTCGCTGGCGTCGCTGACCCACGACCACGGCTGGACCAGCTACCGGGTCGACTGATGGACGTCGGCATCTACTTCTTTGGCCAGAAGAAGGTCGCCGAAGAAGGCCCCCAGCACCGCACGAGCAAGCACCACTTGTTCATCTTCTGGGGCTTCCTGATCATCACGATCGCGACACTCGACGTCTTCGTCTCGGGAGTGCTGCCTGGCGTCTCGCTGAAGCTCCTGCCGGGCTTCCTCTACAAGCCCCTCTACGGGGTGATCGACGTGATGAACCTCGTGGTCCTCACGATGGTCACGTGGGCGGTCATCCGCCGCACGATCGTCAAGCCGCGCCTGATCCCGTGGACTCTCGACGCGGGACTGATCCTGTGCGGGATCGGCTCGCTGATGATCACGCACTTCCTCTATCACGGGTACGAGATCGCGGCCGAGCTCTCGGCCGGGCAGGCCGCGCCCGGATACCTGCCGATCTCGTCGCTGATCGGCAAGGCGCTCGCGCCCCTCTCGGTCGAGTCCGCGGCCCGCGGCCAGGCGTTCGGCTACTGGCTCCACGTGCTGATCCTGCTGACGTTTCTCAACTACCTGCCCTACTCCAAGCACATCCACCTGCTCGGGGCGCTGCCGAACATCTTCACGCGCAATCGCTCCGAGCGCCGGATGGATCTGCCGAAGGTGAACCTCGAGGACGAGACGCAGTGGGGCGTCGGCAAGTTCGAGCAGCTGTCATGGAAGAGCCTGCTCGACACCTACGCATGCACCGAGTGTGCGCGCTGCACGAACTACTGCCCTGCCTACAACACCGGCAAGAACCTCTCGCCGATGCAGCTGATCCACGACATCCGCTACGAGATGCTCGATCGAGTCGCGATCCGCGACAAGATCGCGGGACTCGAGCAAGAGGTCTCCGAGCTCGAGGAGTTCTCGAAGTCGCATGGCTTCGACGACGCGCATCCCCATCCAGACCTCGCCTACGCGCGCGAGCAGCTCGTGGCGACGAAGACCGAGTCGGACAACATGCCGCGGCTCACCGGCGGCCGCGTCCAGGAAGACACGCTGTGGGCCTGCACCACGTGCGGCGCCTGCCAGGAGGTCTGCCCGGTGTTCATCGAGCACCCGGTGAAGATCCTGCAGATGCGCCAGAACCTGGTCCTCGAGCAGGAGAAGACGCCACCCGAGCTCGTGCGGACGTTCCGCAACCTCGAGCGCCAGAGCAACCCGTGGGGCATCGCCAACGACCAGCGCATGGACTGGGCGAAGGACCTCAACGTCCCGACGATCGACGACAACCCCGACCCGGAGTACATCCTGTGGGTCGGCTGCGCTGGCGCGTTCGACAGCCGCATCATCAAGCAGACCCGCGCGATGGTGAAGATCCTCGATACCGCCGGCGTCGACTACGCGGTACTCGGCCACCAGGAAGCCTGCACCGGCGATCCTGCCCGGCGCGCGGGCAACGAGATGCTGTTCCAGGCGCTCGCCGAGCAGAACATCGAGACGCTCAACAGCGTCCACGCCAAGAAGGTCGTCACATCGTGCCCGCACTGTCTGCACACCCTGAAGAACGACTACCCTCAATTCGGCGGTAACTTCGAGGTCGTCCACCACACCCAGCTCATCGACCACCTGTTCAAGGCCGACAAGCTGAAGGCGGGCAAGTCGCCGGTCGACACGATCACCTATCACGACAGCTGTTACCTCGGCCGATGGAACCGCGAGTTCGATGCGCCTCGCAACGTGATCGCCGCGGTCGGTGCGCCCGGCGGGATCAAGGAGCTCACGCGCAACAAGCGCCACGGCTTCTGCTGCGGTGCTGGCGGCGGCCGGATGTTCATGGAGGAGCACGACGGAGAGCGCGTCAACCTCAACCGCACCGACGAGATCATCGCCGCGAACGTGAGCGCGGTCGCGGTCGCGTGCCCGTTCTGCAACATCATGCTGACCGACGGCATGAAGCAGCGAAATGTCGAGGAGTCGATCCAGGTTCTCGACGTGGCCGAGCTGGTCGCCCAGAGCATCCCCGATGTCCCGCTCGATCGGTTGGTCCGCCGCAAGGACAAGAAGCAGCCTGCGACCTGATCTGGGCGATGCCGAGCGTTATGCTCGGCGCATGAAGGGTTTGCCCCCCAAGGCCACTGGCTCGCTTCACAGCTCGCTGGCGTACGCGAGCCTCGCGCTCGCAGCTCTGATCGCGTCGGCGTGCGGCGCTGGCGATGACACCGTCGAAGGCACCCGCGCGAGCTGCGCGTTCGGTGGCGCGATCACCGATTGCCCCGATGCCGCGCGCACGCCCGAGGGCGTCTGCTGGCGGCTCGTCGATTGCGGCGCGATCATCGTCCAGTCCGACGACCCTAACCGGTTCGACTGGGGTGACTGCGTCGACGATGTCGACCGGCTAACCTCCGACCGGCAGGCGCTCGTCATGGGATGCATCGCGGCCTCGACGTGCGACGAGCTCCGCACCAGTGACCTGTGCGGCCTGTTTGGAGACCAGTGATGCGGCCTTTGACCCTGGCACTCACGTGCGTACTCGCGGCGGGATCATGGGCCGAGCGCAGCGCGGTTGCCCAGCCGGCGGACGTCCCGGCCCTCGTGAAGCTCGTCGAGACCCCGCCTGCGGATCTCGACAAGTCGGCCTGGAAGGAGAAGCGGCGCGATGCGGCGCGCAAGCTCGCTCAGAGCAAGGACAAGCGTGCGGTGCCGGTGCTGATCAAGCTCGCCGAGACCGAGACGTTCGACATCATCGGCGAGATCGCGATCGAGGGACTCGGGAACCTCGGAGATCCGACGGCTGTCCCGGTGCTGCAAAAGATCGCGAACGATGGCGCCAGAGAGAAGGCGCAGCGCGATCTCGCGAGGAAGGCCCTCGGCAAGCTCGGCGCCTCGACCGCGGGCACGGGCACGACCACCGCGCCACCGTCCCCCATCACGACGGGCGGCACCACGCCCAACACCGGCTCCGGCGCACCGAGCACGCCCACGACCGCGCCCGGCGAGCAACCGCCCCCCGACGTCGGATCCAGCGTGGGCAGCGCGCTGCTCGGCGGCGGCGCAACCAGGTCGTCCGCGGATCAACCGACGTTGCCCAGCCTCCCCGACGACACCCTCGCGGCCTATGAGCGGATCACCTTCGCGCTCGGCACCGCGAACCTCGGCTACGACACGGTCCGCAAGCGCGCCGCCGTCGATGTCGACGTCGCGGGCTCGTATGCCAAGCGCGTCGAGCGCGAGCACATGGCGTGGGGCTGGGATACCGGCGCCCACCTCGTGGCGGGCTACATCAATCCCGACGGCCGCGCCCAGGTCCGCGGCGCACAGCTGAACCTGACGGCGAACAGCGAGGCGCGGTTCTACAGCGGCAAGATCTACGGCGTTGGCAAGGCCGCGGCGGCGCTCCAGCTCGACTACATCTCGAACGTCCAGGCCATGGATAACGGCAACGACACCAAGGACACGCGCACGAACGCCGATCTCCAGATCGCGCTCGGCGGCGGCTACGGCCGCGTCCTCGATGTCGGTGCTGCGATCCGTGTGCGTCGGCTCGCGCGGATGCTCGATACCGCGAAGGCGCTCGGCAAGCCGATCGATCCGGCGACCGCGCGCCGGCTCGAGCTGACGTGGTGGGCGCTGCGCGGCGAGCGCTCGAGCTATCGCGCGTTGGTCTCGACGGTCGCGATCCTGCGCGAGGCGGGTATCCTGCTCGTCGAGCCTGATGCGGGGCTGACCTACGAGCTCCTGAGCGTGCTGCGCGATAGCCAGCTGTTCCTGCGGCCGAGCGGGCTCGACCTCCAGCTCGCGGTCAGCGAGGGGTACCTGCGGCGCCCCTCCGAACAGGGCCAGGTCGCCCCGTCCGGCGAGGAGGGCCGCGTCGAGCTACTGCTCGCATCAGCGGGCTACGGCGCGCAGCTCGCGAACGACACGCTCGAGGTCTCCGGGACCGGGTACGCGCGACTGCGACTGTTCGCGCCCGACACCCAGCCGGCGCCGTGGGCTCTTGGTGCCACCGCGCGGATGCGAAGGTTCACGTACGGCGAACACGGCGATCCGATCGGCGCCTTCGATCTGAGCGGAGATGTCCGGATTTCGGACGACAACCCCCTCAACGTCATGGACGACGAGATCGGACTACGCGTCGCTGGTCAACTCGGCTTCACCTGGTGGCTCAACCAGGCGTCGGGGTTCCGGCTCGCAGCGACGGTGGCCGCCGATGGCGGCCAGCTGTTCATCGGAGCCCAGCTCCAGGCGACCTACGGGTTCCTCGACGGGACGTTCGCCGGGATCTGAGAATGTTTCTTGGAACACCCCCTGGCTTGATGGTCCGACCTCTCACGTAGTACCTTGGATTGATGGGCCAACTCTCTCCCAGCCAGCATCGTACGCTGGTCGCGCTCGCCGAGACCGCCCTGCCCGCAGGACGGTTTCTGCCGGCGGCGAACGAGCAGACCGTGGACAAGGTCGAGCGGTTCGTAGGGACCCTGCCCGGCACGCTGCAGTTTGGCCTTGATGGGCTGCTGCGCGGGCTCGACGTCCAAACCTGGGCGACCGAGCGCAAGCCGTTCGCGCGGGTGTCGAGCGAGAAGCGACTCGCGATCCTCGACGGCTGGCGGCGCGGCGATCCGGTACGCCGCCTGATGCTGCGTGCCCTCGTGAGCCCGCTCAAGTTCGCTCACTTCGACGATCCCGCGCTCTACCAGAAGCTCGGCTGCGTCTACGAGGCCGAGAAGGCGAAGGCCGAGGTCAAGCCGGCGTACATGCGAGACCGCGTCCACACGCTCGCAGAGCCCGGCGATGGCGATCTGACTGTCGAATGCGATGTCGTCGTGGTCGGGACCGGCGCAGGCGGCGCGGTCGTCGGGCGCGAGCTCGCCGAGGCCGGGCTCGCTGTCGTGTTCGTCGAGGAGGGAAGGTACTTCGACCGCAGCGATTTCACCGGTCGCCCGTTCCAGATGCAGCAGAAGCTGTATCGCCGCGGCGGATCGACCTTCTCGATCGGCAACGTCGCGATCCCGATCCCGCTCGGTCAGACCGTCGGAGGGACCACCACCGTGAACTCCGGCACGTGCTACCGGACCCCGGATCGCGTCCTCGGCGAATGGGCGACCGAGCTCGGGCTCAGCGAGCTCGCGCCCGACCGGATGGGCGGCTACTTCGAACGCGTCGAGGCTGTGCTCGGCGTCGAACCGGCGCGCAAGGAGCTGCTGGGCGGCAACGGCCGCGTGATCGCGCGTGGCTGCAAGGCCCTGGGGTTCACGCGCCACGGGCCGCTCAAGCGCAACGCTCCAGCGTGCGACGGCCAGGGGGTGTGCTGCTTCGGCTGCCCCACCGACGCGAAGCGCTCCACGAACGTCAGCTACGTCCCGATGGCCTTGCGGGCCGGCGCGGAGCTGTTCACGGGCGCCAGGGTCACCCGAATCATCGTCGATGCCGGCCGCGCCCGCGGGGTGGTCGCGCAGACCGAGACCGGCCACGCGCTGACGGTGCGGGCCCGCGCGGTCGTCGTGGCTTGCGGCGCGATCCTGACGCCGCTGCTGCTCGAGGCACAGGGGCTCGGGACGGGCTCCGGGCAGCTCGGCAAGAACCTGTCGATCCATCCGGCGGCGGGCGCGCTCGCGGAGTTCGACGAGCAGATCCTGCCCTGGAACGGGATCCCGCAGGGCTACTCGATCGAGGAGCTCCACGAGGAGGGCATCCTGTTCGAGGGCGCGATGGTGCCGCTCGAGATGACCATGAGCGTCACCCAGATGATCGGGCCCAAGCTGATCCAGCTCGCGGAGAGCTTCGATCACGTGTCGAGCTTTGGCTTCCTCGTGGAGGACACGTCGCGTGGCTCGGTCAGCTCGGTGAGGGGACAACCGATGATCCGGTACTGGCTCGGCGACAAGGACGTCGCGCACATCAAGCGCGGGATGGACGTGCTCGCGCAGGTCTACTTCGCAGCGGGAGCGCGCCGGGTGCACACGCCGATCCATGGCTTCGACGTCCTCGAATCGCCGGCGGATCTCGCGGCGCTCCGGCGCGCCACCATCCGGCCGTGGGACCTCGATCTCTCCGCGTACCACCCCCTCGGGACCGCGCGCATGGGCAGCGATCCTCGGTCGTCGGTCGTGGGGCCCGATCATCAGGTCCACGACACGAAGGGCCTCTACGTGGTCGATGGCGCCGCGGTGCCGTCGTCGACCGGCGTCAATCCGCAGGTCACGATCATGGCGCTCGCCACACGCGCTGCCGAGAAGATCGCGGCGGCGCTCAGCTAGAACCTCAAAAAACCGAGGAACCTCTCTGTAGTTACAGAGCATTGCGGTGGCACGCACCGTGCTGCGCAGGCCGTCATGCGTCTCGCGCTTGCCGCTGCGTTCGTCCTCTCGCCCCTCCTGTCGTCAGTCGCGGTTGCCAACCCGCCGATCGGGGGGAACCCTGCCGGCGTGCCGGTAGGGGGGCGGAGCCCTGGAGCGATCACTGCCGGTGTCAGCCTCGGCCTCTCGCAGGCCAAGGCCGACGCGCAAGCGGACGCCAGCCAGACGCTCGGGCTGTTTGGCCGGCTCGGGTTGTCGTCCCGGCTGTCGGGCCAGCTCGAGCTGTCGCGCTACCAGACCGACGACGGCAGCAGCGTCGATATCCGGACGGCCACGGCGTTGCTCGTCGTCGACCTTGCGCGCCGCGGGCACTGGATGCCGACACTCGTCGCCGGCATCGGCATCGATGACGAGTCGTCCGGGTTCTCGTCGACGAGTGGCCATCATATCGAGGGCGGATTCGGCCTCGAGTATCGCGTCGACGGCGGACTGACGATCGGCGCCGACCTCCGGATGGGTGGGCGTTCGCTCGACAATGTC
>JAGSPR010000001.1 GCA_018262455.1 Deltaproteobacteria bacterium | reverse complement strand
GGTCGGTAAGATCCGGGGAGCCGCGGGCACCACGGTCTCGGTCACCCTCCGGCGCGACGACAAGCTGGTGCCGCTGGTGGTCGAGCGCCGCAAGCTACGTGCGTAGTGGTTCCGCACCTCTCGCATGCCTACCCGCTCGTTCGCTACTTCGTGAAGCGCGCGTTCGAGACCATCACCGGAGCTCCGCTCGCGGTGGATGTCGGTGGTTCGGCGGCAGAGGTGCGCCAGGCACACCGATCGATCAGCCCTCCGGAATCCGCCACACGATCAACAGGTGGCCGCTCGCATCGAGCCAGCCCTCGGCATCGTGCTTCATGCCGCCGAGGAACACGACGGACCAGCAGCGGTCGTGCTCGAGCAGCGCGTCGGGCGTGCCGTGGACGATGAAGCTACCGCCACCGAGGCTCCGCACCCGCCCGAGACCTTCGCGGCAGCCGTGCGGCTCCGCGTGGTAGAGCCCGAGCGCATCGACGCTCTGCATGCGGTCGTCGATGCCGCGCACGAGCGGGTCGGCGATGGTCGGCCGGACGTCGCTGGCCCACGTCGTTTGAAAGGCGGCGACCGCACCGTCTTCGTCGGCGATCGTGCCGGGCATGGGGGAGGGTGGTCGCGACGCGCACGCGACCACGAGCACGAGCACGGGGGCCAGGCTGCGCATCTTCGCGAGCATCTCACGAAGCTCGTCAGGCGAGCTTGTCGCGCGCGAGCGCGGCGATGAACTGGCCTGCCCCCTGGACGAGGGCGAGCTTGGACAGCGGGATGCCGGCGAAGTCCTGGACGCCGACCTTGAACAGCTTGGTCAGCCGCGGCAACAGCCGTTCGATGTGCTGACGACGGCGACCGTAGAACGCGCGGGAGCAGCCGTGTCGGATCGCCATCTGCCAGCCGAGATGATGAAGCTCGACCGTGCGGCTCCAGTCGGTGAAGCCGAGGTCGTCGACCGCGAGGGCGTGGGCAAGGTACGGGCCTGCGACCGCGCCGTACTCGATCGCCTGGGCGATGCCTTCGCCGGTGGCGATGTCGATGCCGGCGGCTTCACCGACGAGCAGGACGCGCGGGCGTGCGAGCTCGGCGCCGGGCTGGAAGCCACGCTCGGCGAACTGCTTGAGCCGGTAGCGCGAGATGTCGAGGCCTCGGGCGGCGAGGTACGCGGCGAGCCGGGTCCGCGGCTCGTTCGGCGAAGTCTGCACCCGCAGTTGATCGTGCAGCACGTACGCGCCCCGACACACGAGCGGCTCGCCGGCGATCTGGGTCGGGAAGTCCCAGGCATAGCCGCGCAGCTCGGTGGTCGCGAAGTCGAACACGGCGGTATCGCGCGGCAGGTCCTCGGCGACACCCTCGGTGTCGAGCTCGACCACCTGCGCGCGGAGCTCGCCGCGGGGAAACCCGGTCTGCCGGCGGACCACCCCGGCGACGCCGTCGGCGCCGATCACGGCACGCGCGTGGAAAGTCTCGCCACCCGCCTCGATGAGGACCCCGGTGTCGGTGACCGCGATCCGCGAGACCTCGCAGCCATCGCGGACTTCGACGCCGCGCTCGATCGCCGCCCGCGCGAAGGCGTGATCGAATTCGACCCGACGGACGACCGCACCGCAGCCGGGTTCGGGCACGACCACGGTCTGCCCGCCGATCCGCATCGCCACGGCCGCGAGAGGGACGCACGGGCAATCGAGCTCGACGCCGATGCGCTCGAGGATGCGGAACGCCCGGGCACCGATGCCGCCGGCGCAGATCTTGTCGCGGGGGTAGCGCTCCTTCTCGAGCACGACGATCCGGGCGTGGGGCGCGGCGGCCAGTACGTGCAGCGCGGTCGAGACCCCGGCCGGTCCGCCACCTACGATCGCCAGATCGAGCACGCCGAGAAGTTACCCGGAAAGTCCGCCTACGCGAACCGCCGCGCGATCCTGGCGATCAGCGAGCTCCCGACCATGATCAGGGAGGCCGCCACGCACAGCATCGCGACCAGGCTCAGCCGCACCACCGGCCCGCCGGCCGCCAGGGCCAGGATCCCGAGCACGAGCGCCGCGACGCCGGCCATCACCATCACACTGCCCGACGCCCGTACGCGATCACGAACCACGACCCACCGCGGCGGCGCGGTGGCCGATCCGAGCTCGACCAGCGCGGGCTGTGCGGGGCCGCCGAGCATCAGCGCGGAGCCAAGCACCAGCGCCGCCGCCGGCAGCAGGACGACTGGACTTATCCCGATCACCGCGAGGACCCCGATCACCATCGCGGCGAGCCCTCCGAGGACCTCGGTGCCGATGCCCAGGACGTCGCTGCGTTCGCTCGCGGGGATGTGGATCGCGTGGGTCCACCGGTTTGCGATCGAGCTGCCTTGCACGAGCAACGCGAACCCGACCGCGATCGTCGCCACGGCCGCCAGCGAGCTGGGGTGGAACCCGGCGAGGCCGATCACCGCGGCGGCCAGACCCGCGATCGCGGCCACAAGCTCGCTCTTCGAGCCGCGCGCGATGCCCTCGTCGGGCTGGTGGGTGGGTTCGCGCTCGTCCTCGGTCCGGATGTCGGCCATCGGTGCCTCCTGGTCGCTACCGTTGCAGGACCTGCATCGCACGTGCCTGGGGGGTCGCTGGCGCACGCGAAAACCTCGTAGATCGTGGCGCTTGCGGGGGGGCTCCCCAGGGTTATCCGGATCGGTGGTATGAACCTGATAGATAGCCAAGGTGCACGTAGCCGCACAATGCGGCGCGCGACTCCAGGACGGCATATCGATGAAGAAAGGACGGGCGGCATGAAGACCCCCAAGGTCACCATCCAAACCCTCCGGCAGATGAAGCAGCGTGGCGAGAAGATCGCGATGCTCACCGCCTATGACGCAACGTTTGCGCGGCTGCTCGACGAGGCCGGCACGGATGTGCTGCTCGTGGGCGACTCGCTCGGCATGGTGGTGCAGGGCCACGAGACCACGCTGCCGGTCACGCTCGAGGAGATCGCGTATCACTGCCGCGCGGTGGTCCGTGGAGCACGTCGCGCGCATGTCGTCGGCGACATGCCGTTCATGTCGTACCAGGCGTCGTACGAGCAGGGCGTCACCAACGCGGGCCGGCTGATGAAGGAGGGCACCTGTCACTCCGTCAAGCTCGAGGGTGGCGCGGTCCACGCCGAGCTCGTGCATCGGCTCGTCGCCGCCGGGATCCCCGTCATGGGGCACATCGGCCTCACCCCGCAGAGCTTCCACCAGCTCGGCGGCTTCAAGGTCCAGGGCCGCGACGTCGGAGGCCGCGAGCGCCTGCTGTCCGATGCCCGGACGCTCGAGGAGGCTGGGGTGTACTCGATCGTGCTCGAGGCCATCCCCGCGGACATCGCGCGCGAGATCACGCAGTCCCTGTCGATTCCGACGATCGGCATCGGGGCCGGCACGCAGTGCGATGGCCAGGTCCTCGTCTCGTACGACGCCCTCGGCATGGACGAGACGTTCAAGCCGCGCTTCGTGCGTCGCTACGAGACCCTCGGCCAGCGGATCAAGGACGCCGTGGCGCACTACATCGAGGACGTCCGTACCGGGGCTTTCCCCTCGGACGCCGAGTCGTTCTCGGTGGCCGAGAACAAGGCGACGCCGAGCGTGATGGACGCGCCGTACTCCTCGGCCGGCAAGAAGTAGCGTTACCGAACGATCGTGCCGACGCCGGTGTCGGTGAAGAGCTCGGCGATCATGTTGTGGGGGGCGCGACCATCGATCAGGTGGACCGCGTGGACGCCGCCGGCCAGCGCTCGCAGGACGGCGGCGGCCTTCGTGGCCATGCCGCCGGTGATGGCACCGGACTCGAGCTTCGCGCTCAGCTCGCTCGACGTCAGCTCGGAGACGAGCTCGCCGTGGTCGAGGACGCCGGCGACGTTGGACAGGTAGATCAGGCGGTCGGCGCCGATCGCCTGGGCAACCCCGGCGGCCACGAGGTCGGGATCGAGATCGTAGCCCTCGCCGTCGGCGCCCAGGCCGATCGGCGAGATGACCGGGATGTAGCTTCCCGCGAGCAACGATTCGAGGAACGCCTTGTTGATCGAGGTGAGCTCGCCGACCTGGCCGAGATCGCGGCCGTCGCCGCGCACGAGCTTCCTCGCGCGGAGCAGCGCGGCGTCCTTGCCCGACATGCCGACGGCGTGGGCGCCGCGGCGGTTGAGCTGGGTGACGAGCTCGGTGTTGATCTGCCCGGTGAGCACCATCTCGACCACGCGCATGTCCGAGGTCGAGGTGACGCGGATGCCATCGATGACCTCGGCGTTGCCGCCCATCTTGTCGAGCACCCGCGTGAGCTCTGGGCCGCCGCCATGGACGACCACCGGCAAGAGGCCAACGGAGTGGAGCAGCAGCACATCATCGCAGAACGAGGCTCGCAGCGAGTCGCGGGTCATCGCCGCTCCGCCGTACTTGATCACGCAGCGCTTGCCGCGAAACCGGTCGATGTAGGCGAGGGCCTCGACGAGCAGGGCGCGCTTGAACGCGGGGCTGTAGTTGCCGAGCCGGTCGTCCTTCGCCACCCCGCCGTCCGGTGCCTCGACGAGCAGCGACGTGTAGTCGGCGTTGAGCTTGACGTAGTCGTAGGACAGATCGCAGCCATACGCGCGCGCGGAGTGGGCGCCGGCGCGGAGCTCGACATCGACGACGACCTCGGGCTCGCGGAGCCGGGCCTTGAGGTGGGCGCGGTCGAACGGTTGCGGCGCGGTGTCATAGACCACGACGCCCTGGATCGTGACCTGGGCGTTGGCGGGATCGAGGTCGTAGTGTTGCGAGCCGGCGCGCGAGCCGACGGTCGACAGCACGCGGCCCCAGTTCGGATCGCCGCCAAACATCGCGGCCTTGACGAGCGGGGAGGCGGTGATGCTCTTGGCGATGTCGCGCGCGATGTCCTCGGTCGGGGCGCCGGTGACGATCGTCTCGATCCGCTTCGTGGCACCCTCGCCGTCGGCCGCGATCGCGCGGGCGAGCTCATCGAGCAGATCGGCGAGGGTGGCCGCGAACAGCTCGTAGGCCGCGCCGCGCGCCTCGGCGATCCGCGGATTCCCGGCGCGACCGTTCGCGAGCACGAACACGCTGTCGTTCGTGCTCATGTCGCCATCGACGGTGAGCTGGTCGAAGGTGGCACGCGTCGCGGCTTCGAGCGCATCGTCGAGCACCTCGGCGTCGATAGCGCAGTCGCTGACGATGATCGCGATCGCCGTCGCGAGCTGCGGCGCGATCATCCCCGAGCCCTTGCACAGCCCGGCGAGGGTGACCTGCTTGCCACCGAGCTCGATCGTGCGCGAGGCAAGCTTGCGCGTCGTGTCGGTGGTCATGATCGCCTCGGCCGCGCGGTCGGGCTCGGCCGACAGCTCGGTGACACACCTCGGCAGCGCCGCGACGATCTTGTGGTGCGGCAGCCTCATGCCGATCACGCCGGTGGACGCGGACGCCACCTGATCGGCGCGGATTCCGAGCGCCGCGGCCGTGGCATCGAGCACGGTGCGAACGGCCTGGAGGCCTTCGGGACCGGTCAGCGCGTTCGCATTGCCGCTGTTGACGACGATCGCGCGCATCCGCTCGGCGGGCAGCCTGCCCTCCGCGTCGATGACCGGCGCCGCCTTGGCGCGGTTGACGGTGAAGGCGCCCGCGCACGCGGCATCGCAGTCCGAGACGACGAGCGCGAGGTCGGGGCGGTGTGGCTTGATCCCACAGGCGACGCCGGAGAACCTGAACCCGAGCGGAAACTTCATGCATGCCTCGCGAGATGTGCCAGGCCCGCCATCCGCGGCATGCCCAGCATCAGATTCAGGTTCTCGAGCGCCTGGCCGGCCGCGCCCTTGAGCAGGTTATCGAGCGCGACGGTGACCACCGCGGTCCGTTCCTCCGCCGTGATGCCGACGAGACAGCGGTTCGTGCCGACCACGCGCCGGAGCGACACGTCTTCGGCGCCGCCCGCGATGACGACGGTCGGATCGCCGGCGTACTCGGCGCGAAACAGCTCGTGCAGCGCGCCGCTGGTCATCGGTCGCGAGAGCCGCACCGTCAGCGTCCCGAAGATCCCGCGCGCGATCGGCAGCAGGTGGGTGGTCAGGATCACGCGTGGGCTGTTCGGATTGTCTCGGCTCGGGCCTCCTTGCGCGATCCGACCGAGCGCGGCTTCGATCTCCGGGACGTGCTGGTGGCGCAGCACCTTGTACGCGCGAACCTCGCCGTACATCTCGCCGAGCGACATCGCCTCGTCGGAGGATCGCCCCGCGCCCGTGACCCCCGAGCCCGCGGTGACCACGAGCTCGCCATTGACCAGGCCATGGCGGACCAGTGGCGCGGCCGCGGTGATCACCGCGGTGGCGTAGCAGCCGGGATTCGCGACCAGCTTCGCGGCGGAGATCTCGGCGGAGAACAGCGAGGTCAGGCCATAGACCACGCCGGGTGTGGCGCGATGCGCGTGGGACAGGTCGACGAGCTTCGCGCCGGCGAGCGCGGTGGCGAGGCGGCCGGCAGCCTGCGGCGGGACCGCGAGCAAGGCCGCCGCGCAGCGGGTTGCGACCCCCAGCGCCTCCTCGGTGGTCGTGAACACCAGCGAGCCGTGGTCGCGCCCGGTCAGCTCCCCGACCGGCTTGCCGGCGTGGGTGTCGCTGGCGACACAGGCGAGCCGGACGTCGGGGTGAGTGGCGAGGAGCTTGGCGAGCTCGAGACCGGCATAGCCGGCCGCGCCGAACAGGGCGACGTCGAGGTGCATGCGAACACCTGTATGCATCATTCGGACGCTGCGATCAAAGCACGGGCGACTCGAGTAGCCACTGGCGAGGCCAGGGGGTGGGGTAGTAGCGTCTCGGCCATGCTCCGCACGGCATCGCTGGTCCTGGTCCTGGCGGCCTGCGCGTCGCCCCACGCGGCGGCGGTGCCCGACGCCAGGGTGACCCCGGATGTGGACGACGGTTCGGTCGATGCGGCGAGCGATGCCCGGGGCGGGGTCCCGCTCGCCGGCTTTGGCGATCTCGCGGGCATGTGCGGCATCCTCGGCGAGCCCGAGCTTGGTGGAGCGACGCCACAGCTGTTCCGCGACACCCTCACGTTCTCGCGACGGTTCGACGATCCGGCGGACCGCCCATTGCTCACCGCCGGCGGGCTGCACATGATCGAGACGCCGAACGCAGGTGGGAGCTCGGTGTTCTCGGAAGTGTTCGCGTACGAACAGCTCGCACGTTGCGAGCTGGCCTCGCTGCTCAAGACCGAGACCGAGATCGTCTACGACACTCCCGGCAAGCTCACCGATCTCGAGGTCGCAGTCGACGGCCACAAGATCGGGGTGAGCGTCACGCGGGCGATGACGTTCCCGTTCGGCCAGCCATACACGACCGCGGCCGCGACGACCCTGATCCAGCGCAAGCTCGAGGACATCCAGGTCGCAACCACGAATGTGTCAGCGCAGGATCGGTGGGACAAGCAGGTCCTGGCGATCCTCGCGTTCGATGATCAGCACGCGGACATGGTGATGCAGGTGTGGAACGGCTTCGACGCCTCGGTGCGTGCCGACACGATCGTGCTCGTCACCGTCACGCACGGCGACGACACGTTCATCTACACCGATCAGTGACAAGTCAACGGCCATGCGCTGGCAGCTGGTGGCGGCATCGCGTTGTCAGCCGAGCTTTGCGAGATGGGCTTCGACTGGACTCGGAGTTCGCGTAAAGAACGGGGGTGCCGAACCTCGTCGCGATCTCCGGAAGCCTGCGTAGCCAGTCATTCAACACGATGCTGCTCCACGCGCTGGTCGAGGCGGCCCCCGTTGGGACCACGATCGAGATCGGATCGATCAAGGAGATCCCGCTCTACGACGGAGATGTCGAGGACGCCTCGGGGCTCCCGCGCTCGGTGCAGCTCCTCAAGACCAAGATCGCGAGCTGCGACGGCTTGCTGCTCGTCACCCCCGAGTACAACAACTCGATCCCTGGCGTGTTCAAGAACGCGATCGACTGGCTGACCCGCCCGGCGGGTGACATCGCGCGCGTGTTCGGGGGCCGGCCGGTCGGGCTCGCCGGAGCCACGCCAGGCCCGGGCGCCACGAGCATGTCGCAAGCCTCGTGGCTGCCGGTGCTCCGCCTGCTCGGGACCCTGCCGTGGTTCGGCGGCCGGCTCGCGATCGCGAATGCCGGCAAGGTGTTCGACGACCAGGGCAAGCTCGTCGATCCGGTCGTGCGCGCCCAGGTCGAGAAGTACATCACCGGGTTCTCGCAGTTCGTCGCCAAGCACCGTGCCTGAGCCGGGCACCTGAGCCGGGCACCCGAGCCGGTGGGACGACGACGCGGTCGATCGACTCGCCGGGCTCGCAACCCGGGTCATCTGCTATTGTCCCACTGGTATGGACGACGAGCGGTCGATCGATCTGCGGGACCGCAAGGGTCGGCTCGGCCGCGCCGCGATCGCCGCGGCCGTCGGGATCGTCGTGACGATGGCGGTGTTCCAGGTGATGGACTCGGTGGCCGCCACCCCCAACCCTGATCCGATCCAGCAGGCCTCGGTGATCGGGACGGCCGTGGTGGTGTGGGTCGCGGCGTCGGGCATCACGCTCGCGCTGCTGACGGCGCTGACGCGGTGGGTTCGGCGCCGGGCGAGAGAGCGGGCAGCGTGAACCGTCTGATCGAGGCGTGAAGCGCGGCGACCGGGGGGCCACTGGTTGGCTGCCCTACCAAAGGTACGTGTCGACAGCGCAGATAGCCTTGTGTAGGTTCCCGCATGGTCTTTACGGCTCGCGTGGTCGTGCTTGCTACTGCGCTTGCCATGGGGTGCGGTCACACGTCGCCGGTCGCCGGTGACGATGCGCCCCCGAGCGACGCCGGCGCGGATGCCCCCGTCGATGGCGCGGTCATCGTCTGCACGGGCATGCCGACCGAATGCGCGACGCTGTGGGAGCAGAACGCCTCCGCAACGTTCGACGCCGCGCTGACCCAGCCGGCGGTGCTCGCCGCGTTCCTCCACGGCGTCCCCAAGGGTGGCGACCTCCACAACCACCTCAGCGGGGCCGTCTACGCCGAGACGTTCCTCGAGTGGGCCAAGGCCGACGGCGACTGCATCAACAGCTCGACCTTCTCGGCCGTCACCACGTGCTCCAGCGCCACCCAGCCCGTGCCGACGTCGGGCAGCTTCTACGATCAGATCGTCCGCGCATGGTCGATGAAGGACTTCGTCGCCGGGGCCCAGACCGGCCACGATCACTTCTTCTCGGTCTTCGGGAAGTTCGGGCTCGTCGCGGGCGGCCACCGTGACGACACGATCGCCGACGTGCTGACGCGCGCCGCCGACGAGAACCAGCTCTACGTCGAGACGATGTTCAACCTCGGCAAAAACGTCGGCACGCTGTCGGGGCAGCTCTCGTCGGGGACGCTGACGCCGGCGGATCTCCCGGCGCTCTACGACTCGCTGCTCGCGAGCCAAAGCTTTGCGTCGGCGCTCACCAACGACGTCAACGTCGTCAACGACGCGAGCACGCGCTACAAGACCACGCTCGGCTGCGACGACCTCAGCCCCCCCGCGGCCTGCGAGGTCACCGTGCGGTTCGTCGCGCAGGTCTCGCGAACCGGCGCGTCCGACGTCGTATTCGGTCAGCTCGTGAGCGCGTTCGAGATGGCGTCGCGGACCCCGCAGATCGTCGGGGCGAACCTGTCCTCCCCGGAGGACGACTCGAGCGCGCTCGCCAACTACGACCTCCACATGGCGATGCTCGACTTCCTGCACACGAAGTACGCCGGCACGAGCCCGCTCCACATCACGCTCCACGCTGGCGAGGTCGTGCCGAAATTCCTGCCGCCCGGCAGCACCGCGAACACGTTCCACATCCGCCGCGCCGTCGAGATCGGCCATGCCGAGCGGATCGGCCACGGCGTCGACATCATGTCCGAGACCGATCCCGAAGGCCTGATGATCGAGATGCACGACCGCAACGTGCTCGTCGAGGTCTGCCTCAGCAGCAACGATCAGATCCTCGAGGTCCGCGGGGCCGCGCATCCGCTCGCGGCGTACCTCCAGCACGGCGTGCCCGTGGCCCTCGCCACCGACGACCAGGGCGTCTCGCGTTCGAGCATGGCCGGCGAGTACGTCAAGGCAGCACTCGACCAGCACCTCGACTATCGCCAGCTGAAGACGATCTCGCGGACGAGCCTCGAGCACGCGTTTCTGCCGGGCGCGAGCTTGTGGACCTCGGTGGCCCAGGCGCAGCCGGTGACAGACTGCGTGGCCACCGCCACGATGGGACTTGGAGATCCGCCGGATCCGGCCTGCCAGCAGTTCCTCGCTGCCAGCGAGCGCGCCCGGATGCAGTGGGAGCTCGAGCGCCGGTTTCGCGCGTTCGAGAGCGCGCTGCCGGCGAACTAGCGGGAAGCGCCGAAGGCGCGTTCCCCGCGTAGTCTGCCGCGCCGGGCTGCGAAGCGGCGCGAGGACGCGAAGCGGACTCGGTGACCCGAAGGGTCATGGCGCATGGCGAACTAGCGCCGAACCTCAGTTCGCGCGAACGAGCCGGATCGCGAGGGCTTCGAAGCCCGCGGTCACCTGGACGGCGTTCGTTGGCTTGACCGGGCACCACAGCGGCGCCTTCTTCTGGAGCGCGAGGATGCCGGTGCCGGACGAGTCACACAGCTCGGGCTCGTCATCGAGGTCGAAGCCGGCGAACGCCGCGTTGCTGCAGCGCCCGCCCGAGCAGCGACCGCCCTTGCAGTCCGAGTCCGAGCCGCACGCGCCACACTTGCTGCTCGAGCACTTGCCGACCTTGCAGTCCGAGTCCGAGCCGCACGAGCCGCACTTGCCGCTCGAGCACCGGCCGTTACCGCGGCAATCGGAGTCCGAGCCGCACGAGCCGCACTTGCCGCCCGAGCACGTGCCGACCTTGCAGTCCGAATCGGAGCCACACGCACCGCACTTGCCGCTCGAGCACTTGCCGTGACCGTGGCAGTCGGAGTCCGAGCCGCAAGCGCCGCACTGGCCACTCGAGCACTTGCCGTAACCGGCGCAATCGGAATCCGAGCCGCAGCTGCCGGCGGATGCCGTGCGCGCCGCGAAGCTGAGGACTCCAAAACCGAACACCACTGCCAGGATCATGATCGCCCGCTTGCTCATCTCGGTCATCGTGCTCTCCTCTGCGGCCATCAGGCCGCGCGCGCGGACGATACCCCCGAGACCGGCGCGCGAGCTGGAGTTTCGCGAGAAACGTGCGTCCGAACCGGTGACCGGTCCCTCCTGCGACGATTCACCAACCCGGCCCTGGGTTCTGTGCGCGCCATGGCGGTGCTACCTTGCGCGGGTGAGCGACAAACCACAACAGACCTACATCCTGCACACGGTCGCGATCGCGATCGTGATCGTCGTCGTGCTGGTGCTCTTCCTCAAGAAGCAGTGGGGCTGAGCCGCCGGACGACCACCATGGCAACCGATCGCGTGCTGCTCCTGGCAGCAACGACCGCGTACCAGACCCAAGATTTCCAGCGGGCCGCGGAAGCCATGGGCGTCGACGTCGTGCTCGGGACCGATCGATGCCACGTCCTCGCCGAGGCCTGGCCCGAGGGTGCGCTCGCCCTCGATTTCCGGGATCCGGATCGCGCGGCCACCCAGATCGCGGAGTCCGACGGGGCGGCGCAGCTCGCCGGCATCGTCGCGACCGACGAGAAGACGGCGCTGATCGGCGCGCTCGCGGCCAAGCGGCTCGGGCTGCCGTTCAACCCCGCCTCCGCAACGCGGGCGACGGGCGACAAGTTGCGGCTACGCCAGCGGCTCGCCGAGGCCGGGGTCACCCAGCCGGCGTACTGGCACGTGCCGCTCGCCAGTGATCCCGCTGCGCTCGCGCCGGGGCTCCGCTTCCCGGTCGTCCTCAAGCCACGGCACCTGTCGATGAGCCGCGGGGTGATGCGCGCCGACGACGCCGGCGAGCTCGCCGACCGCTTCGCACGGCTGACCCGCCTGCTCGCTGATCCCGAGCTGGTGGCGCGCGACCCCGAGGCCGCTGGCTCGGTGTTGATCGAGGAGTTCGTCGCCGGTCCCGAGGTCGCGTTCGAGGGCCTGCTCCGCGGCGGCCGGCTGCAGGCGCTGGCGCTGTTCGACAAGCCCGACCCGCTCGACGGCCCGTTCTTCGCCGAGACGATCTACGTGACCCCGTCGAGGCTACCGGCGGCGATCCAGCACGCGATCGAGGCGCGCGTGGCCGAGGCGGCCACCGCGATCGGGCTGTGTGAGGGGCCGATCCACGCCGAGCTCCGGCTCGGGGCTGGCAGCGAGGGTCCCCCTGGTGGGGACCCCGTCGTGATCGAGGTCGCCGCGCGCTCGATCGGCGGGCTGTGTGGTCGTGCGCTGCGGTTCGGCGCCGGCATCTCTCTCGAGGAGCTGATCATCGCGCACGCGCTGCGCCGCGAGCTGGCGTGCACCCGCACGGCGAATGCGACCGGGGTGCTCATGCTGCCGGTGCCGCGTGCCGGGGTGCTGCGCGCGATCGACGGCGTCGAAGCCGCGTCCAAGGTCCCCGGGATCCGCGAGGTCACGATCACGGCGCGCGTGGGGGAGGACGTCCTGCCGCTGCCCGAGGGCAACAAGTACCTCGGCTTCGTGTTCGCGGCGGCCGACCAGCCCGAGGCGGTCATCGCGGCGCTGCGCCAGGCCCACGATGCGCTGCGCTTCACGATCGCGTCGCGGCTCTAGCAGGATCCGCGGCTTCCAAGGCAACCGGGCGATCGTCGAGCGAGCCGAACTGGCTCGCGAGGGGCTCGCTTCAACAGAACCACGCTTCGCTGAGGCGCGGCGCCGGCGGACCCGGTGGCCTTGCGGTCGTCGCGGTCGTCGCGGTCGCGACGTGTCCATCCGCGGCGTGCACGAGCGCCCGGATCTGGCTGAACACGACATCGGCCGCGAGCTGACGGTCGGCCGCGTCGGCCGCGAGCGCCGCGATCTGTTGCTGCAGCTGATCGACCCGCGAGTCGCGATGCCGCCACTGGTAGGACAGGGCGGCGGCATCGAGCGTGCCAAAGTCGCCACGGGTATCGGGATCCAGCAGGAGCGAGCCGGGTGGAACGAGCAAGCGGATCGAGAGCTGCACCGGATCGACACAGTCGATCAGACCCTCGCGCGCGATGAAGTCGACGAGCTGCGCGAGCTGCTCGAGGGTCGTCCATGGCGTGAACGGGACGAACGTCGGGCGCATCACGAGCCCGGCCGCGCGCGTCAGCGCGAGCGCTTGCTCGAAGTCGGCGCGTGTGTGGTGCTTGGCGAGTCGCTCGAGCACGCCGTCGTCGAGAGACTCGGCCGCGCTGACCACGAACGCGCAGCCGAGGGTCGCGAGCTCGGGCAGGTACGCGCGGCACTTGAGCAGGTGGCTGATCTTGACCGTGACGTCGAACGTCAGGGTTGGCCAACGGCGATGCAGCTCGCGCGCGATCGCCATGCCGTGACGCGGACCGTTGAAGAAGTCCGGATCGCCGAACGTGATGTGGGCGGCGCCGAGCTCGACCTGCGCCTCGATGTCGTCGAGCACAACCCTGGCGTCGACCACGAAGAACCTGCCGCCGTACACCGGTGGGATCGGACAGTGGCGGCACAGATGCAGGCAGCCGCGCGAGGTCTCGGTGTACCCGGCGACGTGTTCGCGGCCGTCGCGGATGAGCTTCGCGTAGCGATCGAGCTGGGGCAGCCGCGTACGCTGTGGCGTCGGAAACGGCAGCTTCGTGAGCGTGACCGAGTGGCCGGCCGCGAGTCGCTGATCGGGCGCGTCCGCGGGGAGCTCGCGCGACAGCCGGTCGATCAGCGCGACGAGCTCGGCTTCGTGCTCGCCACCGAGCACCGAGTCGGCTCCGAGCGCGCGCAGGTAGTCCTCGTTGAGGGGCGCGTACAACCCGAAGAAGCACAGGTGGACGGCCGGATGGAGCTCGCGCACGCGCGCTGCGAGCCGCACGCCGAGTCGCAGGGCGGTGTGCATCGGCACCGAGATGCCGACGAAGTCCGCCGCCCGGATCAGATCTTCATCGAGCCGCTCGATCGCGAGATCCTGCGCCACCGCTGCATGCCCGGCGCGCTCGAGGAACGCGAGCGGCATCGCGAGCCCGTGCGGCTGGTGGCCGAGCTCGTAGCAGGAGAGCAGCGCGATCTTCATCACTTCTGAGTGGGCGGCACGAAGTCGGGCGGCATCTCGGCGCCGGCCCCGAACAGGAACGCTTCGCACTGTTCCTTGAGCTTCTTGTGCGCATCAGGCGTCGTCAGGTCCAGGCGGTACTCGTTGACGATCATCTTCGAATGCTCGATCCACAGCTTCCACGCGTCCATCGAGATCTCGTTGTAGATCCGCTCGCCGAGCGCGTCGTTGAACGGCTTGTACGGCAGGGCTGGGAGTTCCCGCTGGAGCTTCGCGCACTTGATGATTCTGGCCATCTGGGCACAGCCTACAGCGTGCCGGATCACATGGCACCCTGGGTCTGCATCCGAACCATGCAGCCGCGGTACGCTGGCGCCATGGACCCAGGTGTGCGCGACCCGTGGCGGCCAGTGTTCGATCAGCTGACCCAGCTCAGGGACAGCTGGCCTGCTCCGCCGTGGGACTGGGATGGCCGGTTCCACACGATCTCGGCGACGTTCGCTCGCGACGCCGAACCCGCCGTCCGGGCCAGCGCGGTTCATGCGTTCCCGGCGGGCTACACGGCGACGACCCTCGCCACGGCGCCGCCCGCGCTCGCCGCGATCGCCGCACGCACGGGAGGGCTGCGCGCCGGCCAACGGTTGCTCGCCGGCGATCTTTCCGGTGAGCTCGTGCTCTACGGGCTGTGGTGGCCGTGGGGCGGCGGCGAGAAGATCACGCTGCGGATCGGCTTCGCCAACCTCGCGCTGCCCGCCGAACCGGTCGTCTGGCTGCGCGAGCTGTTCGGCGTGGGCTGATCGAGGCTCGTCGAGCTCGGGCGGGGTCGGGCGGGGACCTCATGCGAGGTCGAACACGAGGACCTCGGCTTCGTCGACCCCTTCGATCTGGAGGCTCCGCTCGTCGGAGGTCGAGGCGCCGTCACCCTCGCCGAGGTCCTGGCCATTGAGCCGCAGCTTGCCGCGCGCGACATGGATCCAGGCGTGGCGGTTGGCGGGCAGCTCGAGCGCTGCCCGGTCGGCTTGGCCGAAGATGCCAGCGTACACGCGGGCGTCGGTGTGGATCGTGAGGCTGCCGGCCTGTCCGTCGGGGGAGGCCACGAGGCGGAGCTTGCCGCGCTTCTCGGCATCGGAGAACGCTTTCTGCTCGTAGCTGGGTGCGATTCCTCGTCGTGCAGGCACGAGCCAGATCTGCAGGAAGTGCACCTCATCGGTGGGCGACTCGTTGAACTCGCTGTGGACCACGCCGGTCCCCGCGCTCATGCGCTGGACGTCGCCGGGCCGGATCACCATGCCGGTGCCCATGGAGTCCTTGTGGGCGAGCGCGCCTTCGAGCACGTACGAGATGATCTCCATGTCCCGGTGGGGGTGCGAGCCGAAGCCCTGGCCTCCCTCGACCCGGTCGTCGTTGATCACGCGCAGGGCGCGAAAGCCCATGTGCGCAGGATCGTGGTAATCCGCAAACGAGAACGTGTGGTGCGAGTCGAGCCAGCCATGCTTGGCGTGGCCTCGCTCGTTGGCTCTCCGGATGTTCATCATGCGTTCGCTCCCTCGTGCTGCCTGGATCGGGTTACCACGCCGGCCGCACAGGCGCGCGACCGCGTTCTCAACAAGCATGCGGCCGATGCGGTTCCGAGCCGAACGCGGTCGTGGGATGGTGAGGTTCGCATGCCCGATCCGTCCCAGATCCTCCGCTCGCCTGCCGCCGATGCGCCGGACGTGAGCCCGCCGAGCCAGCCCTGCATCATGGTGATCTTCGGTGCATCCGGAGACCTGACGAAGCGTCTGCTGGTACCCGCGCTCTACAACCTCGCGTGCGACGGGTTGCTCTCGGACAACTTCGCGGTGCTCGGCACCGCGATGGAGCCGTGGACGACCGAGGCGTTCCGCGAGCACATGACCACGGAGATCAAGAAGTTCCACACCCGCAAGGAGTTCGACCAGGCGGTCTGGGACAAGCTGGTGAGCCGGTTCCACTACGTGTCCGGCAGCTTCACCAAGCTCGAGGTCTACGAGACCCTGAAGACGGAGGTCAAGCGGCTCGATGCCACGCACGGCGCGGGCGACAACGTGCTGTTCTACTTCGCCGTCGCGCCCAGGTTCTTCGGCACGCTGTGCGACAACCTGCACGCGACCGGGTTCAAGGACGGTCCGGGCTGGAAGCGGATCATCGTCGAGAAACCGTTCGGAACCGATCTCCAGTCCGCGCTGAAGCTGAACCGCGAGGTGCTCGCGAACTGGCAAGAGAACCAGATCTATCGCGTCGATCACTACCTCGGAAAGGAGACCGTCCAGAACCTGCTCGCGTTCCGGTTCTCCAACGGGATGTTCGAGCCGCTGTGGAACAAGAACTACATCGACAACATCCAGTTCAACGTCTCCGAGGCGGTCGACGTCGAGGGACGCGGCGGTTACTACGACTCGTCGGGCGTGCTGCGCGACATGATGCAGAACCACATGTTCCAGATGCTCGCGTATCTGTGCATGGAGGTTCCGGGCTCGTTCGAGCCCGACGCGATCCGCAACGAGAAGGCGAAGCTCTTGCAGTCGGTGCGGAACTACACGCCCGAACAGGTCGCGAAGAACGTCGTCCGCGGCCAGTACGGCGCGTCGCCCGAAAAACCAGGCTATCGCCAGGAGAAAGACGTCAACCCCGAGTCCAAGACCGAGACCTATGCCGCCGCGCGGTTCTTCGTCGACAACTGGCGGTGGGAGGGCGTGCCGATCTACCTGCGATCGGGCAAGGCGCTGTGGAAGCGCGGGACCGAGATCGTCGTCGAGTTCAAGAAGGCGCCCGAGGTGATCTTCCGCGGCACGCCGGTGACCGGCCTGGGCGCGAACCGGCTGATCTTTCACATCCAGCCGTACCAGGGCATCGAGATCCAGTTCCAGGCCAAGACCCCAGGGCCGCGCATGCAGCTCCAGCCGGTCCACATGAAGTTCGGATATGGCGACGCGTTCAAGGCGTCTCGCTACACCGGCTACGAGGTCATGCTGTACTCGTGCTCGTACGGTGACGCCACGCTGTTCTCGCGCGGCGATCTCGTGGAGGCCGCGTGGCGCGTCGCGCAGCCGATCCTCGACCACTGGACCGCCACGCCGGCGGACTTCCCGAACTACGTCCGCAGCACGTGGGGCCCCAAGGCCGCCGCCGAGATGATCGCGGCCGATGGCCGGCGCTGGCACGAGGTCGTCACCGAGGACGTCCTGAAACAATCGCCGCTGTTCAAGGAAGGCGACACGGTGTTTCTCGAGCAGGTCATCATGGCGCTCAAGCCGAAGCAGGCGGCCGCCGGCGACCTCCTCATCGTCAAGGGAGAGATGGGACGCGAGCTCTACATCATCGAGCAAGGCGAGGTCGAGGTGATCGACGATGCCGGCAAGGTGTTGAAGGTCCTCAGCGATGGCGACGTGTTCGGCGAGGTCGGCGTCCTGCTGTCGACCCCCCGCACCGCGACGGTCCGCGCGAAATCGCCGACCGATCTCTACGTGCTCGAGAAGTCCGACTTCAGCCGGGTCCTGCGCGATAACCCGACGTTCGCGACCGCGATCCAGCAGGTCGCCAAGGAGCGCTACAGCCTCACGATCAAGACCGAAGCCTTGATCGCGCCGTAGCGCGCGTTGCGACGAGCGCTACTCGGCAAGCTCGACGTTCAGGGTGTGGCGTTCCTCGCCCGAGGCGAGCTGAAGCTGCACCGCCCCGTGGTTGCCTGTGAGCTCGGCCTCGAGCCAGCCGTCGCCGGGCTTGGCGTCGACCAACCGGAAGTTGCCATCGCGGTCAGACCGGGTGGACACGTTGCCGATCCAGACGCGGGCGTCGGCCACCCGACGGCCGTGGTGATCTCGCACCACGCCTTCGAGCGTCGCGCCGCGTGATAGCTCGAGCACCTCGTCCTGGAGCACGCGCGCGGCACGCACCGCGATGACCTGGTGGTCTGTCGCGTAGCCCGTGGAGCGCGCTTGCAGCGTCCAGCTGCCGGGCGTCAGTGCCCGGAGCTCCACGATGCCCTGCGCGCTGGCGACCTGGTTGACGACCCGGTTGTCGGGCCCGGTCGCGATGAGCTTGGCGCCCGCCAGGGGAGTCCCGGCGCGCGCGTCGCGCAGCTGGAGTCGGATGCCGCCGGCCTGGGCGAGCCGGAGCTCGGCGAACCGATCTGCGACGATCGTCGCGCGCAGCGGGGGGTAGTCGGCGGACGTGAGCTCGATCGAGTAGCTGCCGGCGGCGACTCGATCGATCGTGAACCGACCCGACGCGTCCGTGCTCGCGCTGCGCTGCACCGCGCCGTCGACGATGCGGATCTCGACCGCGCCTGCCGTGCCGCCGTCTGGCGCGATCACCTGGCCGCGCAGCTGGGCGTTCTCGATCGTGAGCATGAACTCCTCGCGCGCTCGCGAGCGGGCAGGGTGGGCGTCGTCGAGCACCACCGTCCGCTCGATGATGCCGTAGCCGGGCGCGGTGACCGACAGCACGACCTCGCCCGTGAGCGCGCGCAACGCGAACTCGCCCGCGCGGTCGGCGTACGTGGTCGCGAGCTTGTGCGCCGACTCGCCGCCCGAGCCGGCAACGATGGTGGCGCCCGAGATCGGGCCGTCGCGCCCGATCACGCGGCCGTGGAGCGTCACGCCCGGCCGCAACGCGACGACCACGTCCGCGGTCTCGTCACCGGACCGCACGGCGAACGACGCGCTGGTGCCCGGCGCGAGCTCGGACGCAAACGCGACGGCGACGTACGAGCCCGGGGGGACGCCCTCGATGCGGAACTTGCCATGACCGTCGGTGGTCAACCGTTGCACCGCGGCAGGCTCGCGCGACCGCACCGCCGTGATCGTCGTCGCTGCAGCCGGATCCAGGGGATCGAGGGCCCGCGCCGCCGGCAGCACGACGGCATGCCGGAGGATCGGCTCGGGATCGATGTACCAGGTGCGACCGTGCTGGTCCTGCGTGATCGCGAAGTGCAGATGGGGGCCGGTCGCGAAGCCGGTCTGTCCCATCGTGCCGAGCGGATCACCCGCGCGGACCTTCTGGCCGATCGCGAGCCCGGCGCGGAGCTCGTCCATGTGCATGTAGAACGTCCGGAGGCCATCGCCATGATCGATGGCGACGTAGCGACCGGCCTCTCCGCGGATCTCGGTGAACGCCAGCGCGATCTCGCCGTCCCCCGCGGCGTGGATGACACTACCGCGCTGGCTGCCGAGATCGACGCCGCAATGACCCTGGCCGCACTCCGCCGGTCGCGTCCCGGGTCGTGCCGCACCGAACCGCAACGCATCGCGGCTCGGCAGCAGGCGCTTGCCGGCGAGCGGATGGACCCAGCGCAGGCGGCCAGGCGCCACGTTCGCGCGTTCCTCGACCGGCTGCGATGCGCCTTGCTGACGCAGCACGATCGTGGCGTTCATCACCGCGGTGCCGGCGTGGTCGACGACAGTCCCGCTGACGACCCCGGCCCGGCGAAGTCGCACCGTGACGTCGTCGCGGCCCCGCGAATCGATGACCTGGTCGCCGTCCCCCACGTAGCCTGCCGCATCGCCCTCGATCCGCCACCGCCCGGGTGGAACCCCATCGATCGCGAACCGGCCGTGATCATCGATCTGTGCGCTGCGGATCGCGTGATCGACGTCGAGCGGCGTCAGCTGCACCGTCGTGCCGCCGGGCACGCGGGCTTCCGTGACCACCTGACCGTGAACGATCCCGCCTGGCTCGAGCGCGAGCACCAGGTCCCGCGGTGACTGCCCACCGACGTCGACCACCCGCGCGAGCCCCGAGACCGCGGTGTCGCGGCGCGCCCAGAGCTCGTACGGGCCCGGCACCAGATCGTCGAACTGCACGGCTCCATCGCGATCGCTGACCGCCGTCGCGAGCGTCGGCCGGCTGCCATCGCTGAGGTGGACCTCGGCGCCCGCGACCGCGACGCCATTGGCCATGACGCGCGCCTCCAGATGCGCCCGGCGCGCGAGCATGATCCGCGGCGTCGGATCGCCGCCGTGCCACGGCAGCTCGGCGGTGAACACGTGGTCGCCCTCGAGCTGCAGCGTTCGATCCGGGACGACCGATCGATCGATCCGGAACTCGCCGCCGGCGTCGCTGTCCGCTGCATCGGAGATCGTGCCGGTCGCGTCACGCAAGGTGACGTGGACGCCCGCCAGCGGAAGCCCGGACTCGTCCACGATCCAGCCTGCGATCGGCCGCAGGCGCTGCGGACCGATCACCGCTGCCACGCCGGGACGCGCCTCGGTGACGAGCGGCACCGCTGCCACGCTCGTGGGGAGGTGCTGCGCAGCGGGTGCGCGCGGGCTCTCGCCGGTCACCAGCAGCACCGTCGCGATCGCAAGGCCAATCGCTGGCTGGGGACAAGCGTGACCGCGTCGCCGCATCCAGCGAACACGTGCAGTCGTCGTGCCCTCGCGGGTGCCTGTGACTTCGCGTGCTTGGCCCACGTGGCTCGCACCCTCGAGTGCCAGAGTGGACCTGGCTTGCTGGCCGGTTGCCCGATTGGCAACGTGGCTCGACCCAGCGTTGCCGCGGTTGCATCACCGCGCTCTACCGGGCCGTGAGCCCCGCGCTCGTCAGGCGCTCCACCATCGTCCAGAGCGCGTCGCGCCGCGCCTCGTCTTCCCGGGTCCACGGCAGGTAGTGCGCCGACCGTGCCGCGCGATCGAACCACAGCCCGCCGCTCGGTGCCGGGGCAGGCCGACGTGCCGCGAGCCACACGATGGTGTCCGCTCCCTGCGCAGGGGTACGCAGCAACCGATGCATGACGCGATGGAACCGCGGGAGCTGGGTCTTCACGCTCCGGGTCTCGGCCCAGCCGGGATGCATCGAGTAGACCGCCACCTCGCCTTCGAGCTCGCGGGCCCAGCGCCGGGCGAGGACCACCTGCATGCGCTTGGTCTGCGCGTAGGCGGTCACGCCGTTGTACGGCCGTCGTGTCCAGTCGAGATCGTCGAGCTCGAGGCGCTGGGTGTACATCCCGCCCGACGACACCCAGATCACGCGAGCGTCACCGCCCGCGCGCAGCGGCCGTTCGAGCAGCCGGGTCAGCAGGTGCGGCCCGACGACGTGGGTCGCGAAGCACAGCTCGAGCTGGTCCGACGTCAGCACGCGCTCGTGCGGCAACACGCCGGCGTTGTGGACGACCACGTGGACCGCGGGCAGCCTTGCGCGCTCGACGAAGCGGCGCACCGACGCCAGCTCGGAGACGTCGACGAGATCGAGCTCGATCTGCGACGAACCGGTCGCCCGGCGCAGCTCGTCGCGTGCGGCCTCGCCCCGCCCAGCATCCCGACACAGCAAGCGGACCGTCGCGCCGCGTTCCGCCAGCGCCGCCGCGGTCGCGCGCCCGAGCCCGGCATTCGCCCCGGTGACGAGACAGACGCGTCCACGCAAGTCGACCTCGAGATCGGTCGCGCGGAACGCCCGCTGGTGTCGTGCAAAGCCGGTCCTGTCGAACGATCCGATCATGTACGCTGAGACGATACTGCTCCGGAAACGGTTTCATCCGCAGGTCGGGCCGCGCAAGCTCGCTACACTGCGCGAACCACGCATGTCCAGGCCATCGCTGTTCCGTCCCGCGACCCGCGCCGATATCCCGGCCGTCGTGGAGCTCGTCGAGTCCGCGTACCGCGGTGACGCCAGCCGTGTGGGCTGGACCACCGAGGCGGACCTGCTCGGCGGCCGGCGGACGGATGCCGACGACGTGCGCTCGTGCATCGAGCGTGAGCGCAGCATCGTGCTGCTCGCCGAGCGCGACGGGCACCTGGTGGCCTGCGCCCACGTCGCGATCGAGGGACCTGCCGGGTACTTCGGGATGTTCTCGGTGACCCCCATGCTCCAGGGCGCCGGGCTTGGCAAGGCGGTGCTCGCCGAGGCCGAGCGCCTGGCACGCGAGGATTGGCAGGTCCCAAGGATGCGGATGTCGGTGATCGACGTGCGAACCGAGCTGATCGCGTTCTACGAGCGTCGCGGCTACGTCCGCACCGGGATCAAGCGGCCGTTTCCTTATGGCGACGAGCGGTTTGGCAGCCCGAAGCGCGATGACCTGCGCTTCGAGGTGATGGAGAAGCAGCTCGCGGTTTTTTAATTGATCGGCGCGCCGCTCCACGCGAACATTGTCGTGTGGTTCGACTGTGGTGCAGCATCGGACTCGCGAGCGTGGTCGTGGTGGCGACCGCCTTTGTGGCGACCGGCTTCGCAAACCCGCCAGCGTCCAGCCCCAAGCTGGTGAAGCTGGGCCGGGAGCTGTACGAGAGCCGCGACGTTGGTTGCTTCTCGTGCCACGGGCTGACCGGCGAGGGGGACGGCCCCATCGCGTTCGCGCTGAAGCCGCCGCCCCGCAACCTGGTCAAGGAGCCCTTCAAGGCGGGCGACTCGGTCGAGCAGGTCTACGCGACCATCACGAAGGGGCTCGCGGACACCCGGATGGTCGGTTACGCGCACCTCGCTGATGCGGACCGCTGGGCGCTCGCGTACTACGTCGTCGGCTTCCGACGGCGGTGAGCTACACTCGCTCCCATGCGAAACCTGATGATCCTCGCGGCGACGCTGGCCGGCTGTGCGAGCCCGCCGGCCGGACGCGGGGATGCTCCGGCCGAGGTCGGGCAGCGCTACCTCTCGATCGATGCCGATGCGCTCGTCACCGCGCGCGGGGTCGCGGCCCACCACGGCGCCCAGCTCGAGCTTCTCGAGGCCGATGCCGACGTCGCGGTGATCGCGTTTCCGGCCGAAGATCTCGAGGAACTGTCGGAGCAGATGCACGCGCAGCACGATCGCTGTGGTGGCTTCATGCTGCACGACTCGCTCGACGAGGCCCGCGCGTCACTCCTGCCCCACAGCGACCTGCCGATCGCGGTCGACTACACGCTGGACCAGGCCGCGACCGTCCACGCCGTCCTGCCAACGCTCCAGCCAGCGTCGATCCTCGGCACGATCGGAGAGCTGTCGGCGATGCAGAACCGTTACTACCAGTCCGACAGCGGGGCGGCCGCCTCGGTCTGGCTGCGCGATCGCTGGGCAAGCTTCACGACGCGCCCCGACGTCACGGTCGAGCTGTTCGATCAAGGCTACGCGCAGAAGTCGGTGATCCTCACGATCCCGGGCTCGACGCGCGCGGCCGAGATCGTCGTGCTCGGCGGCCACCTCGATTCGATCGCACCGGGTGGCAAGGGAAGCACCGCGCCGGGCGCCGATGACGACGCCTCGGGCATCGCCACGCTCACCGAGATCGCGCGCGCGCTGCTCGCGAACGACTTCCGTCCGGACCGGACGATCAAGATCATGGCGTATGCCGCCGAGGAGGTCGGGCTTCGTGGCTCGCAGGCGATCGTCCGCGACTACCAGAAGCGGAAGATCAACGTCGTCGGCGCGCTGCAGCTGGACATGACGAACTACCAGGGGTCCGACAAGGACATCTGGCTGATGAAGGACTTCACGAACGCCGCGCAGAACACGTTCGTGACGCAGCTGATCGACACCTACGTGGGCGCGACCTGGGGGCTCGACGCCTGCGGCTACGCCTGCTCGGACCACGCGTCGTGGTACCGCGCCGGGGTGCCAGCCTCGATGCCGTTCGAGGCGCGCATGAAGCAGCGCAACCAGGCGATCCACACCCGCAGGGACACGCTGGAGATGAGCGGCGACAACGCCGCACACGCGCTCAAGTTCGCACGGCTCGGCGCCGCCTTTGCGATCGAGCTCGGCAAGGGCGAGCTCGGCCCAGCGGCGACCGCCGCACCCGCCGCCATGCCCTCCCAGACCCCGTCCACACCGTTCGCGTCCTGGGGCCTGCTCGCGTTCGTCCTCGGCGCCGGGGCCCTCCTCGCGCACCTCTGGATCGAGCGTTCCGCCCGCCGCTGAGCGATTCGCCAGCGCCCGAATTGCCCGACGAGCCGGGGCGAGGCGGGCTCATCAATTTTGTGCGAATCTTCCGAGCTCGTGCTGGCTCTCACTGCACGAGGAGTCCCGATCATGTGCAGAGTCATCACGTGCAACAAATGCAAGCGCCCGGGCTGGGCCGGGTGCGGCGCCCATGTCGAACAAGTGCTCGGTCATGTGCCGGCGGCCGAGCGCTGTCAGTGCCGCGCGGAGTCTGACGGAGGCGGCATCCGCAAGGCGCTGCGAGGGCTGTTCGGGCGATAGATCCGCGGTCGGCGGGCGCAGGTGCGGAGAATCAAGATGCAGCATCTGCGCGCATCCGGAGCCCGCGGTGCCGGCATGCCGATTGCTTCATTCGAGATCGAAGTCGGTGGTCCGAGCGGATCGCCAGACGCACGGACAAAGCTCAGGAAGGCAACGCGAGCGGACTCGCGAATCGCAGCTCGGGAAGACACCCTGACGTCGAGGCCCCTTGGCCAACGGCAAGAGGGCTACTGACCTGCGGGACAACGCAAGCCTTGGAGAGCCGGCCACGTCTGACGATCCGCTCGGTCCTTCGATCGCTGCCGGCTGGTAAGCGGGTGCCTGGGCGAGGCCCGGCTTGCGCGGGTGCGCTCCGCCGTCGCATGAACGCGCGCAGTGTGGCGGACTGCCCGTGCGCGATGTGCGCCCACGCGAGCTGTTCCGTCGGCCGACGCGATGCGTGCCCTCCGAATGGAACACCCCATGCATCTGTCCCCAGCATGCGTGCTGGCGAACTATGCGTGCGGGATGTGGTCACTGCCCAGGACAGCGAGTCCGTCGTCGACGCCGCGCGGAGGATGGCGGATCTTCAGGTCGGCGATCTGGTGGTGATCGCCGAGCAGCCACACGGCTTGCCACGGCCGATCGGGATCGTCACCGATCGTGATCTCGTCGTGCAGGTGCTCGCGCGGCCGGACCGCGTGCCCCAACGCACGAAGATCGCCGATGTGATGCGACGCGAGCTCGTCACCGCGATGGAGGACGACGATGTCGAGCACGTCCTCGCGAAGATGCGCGCGCACGCGATCCGGCGGATTCCGATCGTCGATCGACTGGGCGGGCTCCAGGGGATGCTCAGTCTCGACGACGTGCTGGGCTGGACGCGAGAACAGCTCCAGGTCGCCACGAAGCTGCTGGACGACCAAGGTCGCGGGCCTCGGCTCGCGCGCCCGGGGTGATGTGATGGACGTGTCATGGCATCAGCCCCTGCTGCTCGCCGCGGCGGTCACCTTCGCGGGCCTCGGTAGCTGCGAGCCCGGCCACGGCGCACCGGATCCGGGCCCGCCACCGGAGCGCCGCGCCTTGCCGGAGCCGCAGCGCGAAGGCGGAGCCTCGCTCGCCCATGTCCTCGCGTCCCGGCGTTCGCTGCGGGTGTTCGGCGCGCGGCCGCTGGACGACCGCGAGCTCGGTCAGCTGCTGTGGGCCGCGCAGGGTGTCACCGACGGCCATCGCGCGGCCCCGTCCGCCGGCGCGCTCTACCCGCTGACCATTCGCGTGGTCGACGCGAGAGGCGTCTGGCGGTACGACCCCATCGATCACGTCGTGATCCGCGAGCTCGGCGGCGATCAGCGTGGCGCGGTCGCCGACTCGAGCTACGGCCAACCCGCCGTCCGATCCGCGCCCGTGACGCTGGTGATCAGCGCGGACATCACGATCTCCGCGACGAAGTACGGTGCGCGCGCCGAACGGTTCGCGACGCTCGAGGCAGGTCATGTAGCGGAGAACGTGCTCCTGACCGTGACCTCGCTCGGACTCGGCGCGGTCCCGGTGGGCGCATTCGATGACGACGCGGTTCGCCACGTGGTGCGTCTCTCGAAGCGCGTGACGCCGCTCTACTTGATCCCGGTCGGTTCGTTGCCCTGACCGCGTCCTCGATCACGACGTTCGCGATGTCGGTCTTGATGTCGGGCGGTCGTGTGCGGCTGGTTGGCTGTTGCGCGTTTTCCGCTGGCCATCGTCATCGAACCGGCGTATCCGTCGGGGCGTTCGTCAAAGCTCTCCGTCGGACCTCGAGAGCGCACCGCGACGAATCGAGACGCTCGCCGTTGCCGTGGTCACTTGGAGGGATCCATCGGATCGGGATCGACGTCGTCGAGCTTGCCATCCCCGTCGAAGTCGCGCACCGGCGGCTTCGTGCTGCGCACGAGCGGGACCTGACCGGCCTGGTGCGTGTCGAGGATCTCGCCGACCTGCAAGTGGGTCTCGTAGATCGGCTCGAACAGCGTGATCGGTGCCGGCAGCTTCGGGTACGGATCGCCACCGGCGAATGGATAGCCCGGCACGAAGGCCACGTCGCCATGCTCGGAGCTCCAGTTGTAGCCGTGCGTCGCGGGCGCGTACTGCACGAGCACGCCAGTCTGACCGTCGATGTTCCCGCTCGCCGGTGACCCGAGCTCGACCAGGCCGGGCGGGGGATCGAGATCGGGGACCAGCACGCCGATGCCGAACGCGTTCGCGAGCGCCGACGTCCCGGCGTTCGCCATGATCTCGTCGCCGATGACCTCGATACACACCACGTGACGTGGCCCGAGCTGGGCGCCGGCAACCGTGAAGCGATCGCGCAGCACGTGTGGGGCGAACGTCATCGGATCGCTGCCGTCGAAGATCGATTGCATCGCCGCGATCAGCGGGTGGAACCGATCGAGCTGACCGGTGGTGCGATAGATCTGCTCCACGAACGGCAGCGCGAGCTGGCCGATCTCCGCGCTGTTGGGCATGATCTGATCGAGCAGGCCGGCACCCGGGACGTTGAGCACGTAGAGATCGATGCTCGGCTCGATCGCCGCGAGGTTGGAACCGACGATCGTGCCGAACGACTCGCCGAGGTACGCGACGTGTCGCGTATCGAACGTGGGCGCGGCGCCGTACGGTGCCTTCAGCGCGTCGAGATCGATCGGTTCGTGGACCAGGGTCGCGACGCGTGACATGTCGAGCGTCGACTGCCGGATCGCATCGCGAATCGCCGCGACGTTGAGGAATCCCTCGAAGAACGCGAGATACGCCGCGTAGCCGGGATCGTCGGCGAAGCCGTCGCGCAGCGATGGGTCACCAGTGAACGCGGGCTTGTTCGCGAGGTTGTTGCCGCTATCGACGTCGGCGAACCGCGCGCCGTGGCCCCACATGTCGATCGAGACCACCGCGTAGCCGCGCGAGGTCAGCGGCTCGACGAGGTTGAGCATCGAGTGGCGGCTGCCACCGAGCCCGTGGCCGAAGATCACGACCGGGAACCCGGTCGTGGGCACCGGGCCCTTGGGCAGCACGAACGTCACCGGGATCGATTCGGTCGCGATCACGCGTGGCTTGCCGTCGGCGTCGAGCTGGAACGTCTCGTCCTCCGGACCGTCAGTGCCGGTGTCGTCACCGCGGAAGCGCGCGATCGTCATGTGGCCGGTCGCGACCACGCCGACGTGGTCGTGCGCCATGCCGGTCAGGTTGTCGGTGCCCCAGTTCTCGAGCCCGGCACGCGGACCAGTGGTGTCGCGCGTCGCCATGCCGAGCACTTGATCGAGCCTGGTCTGGCTGTCGAAGATCAGCGACGGATCGTCGAACGCGAGCGTCGGCGCGGGCTGGGTCGCGAGCACCTCGCGTGCCGCGAGCAGGACGTCGTGCGCGTGCATCGTCGTGAACACCGTGATGCCGGCGATCCGGTCGGCGAGGGCGGGGTCTGCGGACAGCTGCGCGTAGACCTCCGCGGTCGACCGCCAGCGATCCGGCGCCCCCGCGAGTGCGCCCAATCCTGCGGATGGGGCCAGCCGCGCACCGCTGGCGGCGTGGATGTCGGTGGTGACCACCGCGGCGTAGCGCGTGCCCTCGTGGAGTTGCGTGCCGGGGCGGGGGGCGCCGGCGATCGTGTTGCGCTCGGGATCGTATTTCCAGTCGAACGCGATGATCTCGCCGCTCGTCGGATCGATCACGAACAGGGCATCGCCCTTCGCCGTGGTGCTCGTGGGCAGCGACGCAGGATCGAGTGCCCCATCGACGAAGAACGCGATCGCCGGGCGCAGGCCGAATCCGTCGAGCGCCGCCAGGTGGCTCGCGATCAAGTCAGCCTTGCCGCGCGCGAGCGACTCGAGCCCGGTGATCGTGCCGAGGTGATCGCCGTCGCGCACGGCATCGGTCGGCCACGGCACGCGCCCGAACGCGGGCAACTCCGTGCCGACCTCCATGATAATCCTGACCCCCCCGCCGCCATCGTCGCCGCAAGCGGCGCACGCGAGGAGGATGCCGACGATGAGCTTGTTCACGCGGCGACTGTATCAGGCAGTCCGGGCAGGCTGCGTGCGGTGGCGCACGTAGTCCGCGACGTCAGCCGCGCTCGAAGATGATCCGCTGCCCGCTGAGCGAGAGCTCGGCCATCATGCCGCCGCGCGGCAACAGGAACGCCTGGACGCCGTTCTGGAACTGCGCTCGTGCGACCGCGCCGGACGTCACTGCGACCACGCCGACATCCGCGCCGAGCGCCAGCGAGCCTTCGCGGATGCGTCTCACGGCGCGCGCATCATTGAGCACCAGCAGCTCCGCGAAGGACTGTGCTCCGATCTGCGCGCCGAGCGACGCCTGCTCGATCTTGACGTAGCCGGTCATCCTGCCGTGCTCGTACAACACGCCACGGCCGAACGCTCCACCGACGATCAAACCGCCCTTGCCGACATCCGGGAATACCGCGTACGCCAGCGAGACGTTCAGGACGTTCCGGATCCCGGGATCGCGCGCGATCATTTCGTTGATCGTGGCGTCTGCGCGCTCCTTCAGACTCTGGCGGGCCCCGGCAGATTGGGGAGCCGTGGCGCATCCGGTGAGGGGGGACATCACACCGAACGCCAGCCCGAAGACCACGCCAGCCTTAACCGTCTTCCACATGGGAATCTCCTTGTTGTCTGGCGTCTTGCGATTGCATCTCCGGGGCCGACCCGCGTGAGCCCGAGCCAGGTGCGGCGTTGGCTGTCGGCGAGGGCTGGAGCTCGTCGAGCCGCATCGTGTTCGCTGGACTGCCGCCCGCCTTGCGGCGGGTCACGCGTTGGGCCGGATAGATGCTGCGGTGGCCCGAGATCAGGTAGCCGACGACGCAGACGATCATGACGTGTGGCAACACGTTGGCGCCGAGCAGCTCGACGGCCATGATCGAGAGCGCCAGCGGGGTATTCGATGCGGACGCGAACACCGCGGCCATCCCGACGCCGGCTCCGAGCTCGCGCGGAATCCCCAGCACCGGCGCGAGCACGTTTCCGAGCGCTGCTCCGATGAAGAACAGCGGGGTGACCTCGCCTCCGAGGAAGCCGGCGCCGAGCGTGATCGCGGTGAACCCGAGCTTGGCGGCGAACGTCCACTCCGGCAGCTGCGGATCGCTGAATGATCGAACGATCGTGGGGAGACCGAGCCCGAGGTAATCGCTCGTTCCGATCAACTTCCACAGCACCACGAGGATGGCGCCGCCGATCGCCATCCGGAGGCCGAGTAGCTTGACGCGCTGCTCGCCGTGCTTCTTGAGGAAGTGGGTCAGCTCGATGAACGCGATGCTGACGAACGCGACCGCCACGGCGAACACGAGCCACTTGAGGCAGAGCAGGGCCGTGAGCTCGACGTGCGGCGCTGACGGATACGGCGTGTGCACGATGCCGAGCGCGCGCGTCGTGAGATCGCCGACGAGCGATGCGACGAGGGCCGGCACCAGCGCGTCGTACTTGATGCGGCCGAGCACGACGAACTCGAGCCCGAAGATCGCGCCGGCGATCGGCGTCCCGAACACCGAGCCGAAGCCTCCCGCGACGCCTGCCGCGAGCAGCTGTCCGCGCAGCTCGGGGCCAAGCCTCGCGCGATGCGAGAGGTAGTCCGCCAGGCTCGCGCCCATCTGGACGGCCGTGCCCTCCCGTCCAGCGCTGCCGCCGAACAGGTGGGTCAGGACGGTGCCGCCGAGGACCATCGGGAGCATCCGGAACGGAATCTCCGGACCATCATCGTGGATCGTGTCGATCACGAGGTTGTTGCCGGCCTTGATCGACTCGCCGAACCGGGCGTAGAGAGTGCCGATCACGAGCCCGGCGAGCGGCAAGAAGTAGACGATGACTTCGTGGCCGTCGCGGTAGCCGGTGACCTCGCCGAGCAGGAACAGGAACACCGCCGACGCTGCACCACAGAACACGCCTACGATCGCGCCGAGGCCGATCCACTGGACGAGTGCGGCGAGCGGGCTGCGCCAGGTCATGACGGGCTCGGGGTGGCGGGTGATGCCCGCCAGGGTCGAAGGATCAGGAGCAGCACGACCGCGGCTGCGGCGGTGAACCCCCCGACCCAGAACGGTGCATCGGGGCCGACGCGATCCCAGAGCACGCCCGCGACCACGCTGGCGACGAGCGTCGTCACGCCGGACGCCATGTAGAACAGCCCGATCGCGAGCCCGCGGCGCTCGGTGGGCGCGTGATCGGCGAGCAGCGCCTTGCCGACGCCATCGGTGAGCGCGATGTAGACCCCGTAGAGGCCGAGGAGTGGCCAGATCGCCATCGCGCCCGTCGTCGCCAGCCCGAGATACACGACCGCGTAGAGCACCCAGCCGGCGGCGATCACCCGCCATCTGCCGAACCGATCGCTGAGGACGCCGGCCGGGTAGGAGACCACCGTGTAGACCAGGCTGAACAGCGCGTAGAGCAGCACCACCTCCCATGGTTCGAGCCCGACCTGACCGGCACGCAGCAACAAGAACGTGTCGCTGCTGTTCGCCAGCGAGAACACGAGCAGGAGCGTCAGCACCCGCCAGTACTGCCGCGACAGCCCGCGCGCACCCGAGAGCCGAGGGGCAGCCGCGACGGACTCGTCACGCGGGGCATGTCGGGGCTCGCGCAGCAGGAAGGTGAACGCGAGCGCGGCAAGCCCGAGCACCGCGGCGACCGCGAAGATGGTGCGGAAGGCTGCCGCGGTGTGCTCGCTCTGCGTGACGGTCGCGCCCTTGATGGGCGAACCGCTGAGCCACCACAGCAACACCGCCGACAGCAGCACGCCCACGACGGCACCTGCGCTGTCCATCGCGCGATGCAGGCCGAAGGCGCGTCCGCGATCGTCGGGTGTCGTCGTGTCGGCGATCAGCGCATCGCGCGGGCTGGATCGGATGCCCTTGCCGATGCGGTCAACGGTGCGACCGACCAGGACCATCGGCCAGGCAACGGCAGCCGTCAGGATGCCCTTGCCGAGGACCGGCAGGCCGTATCCCCACCGCACGTAGGGCACCCGGCGCGCGAAGCGATCGCTTCGCCATCCGGCCCACGCCGTCAGGGCGGCAACTGCAGCCTGGCTGATCCCCTCGACCCAGCCGAGCGAGGTCGCCGATGCGCCGAGCACGGCCACCATGAACAGCGGCAGCAGCGGATAGATCATCTCGCTGGAGACATCGTTGAAGAACGACACCCAGCCGAGGAGGACGACCTCGCGTGGCAGCGGCGTACGTGGCTTGCGGGAGGAGCTCACGTCAGCTTATCGGCGGATGGTGGCATCGAGGCGGAATCTCGAGCCCATCGTAACCTGCGCGGAACCGCTGTCACCACCGCACGTCAGATCGGCAGACCGGGCGTCCTGACGATCGGAGGGCGTCGTCCACGCTCAGGAACCAGCCCCGAGCCGGCGAGCAGGTCGTGCAGCATGGGACCGCTCAGCTTCGTCAGGTCGCGCGCGAGCTCGCGGATCAGGACCTGATCCTTCGCGCGGAGCAGGCCCTGGATCGCCGGTCGGAGCAGCCCGAGCATCACCGGGCTCGCCGCGACGATCAGCTCGCACGATGGATAACGCCGCCAGACCCCCGCGGCCTCCTCCGCGATCCGCACGGCAAACTGGCGCTCGACTTCGCGTCGGTGATGATCGCGGTGATCGGGTGGGGAATGGAGCGGCGTCCTGGCGCCGCCTCGTCGGCCGGAGCCGCTGTCGGCCAGCACCTCGCTGTCTCGCGCGCGCAGCGTCGGATTGGTGATCGCCGCGACCTCCACCAGCTGCGAGGTCTCCGGATCGACGCCGGTCCGCTCGGTGTCGAGCAGCAGCACGCGGGCACGGGCCGCATCCGCGACGAGCACGCAGACGTTGCGACCGCGGGGGCGGACTTCCCGGACGACCGCTCGCACGCGAGCGAGGCATCGCTGGCCTCGCGGGGTGAGCGCGAGCTCGCCGTCGATCAAGCCATCCTCTACGAGCTCACGCGCCCAGCGCCACGGCGGAGGGCCGCCTGCCAGGAAGTCGGCGAGCGCCCGCGTGGCCGGCTCCGGAACGTCGAAGGTCTCCTCGCATGCGTGCGATCCGATCTGGGTCGGACCTCGCATGTCGGGGTCGAGGTGCCACGGCACACTCCCGTGGTCGATCCGGGCCCCGTCGACGAGGATGTCATACCCCTCGGAGGCTGGCCGGATCTCGATCCGGGCGCCGGCATCGGTCCGTCCCTTGAACAGGGGGGGGACCGCGAACGACGGTCCCTCCGGCGCGGCCGCGCGACCGTGCAGGAACTCGCGCCACGTCGTGCGGAGGTCGTGGTCGGACACCCATTCGACCAGCAGGCGCTCGAACTGGTCCTCGATGGCTTGCAGGTCATCGGCGAGCCGGCGACGGGTCGCGCCGCGCAACGGCTGCCGTACGTGCTCCTGCCCGACGTGCCGGTAGTGATGACCGAGCTTGCGGAGCAGCGTGATCGGTGGTGCAGGGTTCGTCTTCATGATGCCTTCGTCATGCGAGCAGCGGTGAAGTGATCGCGGAACCACGAGCCGGCGAGGCGTGTCACCTCATCGAGTGCGCCCGGCTCCTCGAACAGGTGCGTCGCGCCCGGGACCACGTCGATCCGATGCGGAGCCGTCATCTTGGCGGCGGCGTCGCGGTTTGCCTGGAGCACCCAGGTGTCGGCGCCGCCGACGATGAGCAACGTCGGCGCGCGCACCGCAGCGAGCGACTCGTTCGCCAGATCCGGGCGACCGCCGCGCGAGACCACGGCAGCGATCCGCGCTGGCCGTCTCGCGGCTGCGATCAGCGCCGCGGCAGCGCCGGTGCTGCCGCCAAAGTAGCCGAGCGGGAGACCTCGATCGCGGCCGGTCGCCACGATGCTGTCGGTCGCGGCGACGAGCCGCTCCGCGAGCATGTCGACGTCAAACCGCAGCGTCGCGTCGAGCTCGTCGATCCGTTCCTCGGCGGCCGTGAGCAGGTCGAACAACAGGGTCGCCAGCCCGCGGTCGTTGAGCCCGGCGGCGACGCGCCGATTGCGGGGGCTGTGACGGCTGCTGCCACTGCCGTGGGCGAACATCACGAGGCCCACCGCGCCATCCGGAAATGCGAGAGATCCTTCGAGCTCCAGATCATCGATCCGGAGCGCGAGGTCCTGGCTATCGATGCGCATGCTTGTCGGCGGTGCAAATACGAGGCCGCGAGGCATCGCAGGCGAGGAGCGTCATCGATCTCCGTACGAGCGCTTCTTGGGTCTCCCCGGACGTTCGGGTCATCGCCGCGCGACGCCCCGCTCAGCCCTTGATGACGCCGAGCGGGACGAGGCGGGCGACCTTGCGCGCGAGGCCCGCGCCCGCCACCACCTCGACGACGCGATCGACGTCCTTGTACGCGTCGGGTGCCTCCTCGGCGAGCTCCGCGTTGGACGGACACCGGATCATGATCCCGCGGGCCTCGAGCGCACGGCGCAGCTCGTGTCCCGCGATCTGCCGCCTGGCCGCGCCGCGCGCGAGCACACGCCCCGCGCCGTGACACACACTGGCGAGCGAGCGCGCCTCGGCGGCGTCGGTGCCGAGCAACACGTAGGACGCGGTGCCCATGCTGCCGGGAATGAAGATCGGCTGGCCGACGCCGCGATAGCGCGCCGGGAGCTCAGGGTTGGACGGCCCGAACGCCCGCGTCGCGCCCTTGCGGTGCACGCACAGGTCGCGTCCGCCGTGACGCTCGATCTTCGCGGTGTTGTGCCCCACGTCGTAGACCAGCCGCAGCACGTGATCGCGGCCGACGTGGCGCGCGAACACGCCGCGTACGCGATGGGCGATCAGCTGGCGATTGGCGAACCCGAAGTTCGCCGCCGCGCGCATCGCGCTCAGGTAGCGCCGGCCTTCGGGTGCGGAGAGCGGGACGCACGCGAGCTGACGATCGGGGAGCTCGATCCCGTACCGCGCCTGGATCTCGTCCATCGCGCGGACGTGGTCGGTACAGACCTGGTGCCCCAGCCCACGCGAGCCGGTGTGGATGAGGACCGTGATCTGGCCGAGCCGAAGACCCAGGCGCTCGGCCGCGGCCGGATCGATGACCGTCTCGACGACGCCGACCTCGATGAAGTGGTTGCCGCCACCGAGCGTCCCGAGCTGATCGGCGCCGCGCTCTCTCGCGCGCTCGCTGACCGCGCTGGCATCGGCACCTGCGAGGCAGCCCCCGGCTTCGATCACCTCGAGATCGTCCGCGACGCCCGCACCGTGATCGCCGAGCAGCGCGCGACATCCGCCCTCGAGGATACGATCGAGGCCGGGGCGATCGAGGACGAGCCGGCCACCGCGGCCGTACCCGGTGGGGATCGAGCGGCTGATGTCGTGCACGACCCGCTCGCGGTATGGCTCGAACACCGCGCGATCGAGGTCGGTTGTCAGTAGCCTGACGCCACAGTTGATGTCGAAGCCGATGCCTCCCGGCGAGATCACGCCATCGGGCAAGGCCGTCGCGGCCACGCCGCCGACCGGAAAGCCGTAGCCCTCGTGCATGTCGGGCATGCCAAAGGCCGGCGCGACCAGACCCGGCAACGAGGTGACGTTGACGAGTTGCTCGAGGCTGCGATCGCGCGAGATCGCGGCGAGCAGCTCGACGTCGGCGAAGACGTGCGCGGGTCGGACTCGGTTGGCCTCGTCGAGGACCTCGTACTCGAACGGCCCGATCGGGATGGCGTGGAACTTCATGGCTCAGACATCCAGCACGACGGTTGCGGAAGCGCCGTCTGGCCCCGAGTCGACCCGGATCCGATGCAGCGTCGCGGCTTTCACCGCCGTGCGCGACTCGCCGATCGGAGTGCCTCGGACGCGAGCGCGCAGCCGTTGCGGAGTGAGCTCGTCGATCGAGACGTCGGCGTAGCGCAATCGATCGATCTCGGTGCGCGCGATCAGCTCGTCGAGCCACGCGACGAGCAGCGCCTCGCGATCGCGCGCGTGGATCGTCACGGCCCGCCATTCGCCTGGGAGCCCGCCGGCGGGTGTGCCGATCAGGTCGGCGAGTGCGCGCGCGGCCTCGACGAACACGTCGTTGACCGTCGCGCCGTCGATCAATAACTCAACCTCGCCGGTGTGGTCCTGGAGTGCGTGCGAGGCCATGGCGAGATCGCACTGATCATGATGCAACCGATGTGCCGTGTAGTGTACGGCGTGGTCGAAGTCGGGCCATGTCGGGCGAGCGCCGTCGTCATCGCGGTCGCGCCCGTGGGGCAGAGCGCGCGGTCGCGCGTCCCACGGCCGGACGCCGAGCTGAGCGCTCGGCGACGCACCCGGTTGTGGCAGCTCGACGACGTGGTACGCCGCGACATGAGGCCGCGCAGGTCGTCGACGAGGCCGGAGCACTGATGGCTGGCGCGCACGAGTTCCTGACGGCCCTCACGATCGTGCTCGGCGTCGCGGGGGTGACGACGATCGTCTTCCAGCGCCTGAGGCAGCCTGTCGTCCTCGGCTACATCCTCGCCGGCTTGCTGATCGGCCCGCACGTCCCGTTCCCCGTGGTCGCGAACGCCGACGTGGTCCAGACACTTTCGGAGCTCGGCGTGATCTTGTTGATGTTCGGCCTGGGCCTGGAGTTCAGCCTCGGGAAGCTGTTTCGTGCTGCCCCGACGGCCGGCATCACCGCGGTGCTCCAGTGCAGCTTGATGCTGTGGCTCGGGTATCTCGCCGCGCGGCTGCTCGGCTGGACGTCGATGGAGAGCATCTATGCCGGTGCCGCGATCTCGATCTCGAGCACGACGATCATCGCCAAGGCGTTCGACGAACAGGGCGTGCGCGGGCATCTGCGCGAGTTCGTCGTCGCGATCCTGATCGTGGAGGATCTCGTCGCGGTGCTCTTGATGGCCATCCTGACCGGCGTCTCGTCGGGTAGTGGAGTCTCGGCGAGCGAGCTTGCGGTGACCGGTGCGCGGCTCGCAGTGTTTCTCGTGGCGCTCGTCGTGATCGGGATGCTCATCGTGCCTCGGCTGATGCGCGCGGTCGTGAGCCTCGAGCGCGCCGAGACGACGATCGTCGCGTCGATCGGGATCTGCTTCGGCGTCTCGCTGCTGGTGCAAGCATTCGGATACTCGGTCGCGCTCGGCGCGTTCATCGCCGGCATGCTGGTCGCGGAGTCGGGCGAGGCCCCGCGGATCGAACCGCTGGTCCATCCAGTTCGCGACATCTTCGCAGCGGTCTTCTTCGTCTCGGTCGGCATGCTGATCGATCCTGGCGAGCTCGCGAAGCACTGGCTGGCGATCGTCGTGCTGACCCTGCTCGTGGTCGTCGGCAAGATCGCCGGCGTCTCGTTCGGTGCCTTCATGACAGGCAAGGGGACCAGGACGGCAGTCGCCGCCGGGATGAGCCTGGCCCAGATCGGCGAGTTCTCGTTCATCATCGCCGCGCTCGGGCTATCGCTCGGAGTGATCGGTGGTCACGTGTACTCGGTCGCCGTCGCGGTCTCCGCGATCACGACGCTCCTCACCCCATCGCTGATCCGCCGTTCGCACCGGTTCGCGAGCTTCGTCGACCGCAAGCTCCCGAAGCCCCTGCAGACCTTCGTCGCCTTGTATGCGAGCTGGGTGGATCGCATGCGCGCGTCGCGGCACGAGTCACGCTCGGCGTTGCGCCGGTTCGCGCGCACGTTGCTGCTGGATGTCTTCGTGATCGCGAGCGGTCTCATCGGGGTCTCGTTGACGTTCGACACGCTCGTCAGCGCACTGGAGGACGGAGTCCGGATCCGGCACTCGGTCGCGCGCGTGATCGTCGTCGCCGCAGGCGGAGCGCTGGTGCTGCCATTCTGTGTCAGCGTCCTGCGCACGACCCAGCGCTTCGCGCGCCTGCTCGGAGAGCTGGCCATGCCGCGTCAGGATCGAGCTGCCGTCGACCTCGGTCGACAGCCCCGCGTCGTGCTCGAAGCAGCGGTGCGCCTGGTCGGCGTCCTGATCGTGGGCTCGGCATTGATCGCGATCACGCAGCCGTTCCTGCCCGGCTACACCGCGGCGGTCGTGCTGCTCATCGCGATCACGGTGCTCGCGGGGGTGTTCTGGCGCACTGCACGAGGCCTGCAGGGGCACGTCCGCGCGGCATCGCAGGCGGTGATCGAGGCGCTGGCCTCGCAGTCCGCTGCGCACGACGCCGAGGGAGGCGACGAGGATCCGCTCGCGAAGACCCACGACCTGTTTCCTGGGCTCGGCGCACCGGTCCGCTTCGAGCTCCCAGCCACGAGCGCTGCCATCGGGCGCTCGCTCGCCGATCTCGAGCTCCGTGCCGCGACGGGGGCGACGGTGCTGGCGATCGTCCGGGATGGCACCGGCAACGCGACGCCCGATGCCCACGATCCCCTCCGCGCTGGCGATGTGCTCGCGATCGCCGGCACCCAGGAGGCCATCGCGGGAGCGATCGCGTTGCTCGAGGAAGCGCAGCTTCCCGCAGGAGCACGTCCGTGAGCGACGCATGGCTCGGCTTGGTGGGGGAGACCTTCGTTGCGAGGCGCAGCGCGCGCTCGAGATGAAACTGGCTCAGGGCGGGTGCGGGCTCGCGACCCCGCGCAAACGGTTCTGTCGCGTGAGGACAGGCGCAAGGAATGCGGGCTTTTCGGGCCAAACAGCCCGATTGCGAAGGTTTCTGTCTTGCACAACCCGCGTTCGGTCGGTGCGCCCCGATGGGCGCTCGGATCGCAATCCCACCTAAAGTTTGATGAGTGCTGAACGATACGACGGAGAAATCATGCGTAGGTCGTCAAATCCACAAGTCATCGGCGCGTTCTTCCTCGGGCTGGCTGCGGCTGTCGCCTGCACCGGGGATCCAGGGCCATCCGGCCCATCCGGCGATGCGGGCGCGAAGGCGCTGGCCGAGACCAGCGTGGAACCCGCGGGCCCGAATTGCCCGGACGGCGGGATCAAGATCGAAGTCGGGGTCGACGCCAACGGCAACGGCGTGCTCGACCCGTCCGAGGTGCCTGCCAGCGGCACGTCGTACGTGTGCAATGGCAGCGGCAAGAACTCGCTCGTCACCACGAGCGCCGAGGCGGCAGGCGCCAACTGTCCGTTCGGCGGGACGAAGATCGAGGCGGGCCTCGACGCGAACAACAACGGAACGCTCGACGCGGACGAGGTCGAGGCGGGCGCGACGAACTACGTCTGCAACTTCGGACCGAACGGCACCATCTCTCCGAGCACGGGCATCCATGTCGCGCTCAGGCCGAACGGCGTGAGCACGGCGACCAGCGCCCCGGTCACGGTGCGCTTCACGCTGAAGGACGATCGGGGCTTCCCACTCGACCTCACCGGTGGCTACTCGCAGAACACGGCGATCCAGCCGCGCTTCGCGATCGGCTACTTCACGAAGGACGCGACCACGGGAATCGTGTCGCCGCTCACCGTGTACACGAAGTCGACCAGCGCGGCGGCGCCCGCCGGTCAGCCGACCAGCTTCAACCCGCTCGGGACCGCGCCCGGACACGGCACGCTCGTCGAGAACGGCCTCGGCGCCGGCGACTACACGTACACGTTCCCGACGACCGCGACCACGAACGGTCCCGTCGCGATCGCCTATGACCCGACCAAGCTGGGGGAGACGCACGTCGTCTGGATCCAGGCGTCGCGCCAGACCGACCTGGTGTTTCCGCTCAACGCCAACACGTTCTATGCGGCCAACCAGCCCGAGTACTTCATTCCGAGCGGGACCGGCACGCCGGACAAGCGTGAGCTGGTCTCCCAGGCGAAGTGCGACGGGTGCCACGCCAAGTTCAAGGCCGAGACCACGTCATCGGCCGCGTTCCACGGCGGTGGGCGGGTCGACGCCGGGATGTGCAACGTCTGCCACAACCCCGGACGCACGACGAACCCGCTGGCCAACTCGGCGAGCTTCATCCACCGGATCCACAACGGCGAGAACGTGGCGACGGCGAACCTGTTCCACGGGATCGCGGCGACCTACCCGCAGGACCCGCGCAATTGCGACACCTGCCATGCGGGCGCGGCGCAGGGCACGCAGGCGCTCACCAACCCGTCGGCGCTGGCCTGCAAGGGTTGCCACGACTACGTGTCGTTCACCGACGCCACGCTGCCGGTCTGCCAGATCGTCGGCAGGCTCGTGAGGGGCGCCGATGGCAAGCCGGAGTCCTGCTTCCACGTCGCGGGCCCGCAGCCCGACTCTTCGTGCGTCGCCTGCCACGGGCCAACGGCGGGCTTCGCGACGGCGAAGTACCACAAGCCGGTCACTCCGCCCGATCCGAACAACGCGTGGCTGGTCGCCGGTGGCAACAACAACACCAACGCCGCGTTCGTCGCCTCGGGCGGCTACGTGCCGCCGGGCGCAGCGGTCATCACCTATGACGTGAAGAGCGTCAGCGCCGTGCTCGACACGACCGTCACGCCCAACGTCAAGCGACCGCAGATCACGTTCAAGCTCAAGAACGGCGGCGCGGACGTGACGTTCCAGACCTTCGCGCCGACCGCGACGCCGCCGGTCACCGAGCTGATGCCGAACTTCGTCGGCTCGCCGAGCGTCTACTTCGCGTTCGCGGTGCCCCAGGACGGCAACCCGACCCCGTCGGACTTCAATGCGTCGGCGAGTGGCTACATCAAGAAGATCTGGGATGGCAGCGCGACCGGCACGGGTGCCGGCACGCTCAGCGGTCCAGACGACACCGGCTACTACACCATCAAGCTCACCGGCGTCCAGATCCCCGCGACCGCGACGATGCTCACCGGCGGCGTCGGCTACACCTACTCGCTCGCGAGCGCGCCACCGCTGGTCCAGACCAACGTGGCCGACTATCCGTGGATCCCGAACGTTCCTGCCGACGGCAAGGCGCAGGGCGGCTTGAGTGTCCCGGCGCCGAACGTCTGGAAGGTGGCGACCGGCTTCACCGGTCGTCGGGCCATCGTGGACACGGCCAAGTGCAACAGCTGCCACGGCGCGCTCGGCGTCACGCCGACGTTCCACTCCGGGCAGCGCAACGACGGGCCCACGTGCTCGTTCTGCCACAACCCGAACCGCACCAGCTCCGGGTGGTCCGCGGGCTCGAAGTACTTCATCCACGCCATCCACGCCGGTCGCAAGCGCGCGGTGGACTTCACCTGGCACGCCGCCGAGGCGGGCCCGGGCTACGACGAGATCGAGTTCCCCGGCACGCTCAACACCTGCACGACGTGCCACGTCGCGAACACGTTTGACTTCACGAACGCGACGAACCTGAACGCGATCTCCAGCATGGAGCTCACGACCGTCGCCACCGGGAAGTACGACACCAACCCACTGACGAACTCCACGTTCTATACGGTGTCGCCGTACGTCGTCGCGGACAACGTCACCGACTACGGCAAGGGCTTCTCGTACAACGCGGCGACCGACGTCACCACGCAGGCGGCCGGTACCACGCTCGTCGTGTCGCCGATCACCGGAGCCTGCAGCGCCTGCCACGACTCGACCATCGCGATCAGTCACATGAAGGCCAACGGCGGGCAGTTCTACTCCCCACGCTCGGCGGTGCTCGCGCTGGGTGCGTCGCAGGAGCAGTGCATGCTCTGCCATGGCCCCGGCCGAGTCGCGGCGATCGGGGTGGTTCACCAGCGGTAGGGAAGGAGATCGCCATGAGCTCGCCAGACGGCACCCGCAGCTTTGCCTCTTCGCTGGAGACCCGGATGGCCGAGCACCCGTGGCGGATGCTGGTCGGCGCGTTCCTGGTGGGCGCGTGGGTTGGACTCGATCCGCCACGCGTGCCGCGTAACCGGGTCGCGCGCGCGGCATTCGCGATGATCGGTTCGATCGCGGTCCGCGTGGCGCGCGAGCTCGCGCTCCGCGAATTCCTCGAGCGAGCGACGCGAGCGCCCCACGATCCGAGCATCGTGGGACCTTCTCCGACACCCGCGCTGTGACCCGATCGATCCGGTCGACTCGACGGCGGTTGATCCGTCGGCCGCCACTGTGTGTGTCCGGCGCTGATCGTGGTCATCGGTGACCACGATCGCGTGGTCGCGCCCTGTACCGGCGTTGCGCAGGCGGCCGGACGATGCGCAGCCGATCCCTACGTCCTGAGGCGCTGGGCGGATCCACGCTCGGCGCGAACGGTGCAATATGGCAGTCACATGGCTAATCCTCGCTTGCTCGGGTTGACCGCGTTGGCCCTGACCACCGCGTGTACGACCGAACCCAATGGAGTCCTCGTCTCGCTCGCGCCGGATGTGGTGTCGTCGCTCAACGGCACCCTCTCGGTTCGAGCCACCGTGCTCGCCGATCGCGAGCCAGCCGCGGCGGAGGCTGTCGAGATCACGATCGACTACACCGACCGCAGTGGTGTGACCCACGCGATCGCGCCCGCCTCGGGTGATACCGACGACAAGGGTGTGTTCGAGGCGACGCTGACCGGATTCTCGTTTGACGGCTACGGCACCGTCACCGCGACCAATGGCGGCATCGCGGGCACCGCGAGCTTCGCCGTGCTCGATCGAACGCCACCGAAGGTGACCATCACGCCGCCGGGGGCGACGTCGGTGCGCCGCGGAACCGACATCAAGGTCCAGGTCCACGTCACCGACGAGATCGGCGTGAGCCAGGCGCTGTTCGGATCGAGTGACAGCGGGCGCGATCGGTCGTTGATCGCGAGCGGCGCTGCTGACGTCACCCTCGACTTCGACTTCCAGGTGCCGGACGTTGCCCCCGGCGCAGTCATCACGTTGTTCGCGCTCGCCGAGGATCTGTCCGGGAACCAGGGCGCGGCGACGCCGATCATGGTCACGGTGGTGCAGTGAAACGCGGCGCTTTCGCGACCGCGGCGCTCGTGGCCGCAGTCGTCCCAGCGTACGCGCAGGCTCCCACGTCACCGAGCTCGGGCGCGCCCGCATCCACTGACGCGTCGGCCTCCGTGCCCGCGGCGACCGCCAGCACGACTGCCACCGGCGCGGAGGCCCCACAGGAGGGCATCGCGGTTGGCCTCGAGCTCGGGGAGCCGACCTCGGCCACGGCCGGCTGGTGGAAGGGCAAGCTCGGCGTCAGCGGTGCGCTCGGCACCGGGACCCGCGAAGGCGTTGGTCTGTCCTTCCACGTCGACGTGCAGTACGTCGTCGCCCGGCTCGCGCCCAACATGGCCGTGCGCGTCGGCCTCGGTGGTCGCTATTACCACCACGGCTACCAGGCGATGTCGTTCGACGAGATTCCGGACTCGCACTACGGGATCCGGGCGTCTGCCGCGTTCGCTTACGAGCGTGGTCCGCTGCAGCTGTACGCGGAGCTCTCGCCGGGCGTCGATGTTCACCGAACCGCGAGCTGCACGCTCGCGAGCGGTCCCTTCAGCATCTGCCCGCACGCCCAGGAGACCCCGCTGTTCGTGCAGCTGGTCGTCGGTGCGCGCTGGTTCCTCACTCGCTAGGAGTCTCATGACCAAGATCAACTTCCAGTTCTTCCTCTCGCTCGCACTCGCCGCATGCACGGGTACGCCCAACACCGTCGAGGTCGCGCTCGCGCCGTCATTGATCTCGTCGCTCGATGGCCGCACGACCGTGTCGGCGATCGTCGCCGAGGACGCGACGCCGATCCCTGACACGGCGGTCCAGCTGACCGTCGACTACACCGATCGCAACGGGACACCGCACGTGATCGCGCCGATCGATGGCCGAACCGATGAGCGCGGCGTGTTCGCCGCGACGCTCGAGGGCCTGCAGTGGGACGGCACCGGCAAGGTCACGGTCACGGTCGACGCGCTCGCCGGCGAGGCCGATTTCGCGGTGCTCGATCGCACGCCACCCAAGGTGGAGCTGCTGTCGCCGACCACCGATAACCACGTCGGGCCGGGGTTGCCGATCGACGTGCAGGTCCATGTCGCCGACGAGATCGGAGTCGGTCAGGTGATCCTCGATGTGACGGACAACGTCCAGGGTAACGGCAACATCAACCGCTCGACCACGCTCGTGAGCGGCACGCTGGACGGCACGGTCACGTTCCGGATCAACGTGCCTCAAGGCGCGCAGGCAGGCGAGACCCTCGTGCTCTACGCGCTCGCGACCGATCTGTCGGGCAACTCCGCGGCCGCGATGGCGCTGACCCTGACCGTCGATCCCACGATCACGATCGCCACGCCCCCGGGGCTGATGGGGTCCTTGCTCGCCGATGGCACGGCGACCCTGCTCAATGATCCGCGGTCGATCGCATCCTCGCCCAAGGACGGCAAGCTCTACGTCGCCGACGTCGCCGGTGGAGCCTGCGCCAACCACTGCATCTGGCAGGTCGACCCCGCGACGGGCACCGTCAACCCGACCCCGGTGTTCGCCGGCCTCGCCAACGTGGTCGGCCTCGGCGTGATCGAAGGGATCGCGTTCGATGCCACCGGCGACAACCTGTACTTCACCGATCGCCAGGACCGGACCGGTCGGCTGACCTTCAACGGGACCGCCTACGCGAGCCCCGTGCTGTGCAACGACCCGCAGACCCAGCGACCACAGGACCCGGTCCACATCGTGTTCGATCCTACCCTCGGACTGCTGACCCCCGACGGCAATGGCAGGGAGCTGGTGCAGATCTCGACGTGCGCGCCCGGGACGGCCGGCGTGGATTTCACCAACAACCAGAACTTCGACCAGCCACACGGCATCGCGCTCGGACCGACGGGTGAGATCTACGTCTCCGACCAGGCCGCCAACCAGCTCGTCCGCGTCGATCGAGCGAACGGCGCGGTCACCGGGTTCGACGCGCAGATCGAGTCTCCCCGTGGCATCGAGTGGTTCGCCGGCGGCACGACACCGTTCGCGGACTCGCTGATGGTGGCGTCGGCCCGTGGCGGTGGCGGTGGTGGCGGTGGTGTCATCGAGTCGACCAAGGGGCTGGGGACCAAGCTCGCGGCCGCCTTTCTGCGCAACACCGCGACGGACCTCGCGTTCATCGGCGGGACGATGTTCGTATTGACGTCGCCATCGGCCAACAACCGCGGGCGGATCTACAAGGTCTCCGGGTTCTGAGCCTCCGCCAGGGCGACGCCCGGATCCCGATTCCGCGAACGGCTCCATCGGGAGCCATGTTAGATTTCGCCGAATGGGACGAACCGCGCTGCGAACGAGCCACTCGAATCGAACCCGGCAGCTCGCGATCGGAGGCGCAAGCCTCGCGTTGATCGCGTCGAGTGCGGCTTGCGGTCAGGTTGGAGCCGGCCCCCAGATCGATGCGGCTGCAATCGATGCGGTCGTCCAGGTGGATGCGCGGGTCCCCGACGCTTGTTCTGCGCCGGACGTGGTCGAGTTTGGAGGGGTTCCGCTCGGCGGCGGAGATCTCCAGCTGGTGCAGATCGACTGGGGGGTGAACACCGCCCAGCTGATCAGTCTCCAGGTGCGGTCGATGGCCGGCAACCCGATCTCCGCTCGCACGTACAATCTGGCCGACTCCTACGCCAACCTCATCGGCGCCGGCGACATCTTCTCCAGCGATGCGCGCCTGATGGTGTTCTACAAGGACAATTTCGGGGCCATCGAGGAGTTTGCGATGTCCGCAGGCACCTTGCAGGTCTCCGCGGTCGACGTCGTGCCCGATCCAGGTTCGATCTCGTTCTCGATTCGCGACGGCGTGCTCACGCACGTCCGCACGCCCGCCGGCGCCCAGCCCGGACTCGACTACGAACCCGACCCGAACGCTTGTCCCCGGGTGCTCAAGCCCGTCGATGTGGTCAGCTTGCCGCTTCCGCACCCGGCGGGCTAGGGGCCGGTCGGAGCGAGCATCGGCATGGACCCCGCGTTCCCACCCGTGATCATCGAGGTCGCGCTCAACGGCGTGGTCGCTACCAAGGCGAGTCCCGCGGTGCCTCGCACGACCGCGGCGCTGATCGCGAGCGCGGAGGCCTGCATCGCTGCCGGTGCGTCGATCGTCCACTTTCATGTCTCCGACGCCAGCTTGGTCGGCGAGCGCGCGGCGGCGGCCTACCTCGAGATCTGGCAGCCGGTCGCCGAGCGCTATCCAGCCGCGCTGTTCTATCCGACGGTGGCGTTCGTCGGCTCGGTCACCGAGCGGTTCGCCCATCTCGAGTTGCTTGCTGAATGTGGCGCGCTGCGGCTCGGCCTGGTCGATCCCGGATCGCTGAACCTCGGCGTCGCCGATCCTCGCGGGGTCCCGCTGCCGCTGGACCTCGTCTACATCAACTCGTTCCGCGACATCCACCACCAGCTCGCGCTCTGCGCGCGCCATCGCCTGGGACCCTCGATCTCGATCTTCGAACCGGGCTTTCTGCGCGCGACTCGCTCGTTTGCCGCCGCCGGTCTCCTCCCGACCACCGGCGCGATGATCAAGCTGTATTTCGGCGGCGACTTTGGCTACCTGGGCAGCAGTCCCGGGGTGAGTTTTGGCCTCGCTCCCAGCCGGATCGCGCTGGCAGCCTACCGCGAGCTGCTGATCGGGCTGGATCATCCATGGATGGTCGCGGTGATGGGCGGGGACGTCCTCGCCACCGAGATCGCCGAACAGGCCGTCGACCTCGGCGGTCACCTCCGGGTCGGGCTCGAGGACTACGCCGGTCCAGAGCAACCGAGCAATGACACCCTGGTCGCACGCGCGGCCGCCCTCATTCGCGATCGCGGCCGCCAGGTCGCCACCGCCGAGCAAGCCGCCGCGATCCTGCGGCTTCCCCCCCGCACGTGAGGAGTCTGTGATGGAATACGATCTCAAGATCGAAGGCGGCACGATCGCGGATGGCACCGGCGGCCCGCTCGCACGCGGCGACATCGGCATCCGCGACGGGCGCATCGTCGCCATCGGCGAGGCACCTGGCAGCGCTCGCCGGACCATCGCGGCCGAGGGCCACATCGTCTGCCCCGGGTTCATCGACATCCACACCCACTACGACGCTCAGGTGATGTGGGATCGGATGCTCACCGTGTCGCCATGGCACGGCGTCACGACTGCCATCCTCGGTAACTGCGGCTTCGGCGTGGCGCCGACCCGGCCAGCGCACCGCGCGATGCTGATCGCCACGCTCGAGAAGGTCGAGGGCATGAGCCGCGAGGCGATCGAGCTCGGCCTCGGCGCCGAGTGGCCGTTCGAGACCTTTCCCCAGTACCTGGATGCCATCGAGGCACGCGGCGTCGCGATCAACGTCGGCGTCATGATCGGCCACACGCCGGTCCGCCTCTACGTCATGGGCGAGGCGGCCGTGGAGCGCGCCGCCACCGACGACGAGATCGCCGCGATGCGACGGATCGTGCGGGAGGCCATCGACGCCGGGGCGATCGGGTTCGCGACCTCGAAGTCCCTCACCCACCTCGGCTTCGCGGGCAAGCCCGTGCCCAGCCGGCTGGCCACGACTGCCGAGATCCTGGCGCTGGTGACAGCGCTCGGCGAGGCGGGGCGGGGCACCCTGCAGGCGACGATCGGCCCGGGCATGCTGTTTGCCGAGATGGCCGAGATGGTCCGCGCCAGCGGCCGCCCGATGACGTGGTCGGCGCTGCTGACCGGCATCATGGGGCCGGGGTCCCATCGGTTCTTCCTCGAAGAGAGCGCGCGGCTCATCGCCCAGGGGCTGCCGATCGCTCCGCAGGCGAGCTGCCGGCCGCTGGTGTTCGAGTTCCACTTCGCCGAACCCTACGTCTTCGAATCGCTGCCGAGCTTCGTCGCGCTGGCAACCGCCTCGGCTGCGGCTCGACGAGCGGCCTATGCCGATCCAGGGTTTCGCGCCGCCCTGCGCCAGGCCCTCGTGACCGGTCCCTTCGCCGGCTGCTTCGACCGCATGGTCGTGGCGTACCACCCGACCCAGCCCGCCCTCGAAGAGCAATCGGTGCGGGACCTCGCCGCCCGCGCGGGTCGCGACATCGTTGACTACTGCCTCGATCTCGCGCTCGCCGACGACCTCCGGCCTCGATTCCGCATGGCGATGCTCAATCACGACGAGACCGAGCTGGCCGAGATCCTGACCCATCCCGCGATCGTCCTCGGGCTGTCCGACGCCGGAGCCCACGCCAGCCAGCTGTGCGACGCATGCTTCTCGACCCACCTGCTCGGTCACTGGGTGCGCGAGCGCGCGGTCCTGTCACTCGAGCGCGCGGTCTGGCTCTTGACTGGTCGCGCCGCCGAGCTCTTCGGCCTACGCGATCGCGGCCGCGTGGCGCTCGGCCTGGCCGGTGATCTCGTGGTCTTCGATCCAAAGACCGTCGCCGCGGGGAAGCTCAGGCGCGTCCAAGATCAACCCGCCGGTGCAGAGCGGCTGATCGTCGATGCCCACGGCATCCGCGCGGTGATCGTCGGGGGCACGCTGCTTCGCGAAGACGGCCGCGACGTCATCGATCCGAAGGGCCCGCTGCCGGGGCGGGTCCTCCGCGGCTGAGTGCCGGCGCCTCGGCCACGCCGGGTTCGAACCCTCTGGCTGCTAGCGCTTGAGGAGCTTGTCGTCGAGCCAGGCGAGGATCGGCGAGACCGGTAACTTCGCGTGCACCGGGATCACCAGCGAGCCATCCTCGCCGAGGAACGCGAGCGCGGAGCGGTACCTCTGCGCGACGTCGTCTGGCGCGAGGATGCCGACCGCGGTGTGATCGCCGATCAACCCGACGAGGGCATGGGGGGGGGGCAGTGGCTCCACGCGGTAGCCGGCATCGACGATCAGCTGCCGCCAGGGCTCGATGTCGACGAAGACCGTCGCCTCGGTGCGTCTGCCGAGGCGCATGAGGTACTCGTTCAAGGCGTCGGCGAAGCCGGGCCCGCCCTTCCTGAGCTGCAGCCCGACGCCGCGAGTGCCGGTCGTCGGATCTGGAGGCCCAACGTGCGCGACCTCGGCGACCACGCTGAAGGTGCCGTGCCCGGGCAGGTCGAGCTCGAGCGCGACCTCGTCGCGAAGCGCGAGGCCGGTGGCATCGCGGATGAACATGCCGCCCGCCGAGAGGTTCTCGGCGTATTGCTCCACGAAGTCGAGGGCGCGGTGGTACCCAACGCGCAGGTGAACTCGTTTGCGCGGATACTGCCTCGCTTCGATGCCCACGAAGACTCCAGCGTAGCCTATTTGTCAGCGTCGGCGATGCGTTCGGGCTCGAGGATGCAGCTCGCCTGGCTGGCTGGCTAGAACAGGGGAACCGGCGCCTTGGTGAAGAATTGGTTCGCGCTGCGGCCCTTCGCGCGGGCCGGGTAGTAGCGATCACCGACGATGATGATCCCGGCATCGAACAGATCGCTGGTCGCGCGGCCGATCGTCGCGTCGTCAGCGCCCGAGGTCGAGAGGTCGATCTCGTGGATCGTCGCGTGTCGGGTCGAGTTGAGGCGCTGCTCCGACACGTTCGGACACGGCGCGGTGATGCAGCGGACGCCGTTGTCCTTGACGAGCACGAACACCCCATCGGTGACGCCTGCGGAGCTGCCGGAGACCCACACCTCGGTGATGTGGAGCGAAGCGCCACGATCGTCGGGGGCAGGGGAGATGTCGCCCCTCAGGAGGAACGTCTCTCCCGCGCGGATGCGGTCCTGGTACGACATCGCGACCGAGTCGGGCATCGCGGTGCCGCTGAAGTCGAGCGAGTCGACGTAGCAGCGATCGGCTGTCGAGCCGCGGCCACAGATCGTGGTCGAGCGGTTCGGGCGCGACACGAAGAAGCCGCCGCAGCGTGCGTCGAAGCTGCACGCCCGGACGTCCGGGGTCACGGCGAAGAACGTGAACGCATCGGCCGAGTCATCCTTGCCGGCTTCGCCGTCGTTGGACTCGCCGGCGAGCTCGTCGGTCGGGCCGGTGTCGGCGCAGGAGGGCAGGAAGCTGAACACGAGGGCAGACGACAGCAGGGCGCGAAACATGGAGACTCCTTGAAGCTAAGAGCTAGGACAGTTGACAGTGCTACGAGAGCCAAGCCGGAATGGTTGAGCGCGCCCCGAAGCCAGGCGCGCGCGTGACGACATCGCGAATGTCGGCCTCAGAACGTCGTGCCCCGGGCGCAGAAGCCTGGAAAGCTCGTCGGGATGAACCGCAGGTTGCGGCCGTCGGTGCCCTTGTACCAGGTGTCGTTGACGACGATCGCGACCTCGAACAGCACGCTGAAGCCGCCGCCGTTGCTGTTGGTGTCGTGGTGCTGGATCTGGATGTCGGGCATCTTGCCCGTCAAGCGACCGTTCTCGAAGTTCAGCTCGACCTTGTGCGACGGGCCCTCGTTGGAGAAGTTGTCGCGGCAGAATGCGCCGCACTCGTTGTCCCAGGACCGCTCGACGATCACGGCAGTCGCGCTGTCTCCGGGACCGAAGTCGCCACGACGCACGTTGATCCACGCAGGCGACGCTTCGATCCTGGAGGCCGAGGGGTCGCTCCGGTTCGCGACCTGGTAGTCGATGCTGATCTCCACACCGTCGTTCGCCATCAGGTTGCCGTGGCACCAGCTGCTATCGGAGTCAGCCTTGCCGTTGCCGAAGTTCCGGGTGTCCTGTTCTGAAGAGGAGGTCGCATCGGTGCACCCGGTGGCAGCAATGAACAAGGACAGAGCGAGATAGCGCTTCATGGAGGCTCCAGGCCGCGTTGAGGTTGTGCCGGCGCCATGAGCAATGGCCGTGCCGCGCCGGGACCTCGCGATCTGCACGAATCCAGCGAATCAGGCGTGGCTCGTCGATTGGCCAGTGGCGGCAGTAGCCACCGATGCCCCGCCGAGGACGGCAGGATCGGTATGCCGTGTTACGCCCGTAACGGCTGGTTTCGCTTGATGAATGATCGGGATAGGCTGCTGGCGTGTTCGTCCCCCGGTCGGTGAGAGCTGCGATCCGCGAGGGCAGGCGGGCGGACCTGCGAGAGGCGCTCGCGGCGGGCCTCGATCCTGATGGCTGCTTTCGGTACGGGACGCTGCTCACGGAAGCCGTGATGGATGGACGGCTCGCGATCGTCCGGATGTTGCTCGAAGCAGGCGCGAACCCGGACAAGCCCGCCGAGCACGGCTGCCCTCCGCTGTGTCTTGCGGTCATTCATCACAAGATCCCGATCGCGATCGCGCTGATCGAGGACGGCGGCGCCACCGTTGATCAGGCCGAGACGGCACACGGGGCAACGCCGCTCTACGAGGCGATCCGCTCATTCCACAAGCACGGAAGCCTCGAGCTCGTGCGGCTCTTGCTGGACCGTGGCGCCGACCCGGACCGCCCCAACGCTCACGGGGTGTCGCCGCGCTCGTGGTCGCAGCACCAGACCGACGCCCTGCTCCTCGCCCTGCTCGACACGATCCCGGTCCGGACCGTCCACGCCCAGGTCGTCCCGCGACGCACGTCTCGCCATCCATCGTCGCGCCGGTTCCCGCCCGACTTCCTCGACCTCTACAACGAGCTCGTCCCGTCGCGAGGACCGGCTGCCACCCGGACCGGCGAGCTGTTGCGCGCGATCGAGAAGCTCCGCAACGAGGCGCTCGGCAACGGCAACATCAACTGGGGGCCACCGTTCGCCGCCATGCTCGAGTTCATCCGTTGCGAGCTCGAGCAAGCCCCTCACTTCGAGGCCGCGCTCCGCGCCGAGATCGCGGCCGATCTCGCACACTTGTTCGCCGGTAGCGGGGCCCCCGAGCTCGCCGGCGGCCCCCGCGCCGTCGTCGACGAGCGCGTCTACGATCGGCTCCTGGACCGCATCATGGACGACTGGAGGGCGGGGGGCGGTACCCCTCGGATCACTGCCCGAGAAAGCGATGAGGCATGATCTCGTAGTGGTACTTCGTCGGTAGCTCGTAGTCGTGCTCGGGGAACAGCTCGGTGACCTCGAACTTGTTGTCGCCGACCTCCTTGCCCATGCGCAGCCACCAGTCGTGGTAGACGAGCTGGCGCAGCTTGCCGTCGCGCATCGCGGGGACGACCATGTCACCGAGGAATCGGATCTTCAGCGTGGCCGGCTTCGTGGCGTCGAACGACCACTCCAGGCGGGTGCCGAGATCCTGCTTGGCGCCGGTGGCGAGGTCGTTCTGATCGAGCGCGCTTGGCTCGTCGTTCACGATCATGCATTCGCGGCGAATGCCGCTGAAGTCGGCCGCGAGCTCGAGCCAGATGCAGCTCGACGAGATCTGGTTGTCCTTCGCGATCGCGTCGGCGATCGCCGAGATTCCGTCCTGGCCCGGTCTTGCCTTGACCTCGAGCATCACGCGATCGGCCATGAACATCGAGCGCGACGCGTATTCGCCGACCTTCGCGACCCACGTACCGTAGAGGATTTCCTCGGACGCGTTGCGCTCGCGCGCCGGTCGCTGCCAGGCGAGGCGCTTCACCGGCTGGATCCGATCGGCAGGATCGGGCCGCGGGGCAGTGACCGCGACGGTGTCCGAGCCGGATCGTGAGATGGTCGACGGGAAGGACGACGGGGCCGTGCCAGGCTCGGGCTTCGACTGCTTGCACGCGACACACGCCACAGCTGCGAGCAACAAGCGCTTCATGCGCGCATCCTAGCGCCGAGCGCGCGGCAGGAGGGAGGGGCGCACTGGCACTCGCATCTCGCCTGGCCCGACCCTATGATGCGTCGGAGCATGGGCGACGATGCGCAGGGCACACCGGCCGACGCGCTGGAGACCACCGAGGGGGCTGCCCTCGCGGCCGAGATCGTGGAGCGGCTCGAAGCCGAGCTCGTGCGGTTCTGCCACCGCGTCACGCACGACCACGGCATCGAGCTGGATCGCGCCCGCGCCGCGATGGTGCTGCTCGGCAAGCTCGTCGCATCGGGAACGCGCTGGACCGCCCGCTCCGATAGCATGCCGACCCGGATCCACGAGTCGTTCACCCAGCTGTTGCCGCGCTATCCCGCGCTCGCGCCGATCATCCGCCGCGAGCTCGGGGCGTTCTTCGTGGCGACCGTGGAGGTGGTCGTCGCTGATGACGACCTCGCCATGACGCCAGGGGCACTGCTGCGCCGCGCCGGTGCCGCACCGCAGCTATGGTGGTGGGCGGCGGACTTCGCGCAGCCCGAAACCTTGTGGGCCGGGTGCGGGGCCGACGTCGGCAAGCTGATCCAGGTCGCGCTCGCGTTCGGGGTGTCCGCGGATCGCGTCGGGCGCGCCCTGGCCGCGACGTTCGGCCTCGTCGCCACCCGGGTCAAGACGCGCTACGCCGCACAGCGCAACAACCTCGTCGCGGTGCTGCTCCGGATCTCGTCAGCAGGGGCTGCGGCTCTCAAAGATCAGGAGCTGGTCGCCACGATCACCAAGCTCGCGTTCGAGATGACCGCAGCACAGCAGGCATGGTGGAAAGATCAGCGCGCCACACCGGATGGCCTCGCCGACATCTCGATCCACTCGTTCCAGCTCGTGGAGCTGTTACAGGCCGCGGCGCGTCCGCCCGATCTCGAGAGGTTCGGCGCACTCGTCAGTCGCGCCGCGCGCACGTTTCACTCGCGGGGCCTGCAGCTCGACGTGATGTTGCACAAGGAGCTCGACGAGTACGTCGCCCACGCGATCGCGCAGCTGTTCCTTGCCGACGGCTAGCTCGGCCCGCCAGGGTCGCGGCGGTGCGACCGTCGGCGGTCATCGTCACGGAGCGACGTGATCGGGTGGTTCAGCGCCTCCATGTAGGGCTCGAGCTTGCGGAGCTCCCAGCCGTCGGGTCCGCGGACAAACACAGCGGCAAATCCCGACAGGTGCTCCCCGCGGTCCTCGAACGCGGTGAGCTGGAGTGCGCCGTCGGTCGCGGCGGCCTCGTAGGACGTCACGTAGAACCGATGCGTGACCACGGTCCATGCGGACTCGACGAGCCGCAACACCAGGGCGCGATCGGGGAACACCATCGCCTCGGGGCTCCGCAGCCGAGCGAGCAGCTGCGCGCGGAGTCCATCGACCTCGGCGATCGTGAGGGTCACGCAAGGCGCGGTGGGCTGGGCTTTGGGAAGGCACTGTCCAGCGGTCCACGCCGGTGCGGCCGGCGCGGGTGGCTGCGCTGGGCGTGGCGGTGCCTGGCCACACGCGACGAGCGTCAGCAGCGTGACTAGACAGGGCAGGGAGGGCAGGCTGCGCATCCCGCGTCGTAACGTGCGACGCGCACAAACGGTGTGGCACGGTGTGGCAAGACGGACGGGCAGGATCGAGCTTGCTCGACGAAGGACCGACAAATAGCAAAACGCCCACGATCCTTTCGGAGCGTGGGCGTTCAGCAGGGAGGCGTCAGAGGACTACAGGTTCGCGAAGTCCCAGGGCACGCCGGCGCACTTCGGCTTGGTGGTGTCGCAGGACAGGGTCGCGAGGGCGGGGTCCGGGGCGCGGACGTGGACGACCACTTCGTCGCCGTAGACCTGGCGGCAGATTTCCTTGGGGTCCTTGGCCGTCGCGGCGGAGAAGTGAGAGGCCTTGAGGTCGCAGGCGACGATGTTCTGGTCACCGTTCGGGTCGGGGATGGTCTTGGTTCCGACCGTGGTGGTCTTCGCGTCGCCGGTGCGAACGTAGCGGCAGCCGGCCGGCAGCACACCGATGCCGTCCCAGGCGCCGAGCGTGAAGCCGCGGCGGCTGGTGGGCACGAACAACTCCTCGGCGAGCGCGAGATCCGCCGGCCTGGACAGGTCGAGCTTCTTGCCGTTTGTGGTGATCGAGCAGCCACACTCCGCGATCCGCATCGCCATCGTGCAGACCGATGGATCCGACTTGCGGAACGGCGCGCCCGCGCCAGTCTCGCCGGCGAACGTACACGCGCGGGTGTAGCTGTCCGTGATGCTCGACTTGCCCGGGGTGAGGCAGTCCTCGAGCAGCTTCTGGGCCGCGCCGTTGGAGTTGAATCGGACGATCATCTTGAACAGCGGGTTGCCGGTGCTCGTCGACTCGTTGAGATCGTGGCCGCCGACCGTCTCGGTGCTCGCGACTTCAGCGCGGTCGATGTCGTGGTGCCACGAGGTGAACACGCACTCGCCGACCTTCTGCGTCGGGTTCTGCGCGAGCCAGTCGAGCTGGTTGGCCGACAGGCGGGGATCTAGCCCCGTCACGAGGGCGCCGTCGTCGAGGTTCTTGCCGAGGATCTCGGCAGGCTGCGACGTGTCGACCGTCTTGGCGGTGACGCAGGAGAAGATCGCGGTGTCGCAGACGCCCGTCGAACACGGCGTCGAGGCATCGCAGAACACCGGTCCCTGCGCGTCGGTGATCACGGACGGGATGCCATCGGTGTGCAACATGGAGAAGTACTCGCAGTACTCCTGGCCACGATCATCGCTGGTGTTGCTGTCGGCCGTGACGTTGGCGACGTCGCGACATGACCACCGGATGCCGGTCGGCGTGAAGTGCGGCCGGACCGGGTCCATGGCGGGGACTCGGCTGCTCTTGCACTGCGCCGCGACGCTGCCGCCTGGCGTGTCGCACTTGCCGTCGACGCAGTCAGTACGGGAATCGGTCGGGCTGCACGCAGCAGCGAACAGCATGGAACACAGTGCGGTGGTGATGGCGGATTTCATCGTCGTTCTCCCTGTTGCTTGCTGACTGAGCACGGGCCATGCCGGCCGCACTGCAGCATGCCGGGAGGGATCGAAGCTCGTGGTTACGAGCACTTATCCGGATGCTCATGGCCGGCTGCACACGATCATGGGCTACTCGATCTGCCGCCGGCAGGTCGGGTGTCCGGTACTCAGAACCCCAGAGTCCAGCGCCCTGGTGGGCTGCTGTGGGTTGCTGTGTGCATCGTCCGGGAGGCGCTGTCGGCGAACGTCATTGCGGGCCGGGCCGCGGCCTCGCGGCGATGGCCGCAGCCTGGGGAACGCCAAGGCCCGCCGCTGCGAGTGCTGCCTCGCGTGTCGCGAAGTAGCCGCGCAGCTCGCGTGCCTCGATCGCGCGCCTTGAACGCCCGGCATCGACGCCGGGGAGCAGCCGCAGATCGAGCTCCGACGCAGCGTTCAGATCGAGCTCGAGCGGAAGGCATGGCCCGCCGAAGTCACCGCACAGCGTCTTGCCGGGCACCGCGACCCAGAGTGGGGGGCCACACGCTTCGAACAGCCCTGGTCCCGCCACGGCAGGCGACCTGGCGAGCGCGAGCAGCTCCTGGCTCGCCGATCGGAGCGAGGCATGCTGGGGATCGCGCGCGGGGACGATCGTGGGCGTGGCCAGGAGCGCGCGCAG